>NZ_JBXWMT010000002.1:0-497439 GCF_059609985.1 Ruegeria sp. YTSA219
TCCGGCGTAGCTCAGCGGTAGAGCAGTTGACTGTTAATCAATTGGTCGTAGGTTCGATCCCTACCGCCGGAGCCAATCTTCCAAAATTTTCACGACTATAGAAACACCCTGCCTCAGGCCGTGCGCCATAACTCAAGGCAGATGATAAACGGTTTCAAAGGTTCATCCTCTAATTTTTTCATTCCATTCAACTCAAAGTTGAGGGATAAGTTCCCAATTACATTTGCATTGAAGGACTTAGTCTGGGCCCAAGTTATTAGCAGGCTCAGGTGAACTTGAGATAGATTGAAAGAAGATTTTATGCCGGTCACGCTTGTCCCAAAGCCAAACCAGGCAGATCAGAAACGCCACTGGTAAGTCGCGAAACGGACATACGAGCATAAGGAAGTATCATGAAGCAGGTGAACTGTTTGATCATAGGTGCTGGCTTTGGCGGCATTGGTATGGGCTACCAGCTCAGACAAGCGGGAATCGACAGCTTCGCAATACTCGACAAGGCCACTGAATTTGGGGGCACTTGGCAGCATAACACCTATCCCGGTGCGGAATGCGATGTGCCCTCGCATTTGTATTCTTACTCTTTCAGCAAAACGCCGAACTGGAGCCGAAAATGGTCGGGACAGAAAGAGATTCTGGATTACATCCGGGATTGTGCGGAAACATTCGGAGTGATCGCGCATTTACGCCTTGGCTGCGCCGTCACTTCAGCAAGCTTCGATCCGACAAGTGAAATGTGGACTGTAACGACCAAGGGCAATGGAGATGAAACCTATCTCTGCCGCCACGTGGTTTGCTCGGTTGGTCAGTTGCACTTTCCCAACCGTATTGGGATACCGGGGATGAAACTCTTCGGAGGAACCATATTCCATTCTGCCGAATGGCGCCATGATATCGACCTGAAGGACAAATCGGTTGCCGTGATTGGAAATGCAGCCAGCGCGCTGCAGTTTATCCCAGAGATCGCCAAACAGGCACGCAGTCTGACAGTTTATCAACGCACGGCAAATTGGGTCATGCCCAAAGGCAACAAGACCTATGGCGAGAGCTTCAAGTCGCTGATGCGTTCGATGCCTTTCCTTCAAAAACTTTATCGCTTCCGCCTTTGGGCCGAGAATGAGTTCAAGATCTTTCCAGTCATGAAAGGATCGAAACTGCACGAGATGCTGATGCAGAACATACTGAACCGGCATCTGGAAAAGACGATATCGGACCCAAAACTCCGCGAGGAGCTTCGACCAAAATACCCACCCGGCGCACGCCGTCTTTTGGTTTCCGACAGCTACTATCAGACCCTGAACCAGGATAAGGTTGATCTGGTAACGGACGGGATCGACTGTTTCACCAAAGACGGGATCAAGACCACAGACGGCACCGAACGCCCCCATGATGTGGTCATTCTTGGCACTGGGTTCCAATCCAACCCCTTCCTGCAAGCTATTGATATCAAGGGACGTGATGGTATCTTGTTGCGCGATGTTTGGGATGATGGTGGTGCGCGGGCCTATCTTGGCATCTCGGTTCCCAAATTCCCTAATCTGCACATTATTTACGGACCAAACACAAACCTGGGCCACACGACGGTACTGGCCATGATCGAAGCGCAAATCGGTTTTGTCATCCAACTTATCAAGGCTGCCGATCACGGCACGATCGAAGTAAAACCTGAGGCGGCATTGCGTTTCGATGACGAGATGCAACAGCGTCTTGCCAAAAGTCAGTGGGCGCGGATCGAGCGCAGCTATTACAAAGATGGCGAGCGGATAACCACCAACTGGCCCGGCAGTTCATTCGAGTATTTTTGGCGCACGAGGAAACCCAAACTGGCAGAATTCACGCGTGGATCTTCAGAAGGCTGAGGGGCTATAGATCTACTTCGCCGCGAAGTCAGAAAACCCGGCAAACAATCTCGCTTGTGTCTGCCAGGCCAGTGTTTTTGCGCTAGGTACTCAGCAGATCTTTGAAGTCTTCCCGCAGGTTGCGTTTCAGGATCTTGCCAGTCGCGTTCAGTGGCAGCGCGTCCACAAAGACTACCCTGTCCGGGATCTGCCACTTGGCGATCTTACCACCAAAAAACGCCAGCAATTCTTCTTCGCTTGGGTTCGCCCCCTCGGCTTTCACCGCCACAAGAACGGGCCGTTCGTCCCATTTCGGATGCGGCACACCTACAACGGCTGCGCCTGCCAGCTTTGGATGTGCCACCGCGATATTTTCGAGCTCGACCGAACTGATCCATTCACCGCCGGATTTGATGATGTCCTTTGAGCGATCTCGGATCGTCATATACCCGTCCGGGTCCAGTGTCGCCACGTCGCCAGTGGTAAACCAACCGTCTTGCAGCAGACCCTGATCCTGCATCATGAAATAGCTGTCCAATACCCAGTATCCGCGCACCATCAGGTCTCCCTGTGTTTCACCGTCGCGCGGAAGCTCATTGCCGAGATCATCAACGATTTTCAATTCGACCCCATAACAAGGACGGCCCTGACTTTCCCGAAGTCCATACTGCTCTTCTTTGGGTAGTTTTCCATGTTTCGCCAAGGGCTGGTTCGCGGTTCCCAGCGGGCTCATCTCGCTCATCCCCCAGGCGTGGACTGTATCGACACCGTAGGTTTCGCGGAACGTCTCGATCATCGACGGCGGACATGCGGCCCCACCAATAACTGTGCGCTCAAGACTGGACAGTTGACTGCCCGACTTCTTGGCAGAGGCCAGCAGACCCTGCCAGATCGTCGGCACGCCCATGGCCAGTGTCACCCCATAGCTGTCAATCAAATTGACCAATGCCTCGCCATGCAAATCTGGTCCCGGTAATACCATCCGAGACCCCGACATCGCGCAAGCGTACGGCGATCCCCAAGCATTCACATGGAACATCGGTACAACTGGCAGTACCACATCCATCGCCGAAAACCCGATCACGTCACGCGTGTTGGACCCAAAACTGTGCAAAACTGTCGAGCGATGGGAATAGAGCACCCCTTTGGGGTTGCCGGTTGTGCCCGAAGTGTAACAAAGGCTTGAGGCTGTGTTTTCGTCCAGCCTCGGCCATTGAAAGCCGGAATTACCGGTTTCGATCAGCTCATCATAGAACTGCATCCCTGGAACCTGCGCGATTGCGTCATCATTCCGCGGACCCATTAACACGAAATGCTGCACCTCTGTCAGTTGGTCCTTCAAAGCGGCGACAAGCGGGATGAATGTGGCGTCGAAAAACAGAACCCGGTCCTGCGCATGATTGATGATATAGGTCAGCTGCTCTGGAAACAGCCTGGGGTTTACGGTGTGGCAGACGAATCCAGCACCCGAAGTGCCATAGTAGATTTCCAGATGGCGGCGGTTGTTCCATGCCAATGTCGCTATCCGAGCGTGCGGTTCCAGCCCAAGACCTAACAGTGCAGAACCTAATTTTCGTGCGTTCGCGGCGACTTGCGACCAGTTCGTTTCAGTCAAGCTGCCGTCAGTTTCGACAGAATATATCTCGGTTTGGCCATGATAGCGATCGGCATGCTCGATCAGTGACGAGATCAGCAACGGTTGCGTCATCATTTGTCCCAGCATGGACATCCTCCCTGTGTCGGGGCCGCTTTTTGCAGCACCTTCTTGTTTGCCACGCATCTTCTGCAATCGGCGCGGTCAAAAGAAACCCTGCCAAGCATTTAATTGTCTGACAATAGAAGAATGCGTCATGCCAGGGCTGTAAAGCTGGCTTTTATTCGGTTTCCCGGTGCAACATGGCATAGGCAACAAGGGCGGCGGTTGACCCGTCTTTGGTCTCGGTACCTTCTGCACCGTCCACGATTGGCCCCAGTGAAGTCGCCAGTTCCTTGCCCAGTTCAACGCCCCACTGGTCAAAAGAGTTGATCCCCAACAGGACCCCTTCGACGAATACGCGATGCTCGTACAGGGCAATGACCTGACCCAGAACAAAAGGCGTTAGCTTGGGGTACATCAGCGTGGTCGAGGGACGATTGCCAGCAAACACCCGATGTCGGGCCTGACGTTCGCATTCTTCACCCGTCAACCCTTTGTCGGCCATGCGCTGCCGCGCCTCGTCCAGCGATCGGCCGCGCATCAGCGCCTCGGACTGGGCCAGACAGTTGGCCAGCAGCAGCCGGTGATGGTGGGTCAGCTCAGGTTCATGTCCCTCGGCAGCGACCATGAATTCGCAAGGGATAACGTCTGTGCCCTGATGGATCAGCTGATAAAACGCATGCTGACCATTGGTACCAGGCTCACCCCAGACCACCGGACCCGAAGGAATGGTCAGCGCACTGCCGTCCATGGCAACGGATTTGCCATTCGACTCCATCTCGAGCTGCTGAAAATATGCGGGCAAGCGCAGGAGACGCTGATCGTATGGCAGCACGGCCCGGCTGGCATATCCCAGAACCTGCCGATGCCAGATACCGGTCAAAGCCAACATCACCGGCATATTCTCGGACCAATCGGCGGCGCGAAAATGCACGTCCATTGCCTGTCCACCACGCAAAAACGCGTCAAAGGCCGTCGAGCCTACGGCAATCATCACCGGCAGGCCCACAGGCCCCCAAACCGAATAACGTCCGCCGACCCAATCGGCGAAACCAAACACGCGCTGTTCGGGAATGCCAAAGGCCTGAGTCTTGTCCAAAGCACTGGAAACCGCAGCAAACTGTCGGGCCGGCTCCCCGCCGCCATCGACCATCCAGGCGCGCGCGGTGCGGGCATTGGTCATGGTTTCAATGGTCGTGAACGTCTTGGACGCGACAATCACAAGTGTCCGCGTCGGATCCAGCTGCCGTAGAACATCGGCAATATGTGCCCCGTCTACATTCGAGACATAGTGCAGCCGCGGCCCGTCGTGATACGGAGCCAGCGCATGCGTGGCCATAACCGGTCCCAGATCAGACCCACCAATTCCGATATTCACCACATCGGTAAAGCTGCCCCCTGCCCCGGACACGGCCCCCCCACGGACCTCTTCGGCAAAGACACGCATCCGCTGCAGCGTATCCAGAACGCCAGGCATGACATCCAGACCATCCACGTCGACCGGACCGCCATCCAGATTCCGCAATGCCGAATGCAGAACCGAGCGTTCTTCGGTTTCATTGATCTTGGCACCCGCAAACATCGCGTCGCGCCTGTCGGCAAGCCCCGCCTCGTCGCATAGGCGGATCAGGGCTGCGCGAATATCTGCGTCAATCTGCGTCTTTGAATAGTCAAACAGCATATCGCCCGTTGAGGTCGAGAAAACCTGTGCCCGATCCACGTCTTGTTCGAACAAGTCCAAAATGGAACGACCGCCATCTGACGCAAATGCCTTGAGAGTATCCAGGTTCATAACTCTACTCCGCCCAATGGACCGTCATGCCGCCCAACACAGCAGCAATCGGCGCCTCTTTGGGATGCAGGGACATGGCCCGGTCCAGCGCCTTGCGTTTGGTTTCCCCAAAAATCACCAGATGCTTAGACAATGCGCCGTCCAAGACCGGAGCCGTTAATGTAATCCGCGCCTCGGGCTGAACTTCGGGTCGGGCCACGGCCAAAGGTGGCGCATGCCCGTCCAATGCGGCGGCCAACCCGTCCATCCCCGGAAACAGCGAGGCGGTGTGCATATCTTCGCCCATACCCAGCATGAGAACCGAAAGAGGCAGCACAGGCGCAATCAAGCTTTCAATTTCGGGCAGCACCGATTCCGGATCTTTGCCATCCAGATACAGCGGCACATATTGCGCGACCGAGGCGCGATTGGTCAGCAAACGCTCTTGGATCAGCCGCGCATTTGCGCGATCGCTGTCGCTGGGCACGCACCGTTCATCCGTTGGCAGAATTCGGACCCGATCCCAATCCAAATCAGCGGCGCACAATCCGTCAAAGACCGGCCCGGGTGTGGTACCGCCCGGCACAGCAAAAGAGACCAGATCGTGATGCAGCAGCGCCGCCTCAAGATCTCCGGCGATAGCATTGGCCACGTCGATGGCTAGCATATCCCGGTCGGCGTATTCCTGAATTTTCATGGGTTTATCCCTTGCCAACGGCGACCGTCCCGTTTCATCAGCAGCTCGGCGTCGCCCGGCCCAGTGCTGCCGCTCTCATAAGGTTTCGGCACGTCGCCACGCGCCTGCCATCCTGCGATGATCGGGTCTGTCCAGGCCCAGGCGGCCTCGACCTCATCACCGCGCATGAACAGCGTCTGATTGCCTCGGATCACATCCATCACCAGACGTTCATAGGCGTCTGGCGGGTCCTGGTTCTCGGCGCCCAATGCCTCGGCAAAGCTCATATCCAGGGGCACGTCGACCAAACGCATACCTCCTTGCCCGGGCTCTTTGATCGTCACTTTCAGCGTGATGCCCTCATTTGGCTGCAGGCGGATCGACAGCGCATTCGCATGACGCCCGGCATCCGCTCCAAAGATCGAGTGCGGCGCGTCTTTGAACATCACGTTGATCACCGAAGACCGGGCCACAAGGCGCTTGCCCGTGCGCAAGTAGAACGGTGTTCCTGCCCATCGCCAGTTGCTGATATGCGCCCGCAGCGCCACATAGCTTTCGGTAGTCGAGCGTGGATTTCCAACGGCTTTGCGGTAACTTGAACTTTCGCCCTCAAACTGCCCCCGCACGATATGATGCGGCTTTACCGGGTCCAGAGCGCGAATGACCTTGAGCTTTTCATCACGCACCGCATCCGGGTCGAACTTGGCCGGAGGTTCCATGGCGATCAGGCACAAAAGTTGCATCAGGTGGTTCTGCATCATGTCGCGCATTGCGCCTGCGCGCTCGTAATACTCTTCACGGCCGTTAATTCCGACGGATTCGGCTACGGTGATCTGGATATGGTCGACATACTGGCTGTTCCAAAGTGGTTCGAACAACATGTTGCCGAATCGAACAGCCATCAGGTTTTGGACGGTTTCCTTGCCCAGATAGTGGTCGATTCGATAGATTTGACTTTCCCTGAAATGCGCGGCCAGCGTGGCATTCAAAGCTCGCGCACTTTCCAGATCATGGCCAAAGGGTTTTTCAACCACGATCCTCGTCTGCGGCGTTGTCAGATCATACGCCTCGATCCGTTCCGCCAGAGGGCCAAACAACCGCGGCCCCACCGAAAAATAGAACGCCCGAACCCGATTCGGCTGAAGTTTCCGCGCAAGCTCGGCCCAGCCATGATCCGCAACAGCATCCAATGTCACATAATCAACCCGCTGCAAAAACGCGTTCAACGCAGCAGTGTCCAGACTGTGTCGTCCGGCATGTGCCTCAAGCGAGTTGCGGACCAAATTGCGGAACTTGTCACGGTCGTAATCCGTTCTGGCCGCCCCGATTACTTGCGCGCCTTCAGCCCACTGGCCAGCACAAAACCGGCGAAACAGAGCGGGCAGGATTTTACCCTGCGCCAGATCGCCAGTTCCGCCAAAAATGACCAGATCAAAGGGGTCTACAGGTATGACGCGAGAAACCATGTGTTTTCCTTACCTTGCCCTATGCTCAATGTCCAATGTTAGCGCAACCATTATTGCGGATTTCCGCGACATCAATTCTCTGTCAGTTCACCCATGTCTCACTTTGCGAAACGGTCTGAAACCTCTAATTCAAGGTGACAACAGAAAAGAACCGGAAACCGGAATGAAAGACAACGCCCCTCAGATCGTCAATATCGGCAAGTTTCAAAACAAATTGGTGACAGCGGATGGCCAGACTCGTGCCTCGGTGGCGTTGACCAACCCCGAGACGCTCTGGTTCAATACCGGGACTTTGTGCAACATCGAATGTGTCAACTGCTATATCGAAAGCAGCCCGACCAATGATGCGTTGGTCTATATCTCGGCGGATGAAGTGCGAGACTATCTGGACCAGATCGAAGACAGAAACTGGCCCGTGCGTGAGATTGGCTTTACCGGTGGTGAGCCGTTCATGAACCCCGACATGATCGAGATGGCGCGCGCTGCGCTGGAACGCGGCTATGAGGTGTTGATCCTGACCAACGCCATGCGGCCAATGATGCGCCAGAAGATGCGCGAGGGATTGACTGAACTTCAGCGCGACTACTCTGGGAAACTGACGCTGCGGGTATCGCTCGACCATTATCGTGCCGACCTGCACGATAAGGAACGTGGCAAAGGCAGTTTTGACAAAACCGTGGAAGGTATGAAGTGGCTACGCGATGGCGGATTCCGGATGGCTGTTGCCGGCAGAACCGTATGGGGCGAGGACGATGAAAAAAGCCGTCAGGGATATGCTACGTTATTCAACCACCACGGGTTTGGCATCGACGCGCATGACCCTGCGCGAACGGTCCTTTTCCCGGAAATGGACGAGACCGTGGAAGTGCCGGAAATCACCACCGCCTGCTGGGGTATCCTGAACAAATCTCCTGCATCCGTGATGTGTGCCAGCGCCCGGATGGTGGTCAAACGCAAACGCGCTGAAAAACCGGCTGTTCTGGCCTGCACGCTGCTGCCTTATGAGCCGGAATTCGAGATGGGCCATACGCTGGCCGAGGCGGAAGCGGACGTGCATCTGAACCATCCGCATTGCGCCAAATTCTGCGTCCTGGGCGGGGCCAGCTGTTCGGGGTGATCAGTTCAGTTCCGGCGATTTCCAGAACTTTGAGCCCGACGCGCCCGCTGCCACGCGCCACCCTTTCTTGGACAGTTCAAAAAAAGACCGGCCATCGGTGAAGCGCACGGTTTCCGTCGTGTTTTCATCGCCGTACATGGCGCGGGTTTCGGCCGTCGCGTCATAGCCCTGGGTGATGAACTTATCCAGATCAGCAGGGGTTTCGAACATGATCACAAACTTGGATTCAAAGCCGCCGATGCCGATCGCGCCACCCACGCCGCCTGTTCCCATGTTCATATATGTGTGCTGGCCGGTGTCCTTTGACACCGCCACACCCCGCCCATACCCAGCCGAGACTGGAAACACCGTAACCTTGCGCGAGTCGAACACGGCATAGCCGGCACAGACCTCGTACAGCGCATGCGCTTCGGGATTTTCGGCCAGCAGCTGATCCAGAATCTGCGTGGCCAATGTGTCCAGCTTGGCGCGCGTCTCTTCCGGAGTGGCCTCATTGCTTAGCAATTCGGTGGTCGAGTCGACCGTACCCTCAACAGCTTTCGCGCCTTTATCGATTGTCTCGCCAACGGTTTCGGCCCCTTGCCCGACAACGTCAGCCGCGTTTGCCGCGCCTTTTTTGATCTTGTCCAAAACTCCCTCAGCGGCGACTGGCCCACCAAGCAAAACGGCGGCGACAAACAGCAACATTCTGGGCATGTGGCATTTCCTTAGCTGATCAATGGTTTGGACACGACCCTAGCCTAAGAAAATCAAATGGAACACGCCCTTTCGTTACACAGCCAATAATCTGCCAGGGTGGCTAATTCACCCGAAACTCGCCAACTTGGTTGCGCCACTCTCCGGGCGCGATCATCTTACGGTGCGTGAATTTTACAGAATGTAAGGGGCCTTCGATCTCTCGCTGCCAGAAATCAATGAACTCGAACAGTTTCGGATGATCCGGCGCCAGATCGTATTCCTGCCAGATGAAGGTGTTCAGAACATGGATATAGTCGGGCATGTGGTAGAATAATTCCGCCGTTGTCAGCCCATATCCTTTAAGCATCAATTCCGTTTCGCAGCGCTCCATTTCGACCTCAATATTAATTGCAAGGTCCCCCTATTGTATCACGAAAACACCCTAATCCTTAGTTAACAATATGTTACCGTGATGTTACCGGAGTTTCTCACTTGCAAAATGGTTGCTTGCTTGCACCTTATGTGCCGGGTCTGATAAGGTGTATCCACAAGATATAGAGTCTGCATACAGAACGGGCAGTTTACGTGAGCGATACGCCAGAAGTTCCTGAAAATATGGATGAAAACCCGCCAGAACGCCCCGTTTACGGTGGCCCGACGGTCTCCATCGAATCCGAAATGCGCACGTCCTATCTGGACTATGCGATGTCGGTCATTGTTAGCCGTGCGATTCCTGATCTGCGCGATGGGTTGAAACCGGTACATCGGCGCATCCTCTACGCGATGCACGAGACCGGAAACACCCATGACAAATCCTATCGCAAATCGGCCCGTCCGGTCGGCGACGTAATGGGTAAATACCACCCACACGGCGACAGCGCGATCTATGACGCGTTGGTGCGGATGGCTCAGGATTTCTCGATGTCGCTGCCGCTACTGGACGGTCAGGGCAACTTTGGCTCGATGGACGGCGATAACCCGGCGGCCATGCGCTATACCGAAGTGCGGATGGACAAGCCCGCCGCCTCTCTGCTGGCGGATATCGAGAAAGACACCGTCGATTTTCAGGACAACTATGACGGCAAAGACAGAGAGCCGACAGTCCTGCCCGCACGGTTCCCGAACATGCTGGTCAACGGCGCTGGCGGCATTGCCGTGGGCATGGCGACCAATATCCCGCCGCACAATCTTGGTGAGGTGGTCGACGCCACCCTCGCCCTGATCGACGATCCCGATCTGACGTCCGAGCAGCTGATCGAGTATGTTCCAGGCCCCGACTTCCCGACCGGCGGCGTAATGCTGGGCCGGTCCGGCGCGCGCAAAGCCTATCTGGAAGGGCGCGGCAGCGTCATAATCCGCTCCAAGACCCGCGTCGAGGAAATCCGCAAGGACCGCTACGCCATCGTCGTGGACGAGATCCCCTATCAGGTGAACAAGGCTTCGATGATCGAAAAGATCGCCGAAGCCGTTCGCGAAAAACGCATCGAAGGCGTCAGCCACGTTCAGGACGAATCCGACCGTAACGGCGTACGCGTGGTGGTCGAACTGAAACGTGATGCCACGCCCGAAGTGGTTCTGAACCAACTGTTCCGTTTTTCGCCGATGCAAACCTCGTTTGGCTGCAATATGCTGGCTCTGAATGGTGGGCGACCCGAGCAACTGACTCTGCGCCGCTTTCTGACCTCCTTCATTGACTTCCGCGAGGACGTCGTCGCCCGTCGCACCGCCTACGACCTGCGCAAGGCCCGCGAACGCAGCCATATCCTATGTGGTCTGGCCGTGGCTGTGTCGAATGTGGATGAGGTGGTTGCAACCATCCGCTCATCTGCTGACGCCGCGCAAGCGCGTGAAAAGCTGATGACCCGCCGCTGGCCCGCGGCGGAGATCGAAAGCTATCTGCGCCTGATCGACGACCCTCTGTCCAAGATGAACGACGACGGCACCTATAACCTGACCGAAGTTCAGGCCCGTGCGATCCTCGACCTGCGTCTGCAGCGATTGACCCAGATCGGTGTCAAAGAGGTTACGGACGAACTGGAAGAACTGGCGGGTAAAATCAAGGAATACCTGGATATTCTGTCCTCGCGAGAGCGCATCATGTCGATTATCGGGGATGAGCTGCGCAGCGTGCGTGAGCAGTTTGCCGTGCCCCGTCGCACCGAGATCGTCGATTGGTCCGGCGACATGGAAGATGAGGACCTGATCGAGCGTGAGGATATGGTCGTGACCGTCACGTCGGGCGGCTACATCAAGCGTACTCCGCTGGCCGATTTCCGGGCGCAAAAACGTGGTGGCAAGGGCCTGTCGGGAATGCAGACCAAGGAAGAGGACGTCGTTACCAACCTCTTCGTGGCGAACACGCATACACAGTTGTTGTTCTTCACCACTGACGGGATGGTCTACAAGCTCAAAACCTGGCGTCTGCCGCAATCCGGGCGCACTGGCAAGGGCAAGGCCATTGTCAACATCCTGCCGATTCCGACCGGGGTTTCCATCGCGGCGATCATGCCCGTGGATGTGCCGGACGAAGAATGGGAAAACCTGCAGATCGTCTTTGCCACCAGCGCCGGTGATGTGCGCCGGAACGCGCTGAGCGATTTCACAAACGTCAAACGCAACGGCAAGATCGCAATGGACCTGCCCGAGGGCGTGGAACTGGTGAATGCGCGCATCTGTTCGGAAGACGACGATGTAATGCTGGTGACAAACTCGGGCCGGGCAATCCGGTTCCAGACCACTGCCGTGCGGGTGTTCAAAGGTCGGAAGTCCACCGGTGTGCGTGGCATCAGGCTGACAAATGGCGACCATGTCGTTTCCATGTCAGTGATCCGCCATTTCGAAGCCACCTCGGACGAACGCGCCGCTTATCTCAAGATGCGTCGCCTGATGGCCGGTGTCACGGACGAGACCGAAAGTGATGAGGATGAGGGCAACGCCGACAGCGTCTTGCCACAGGAGCGGTATGCCGAAATGTCCGCAGCCGAGAACCTGATCCTGACCATTTCCGCAAGCGGGTCTGGCAAGCTCAGTTCCAGCCACGACTACCCGGTTCGGGGACGTGGCGGCATGGGCGTGGCGGCGATGGATAAGGCGATGCGCGGCGGGGCACTTGTGGCCTCGTTCCCCGTCGATATCGAAGATCAGATCATGCTGGCCACGTCCAAAGGTCAGTCGATCCGGGTCCCGATCGAAGGCATCTCATTCCGCTCGCGGTCAGCAGGTGGCGTGAAGGTGTTCAACACCGGCAAAGGCGAAGAGGTCGTATCCGTTGCCTGGATCGCAGATCAGGGTGATGAGGACGAGACGGAAGAGTAAGCAATGAAAGCCGAGGTCTCTGGCCTCGGCGATGTTTCTGGGTGTCTGGTGTGCGGACAAAACTGCCTATCAATGCATAGACCTAATGCCCGAATTAAGGCTAAGAACCGACCTGCATCGCGTGGTATTTTGATGCTCTTTATTTTACCTGAAGTTGGCGCATAAGGACCTCAACCATCTTTTGTGCCTCAGAAGCATCGAGCCGTCCGTGCTGCAACAAAAACTCTGCGACATCTCTGTCTGTGTACCGGCCCGTAACTATGTCATCGCGCAAGATCAACTTTTGGCGCGCAAATTCGGCGGCGTTGTCGTGGCAAATAATGCATTTTTCTTGGAATAGACGGCCAGATTCTTGGATGAACTCAAACTGTTCTATCAGCACATTGATTTCTTCGTCTGACAACTCGCCGTGTCCTGCCTTCAGATAATCAATGACGGGACGACCAGAAGCTTTTCCGACAATGCCGCTTTCTGACACAATCAATTTTTCGGAGACAAAATCTCCTGCATGCGGCAGGTGACAAGACGCGCAATTCTCTTCGTAGATCAAATGGGGATTCGCCCTCTGGGCAGTTGAGGGAACTGCCCAAACTATAATACTGATTGCTATACCAATTTGGATAAATCCGTTCATGTCGGAAGCGCCTAAGTAGTGGACAATCCATTGTCAGAGTAGGTGAACTAAAAGTCTCGATCCTTGACAAGTGTCAACTTATAAGCAGGTTGGCGCTTTCTCGGCAGGTTTGGGCTCAGAGCAAGCTTTCGTCTCCTATCACGAATTGGGTGTACGATTGAGTGCGTTGTCTGGTCAGGCCCAGTTAGGCCCACTATCACAACCCGTACAACGATCCAAACTTTTGCTCCAGATACTCCAACAGTGGTTCTGGACCCGGTTCCATGCCACTGGCGCGTTGGATGATGTCGCGGGGGGCGTAAAGGCCGCCATGGCGTTGGAGGTTTTCGCGCAGCCAACCGGTGGCGCCCGACGTGTCACCCTTGGCCAGTTGAGTATCCAGATCGGGCAGCGCGGATCGCAAAGCCTGGTTCAGGCATCCGGCATAGACATTGCCCAACGAGTAAGTCGGGAAATACCCGAACAGACCGACGGACCAATGGACATCCTGCAAGCATCCGTTCGAGGGCCTATCGACCGCATAGCCGAAATCGGCCTTGAACCGGTCGTTCCATGCACCCTCAAGGTCTCTGACCTGCAGATCGCCGCTCATTAACGCGCGCTCAAGGTCAAAGCGCAGCATGATGTGCAGGTTGTACTGCACCTCATCCGCCTCAGTGCGGATATAGCCATTATGGACCCGGTTGACCGTGGCATAGAACGCATCGGCATCGGCGACGCCGAAATTGCCAAAAGCCTCGACCATCTGGCCAAACAGCCAGCCAGTATAGGCGCGTGATCGACCCAGTTGGTTTTCGTAGATCCGGCTCTGGCTTTCATGCACGCCCATCGACACGCCCTGCCCCAGCGGGGTCAAAAGGTAGGCTGGGTCGATGCCCTGTTCATAGGCGGCGTGGCCGACCTCGTGAATGGTTGAATAGAAACAGTTGAATGGATCGGTCTCGCTGGTGCGCGTGGTGATCCGCACGTCCAATCCGCTGCCCGAGCTGAACGGGTGAACGGCCTTGTCGACCCGGCCAGTGTTCAGGTCGTAACCGAATCCGGTGGCCAGCTTCTGTGACAGTTGCATCTGGGTCGCTGCGTCAAACGCCCCGGTCAGGGCGGCCGGTCCGGGTTGGTCCAACACAGCTGCTCGCAATGCCACAAGACGCGGACGCATCTGGTCAAAGATCGCAGCGATCTGAGTGCCGGTCGTATAGGGCTCGTAATCTTCGACCATGGCGTCATAGACATCACCGCCCTGTGCCAGGGCCTGACCTTCCTGACGTTTGAGCGCCACAACCTCTTCCAACACGGGCAAAAAGGCCGCCACATCCTCATCGGCGCGCGCCTGTGCCCATGTGCCCTGCGCGGCTGAGGTAACGCGTGCGATGGTCTTGGCCAAATCGGCGGGCACTTTCACGGTCCGCTCATAGGACCGGCGTATCTCGCGCAGTTGCGCGCGGGCGACATCGTCCTGCGGGTCGGCCTGCTCCAGCCACTCTGCCACACGCGGATCAGACCGTCGGGCATGCAAAACAGATTCGATCGCGGCCATTTCTTCTGCGCGCTGCGGCGCTGCGCCGCGCGGCATCACTGTTTCCTGATCCCATCCCAGACGCCCGGCAATCTGACCAAGTGCCGAGGTTTCACGTTGGAAGGCCATCAGTTCATCATAGGCAGTCATCTGGGTCAGGCTCCGCGGATCGAAGTTACGATGGGATAGGCTGTCAGGAATCGCGCACGCAGGATCAGAGTCCACACGATCACGGCCATGAACTGATGGAAAATGGCGATCTGCCAGGGGGCCGCGTAGATCACGGTCATGATCCCGACAACCACCTGCAACGACAAGGCAGCGAACATCGTGTTGAAGGCAAAGCGCGTTTGCGGATGCGCACTGGAATTGCCACGACGCCAGACAACGATGGCAAAGATGAACAGCAGATAACCCGCGCAACGATGGATGAACTGCACAAGCCCGGGGCTTTCGAAAAAGTTCCGCCACATCGGTTCCAGTATCGCCGCGTCCGGCGGGAAAATCTGCCCGCCGATCAATGGCCAGTCGGTATAAGACCGCCCAGCGTCGATACCTGCGACAAGTGCACCGATGAGGATCTGCAGGAATGCGAAATGCATCAGGCCGGTAGACAGGGAAAACAGTTTGGCCTCTTTCGCGCGGCGGGCCTGCATCAGGTCACGCTCATCCCGGCCAAGTTCGAACATATACCAGGCGAGGAAACCCAAGATCACAAAGGCCAGACCCAGATGGATCGCCAGGCGATAGCTGGCAACGGCGATCATCCCCTCGCCCTGCGTCACGCCGGACGCGACCATCCACCAGCCAACGGCGCCCTGTACCCCACCCAAGGCACCGGGGATCACCAGCTTGCCGGTCCAGCCGGTGGGTATCTTGCGCGCAATAAGGAACCCAAAGAAGCCAAGCGCCCAGACCAGCCCGATCACGCGGCCCAGCTGGCGGTGGCCCCATTCCCACCAATAGATGGATTTGAAATCCGCAAGCTCCATCCACTGGTTCTGGATGCGCCACTGGTCGATTTGCTTGTACTTGTCGAACTCGGCCTGCCAGTCGGTTTCGGTCATCGGCGGGACAGCCCCGGTGAGCGGGCGCCATTCGGTGATCGACAGCCCGCTATCGGTCAGGCGGGTCAGCCCACCCACCGCAATCATCACAACCACAAGCGCAAACAGGATCATCAGCCAGGCCCGGATAGCCTTACGCGCACCACCGCGGCCCCGGTCAATCATACCAGGTTGAACCGCTTGTTGTTTTTCAGAGTCTGAGACCTCTTCGAAGATGCTGCGCTTGCCGCTCATGCGTTCCTCATGTGTCTTGAATTTCGTTGCAAGCTAGGACCACCATGGGACGAGGTCCAGCCTTACCCTTTGTCTTTCCAACGGACCATCTGACGCATGACCCCGTGCAACATCTGCACATCCGCCCGCGTCATCCGCATCCGTGACCACAGATTGCGCAGATTGGTCTTCATGCTTTCGGCTTTTTCAGGGGGGTAAAAGAACCCCGCCTCTTCCAGCCGGTCTTCATAATGTTCGACCAGCTTTTCGACCTCGATGCCTGTGGCCCAGTCGCCTTTGCCCAGATCGGTTGCCTCATGCACGACGTCGCCTGTCTGGCGCATCCACTCATAGGCGGTCAGCAACACGCATTGTCCAAGGTTCAATGAGGCATATTCCGGATTCACCGGGACCGAGATGATGGCATTGGCCTTGGCGATATCCTCATTCTCAAGCCCTGCCCGTTCCGGGCCGAACAGCACGGCGACTTTTTCGCCCGCAGCGACCTTTTCGGCCGCGATCTGCATAGCGCGTTCGGGGCTGAAGACCGGCTTGGTCAACCCGCGCTGGCGGGCCGTAGTAGCAAAGACATAGGTACTGTCAGACAGCGCGCCAGCCAGATCGTCAAACAGCTGCGCCTCATCCAGCAGACGGCCCGCCCCACTGGACATGGCCACCGCCTTGGGGTTTGGCCAGCCATCACGTGGGGCCACGATCCGCATCCGGTCCAGCCCGAAATTCCACATCGCCCGCGCGGCGGCACCGATATTTTCACCCATCTGCGGGCGCACGAGCACAAATGAGGGCTGGGATTTGTCGCTGGGCATGGTTGTCTCCGAAAACTGCGCCTGCTGTAATCGTCGCGCCAACGCAGGGCAAGCCATTGGCGGCGCCAATTCTGCCTGAAACAGGCATAAAAGTTTGCTTCCGGCCCGCAATCCGCTAAACCGCGCAAAAGACTTAAAGCTAAGGACGCGCCGATGGACACCCCCGAGCAGCCGCAGATTTACCTGATCACCCCGCCGACCATCACGTTGAGCACGTTCCCCGACCAACTGGCCCGCGTTCTGGACAGCACCGAAATCGCCTGCATCCGTCTGGCCCTTGCGGGAAATGACGAGGATACGATTGCCCGTGCCGCTGATGCCTGCCGCGAGGTGGCACATACGCGGGACGTGGCGCTGGTGATTTCCAACCACGTCCTGTTGGCGCAGCGTCTGGGTATGGATGGGGTGCATCTGGATGATGGCGCGCGCTCGGTCCGGTATGTGCGTAAGGAATTGGGTGCCGATGCCATTGTCGGCTGCTTCTGCGGCACCTCCAGCCATGACGGCATGTCGGCTGGTGAGGCCGGGGCGGATTATGTGGCCTTTGGCCCGGTTGGTACGTCCTCTTTGGGTGACGGAACCGTGGCCGAGCACGATCTGTTCCAGTGGTGGTCCGAGATGATCGAAGTGCCGGTTGTGGCAGAAGGCGGCCTGACCCCCGAATTGATCCGTGACCTCAGCCCCTGCACCGATTTCTTTGGCATCGGGGATGAGATCTGGTCACAGGATGACCCATCCGCTGCACTGAACGACCTGATCACCGCCATGGGCTGAGCAGGATGTGAGCGTTAACCCTTGCACCCACGCCGGGGCTGCGGCATGACGTCGACATGACTCAGAACAGCGAAATTCTTTGTATCGGTTCTGTCCTGTGGGACGTGATCGGACGTTCTGCTAGCGCCATGCGGCAGGGGTCGGATGTTCCCGGCAGGATCACCCGCCTGCCCGGAGGCGTGGCAATGAACATTGCCATGACGCTGGTGCGCTTTGGCATGACGCCCACCCTGCTGACCGCCATTGGTCGCGATCCCGAAGGCGACGAGTTGGTCAATGCTTGCGCCCGGCTGGGGATGGTAACGGATCACATCTATCGCTCGCAGGACCTGCCGACCGACCGATATATGGCTGTCGAGGGCGCCAATGGATTGATTGCCGCGATTGCGGACGCCCATTCACTTGAGGCTGCAGGGGCAAAAATTCTGAAACCCCTGATGCAAGGCCCATTAGGCACAGAGACCATGCCATTTGATGGTCCTGTTGCTTTGGATGGCAACCTGACGCTGTCGCTTTTGGAAGAAATCGCGCAAAGCCCAGCCTTCGCCGGAGCCGACCTGCGCGTGGCACCGGCCTCACCCGGCAAGGCCGATCGCCTGCTGCCTTTCCTCAAACATGCCCGCGCGACGCTTTATGTGAACCTCGAAGAGGCAGGCATCCTGTGCCAG
Organism: Ruegeria sp. YTSA219; assembly: GCF_059609985.1. Classification (NCBI taxonomy): domain Bacteria; kingdom Pseudomonadati; phylum Pseudomonadota; class Alphaproteobacteria; order Rhodobacterales; family Roseobacteraceae; genus Ruegeria; species Ruegeria sp. YTSA219. The sequence goes on from NZ_JBXWMT010000002.1 coordinate 18,254, forward strand.
CGCGAATTCGCGGATTCGGCAAGCGCCGCCAAGGGGCTGCTGGATCGCGGCGCGCTGCGCGTGCTGGTGACTGATGGCGGCAGTTCGGCAACCGTTGCCAGCGCTGAGGAAATCTTGACCCAAAAACCCCCACCCGTTCTGGTCACCCGTGTGACCGGCGCGGGTGATACCTTCATGGCGGCGCATATCGCATCCGAGGCCACCGGTGCCCCAAGCGATGAGGCCCTGTCACGTGCCTTGCATGCCGCCGCAACTTACGTTTCCGGAGAAACCCCACTGTGATCAACATTCAATATTCTGCCGAGGTCCGCGCCGCCAAAGACGCAGGCCAACCTATCGTTGCGCTGGAAAGCACGATCATCACCCACGGTATGCCCTACCCGCAGAACATCGAGGTTGCGGCACAGGTTGAACAAGACATTCGAGAGGCGGGCGCGGTGCCAGCCACCATGGCGGTGATCAATGGTACGCTTCACGTCGGTCTGGAAACCGAAGAGTTGAAAGCACTGGGCCAAGCGCATGGGGTCGCCAAACTGTCCCGTGCCGATATGGCCGCCTGCATGGCAACCGGTGGGACCGGTGCAACAACGGTCGCCGCAACCATGATCGCCGCCCATCACGCCGGGATCGACGTTTTTGCCACCGGCGGTATTGGAGGCGTCCACCAAGGGGCTGAAACCTCGTTCGATATCTCTGCTGACCTGCACGAATTGGCCCATACCCCGGTCACGGTTGTTGCCGCAGGCGCCAAAGCCATCCTCGATCTGGCCAAGACGCTTGAGGTTCTGGAAACACTGGGCGTTCCGGTCATTGCCTATGGCCAGGACGAATTTCCGGCCTTCTGGTCGGCAAAATCCCCGCTGGCAGCCCCTCTGCGCATGGACAGTGCGGAAGACATCGCGCACGCACATGCGACCAGACGCGCGCTTGGCCTGCCCGGCGGCCAACTTGTCGCCAATCCGATCCCGGAGGCCGATCAGATCCCATCCGAGGAACTGGCCCCGATCATCGCCTCGGCACAGGCGGATGCAGATGTGCATCGGATCAGCGGTAAAGGGGTCACACCCTACCTGTTGCAACGGATTTATGAGCAGACCGAAGGTCGTTCTCTGACCGCCAATATCGCATTGGTCCGCAACAATGCCCGCCTGGCAGCCGGGATCGCCCGCGCCCTGTCCGCCAAGGCGGATTAACATATAGCTATTGTACCAAGGCCAAGGACTGCTTAACTAAATTCGCAAGCCACTCAGGACCGTAATGAACACTCCTTTTGACGAAGAACCCAACCGACAGCCCGGCCTGTTCTCACGGCTGCGCGCGTCCTTTCTGACGGGCATCGTCGTTATTGCGCCGGTGTGGTTGACGATCTGGCTGATCTGGTCTGTTGTCGGCTGGATCGACAGTGCGGTCCTGCCGCTGGTTCCCCACCAATTCCAGCCTGAACAATATGTTGGCATCAACCTGCGCGGTGTAGGTGTCATCTTTTTTCTGGTGTTCACCGTCGTGGTTGGCTGGGTTGCCAAGGGCATCCTGGGCCGGTCCTTTATCTCGTTCACCGAAAGCCTGGTGAACAGGATGCCGGTCATCCGGTCCATCTATTCAGGCATCAAGCAGATTTCCGAGACCGTCTTTGCCCAGACTGAACGGTCATTTGAAAAAGCCTGTCTGGTTCAATATCCGCGCCGTGGCATCTGGGCCATCGGGTTCGTCTCGACCACCGCCAAGGGAGAAGTCAACGAACGCGCAGAAGCGGGTGGCGATCTGTACAGCGTGTTCATTCCGACGACACCCAACCCGACATCGGGGTTCTTGCTGTTCTTTCCGATCGAGGACGTCATCCTTTTGGACATGTCGATCGAAGATGCCGCCAAGCTGGTGATTTCGGCCGGTCTTGTTTACCCGAACGACAAAGACCCGACCCAGCCACCAGAGTGACTATCCAAACATTTCCGGCAGATTGACCGTGCTGCGTGCACCCAAATCGGCCTTGTGATCTGTCAAAAACTGATCAGCTGCATTGCGGCCAGCTTCTTTGAGCTTATGCAGGACCACAGGGTTGGGCACTGTCTTGGTCGCGACCGAGAGGTCATTCATCAACGCGTCATCGGCAATCATGTGAACCAGAACACGGCTCATTTCGCCCGCTTTCAGCTTGCCATCCTCCAGCAAGCGCTGAACGAAGCTTATGGCCCTCAGTTCCCGAAACAGCGATGAGTTAAAGCCAATCTCATTGATCCGGTTCTGGATCTGCTGCGGCGTCTTGGGGATTTCTTCCCGTTCCAGAGGGTTGATGTTCACGATCACCACGTCCTCGGGCAGATCGGAATTGAACAAGGGATACAGAGCTGGATTACCGGTATATCCGCCATCCCAGTAAGCCTCGGTCCGGCCCGATTTTGGATCGAATATCTCGACCGCCTGAAACAGGGTTGGCAAACAGGCAGAAGCAAGGATGGCCTCAGTCGACAGCTCATTCCCTGTGAACACCCGTATCTTTCCGCTGCGCACGCATGTCGCGCAGACATACAGACGCGGACCTTCGGCAGCGCATATTTCATCGAAATCAAAGCGCTCAACCACGGGCTGCAAGGGGTTACGGTAGAACGGCCCATAGGCATAAGGCGAAACCAATCGCGACCAGGCGTCGCCTACAGCAAACGGCAGCGAATTTTCGATGGACTGTGCGATATGTGAGGGCTCAAACGCACGCATCCAGTTGGTCAGGTTCGTATCGTCGACGGCCCCCATACGTGCCCAGAGCGCATCAAGATTGGCGCGCGCGCCCTCCCGGCCGCCCCGTACCATGCCAGACTTATAGGCCGCACCGTTCAGTGCACCTGCCGATGTTCCGGTGATCGCCGCGACTTCGATATCATCTTCGTCCAGCAGACGATCCAGCACACCCCAAGTGAACGCGCCGTGCGCGCCGCCGCCCTGCAAAGCCAGATTGATACGTATCACTGCCCTACTCCCCAAGGCTCAGAGCGCGGTCCACCCGCCATCAACTGAAATCGTCGTGCCGGTGATCTGCGCCGCCGCATCCGAGCACAGAAAGATCGTCGTACCGCCCAGTTGTTCGACCGTAGCGAATTCTTTCGAAGGTTGCCGCTTTAGCAGGACATTCTTCACGACATCCTCACGGCTCATATCGTATTCTTTCATCGTATTGGGTATCTGCTCTTCGACCAGCGGCGTCAGCACATATCCCGGGCAAATCGCATTACAGGTAATCGGCTCTTGTGCGGTCTCGAGGGCTACGGTTTTGGTCATCCCGACAACACCGTGCTTGGCCGCGATATAGGCGGCTTTGAAAGGCGATGCCGTCAACCCATGGGCCGATGCAATATTCACCACCCGTCCCCAGCCCGCCTTGCGCATCATCGGCAACGCGGCGGCAGTGGTGTGAAAGGCCGAGTTCATGTTGATCGCAATGATCGCGTCCCATTTGTCGGTTGGAAACTGATCAATCGGCGCCACATGCTGAATGCCGGCATTGTTGACCAGGATATCGCAGGCTCCAGCCTTTTCGATCAGCGCCCGACACTCGTCACCCTTGGACATGTCCGCTTTGAAATAGCGCGCGTTGGTTCCGGTTTCCTGCCCTATCTCTGCGGCCAGAGCATGATCTTCGTCGCGGTCAGTAAACGAATTCAGCACCACATCCGCCCCGGCTTTGGCCAGCTCGCGGGCGATGCCCAGCCCGATGCCCGAATTCGATCCTGTGATGATTGCTGTTTTGCCTGAAAGACTCATGGGTGCTCTCCGTCAGATTCCGTGTTGACGGCACAGTGCCATGCTGCACCTGCAAAGAAAACGGGGAAAGATTGGGGGCGCTGTATCAGCGAAAATCGCACAAAAAAACGCCCGCACGAAGCGGGCGTTAAGTTATTGAGGCAGGTTTCATACAGGCAAGAAACCTATCGAGCAGTACGCCCTTTATAAGCAATTCTACGCCTTCGTCCAAGCTAAAAGTTTGATAATATGAAAAATCATGGCTACGGTGAATCCCAACAAAATAAGGCCAGAGCAGGATTGTTTCCAAAATGAGCCCCGATTTCCTTCGCCCCGTTCGCCCTATGATCGCGGGAATCGTTAGTGTTTTTGCCGTTGCAGCAGCCCATGCAGAATCGACCCATGGCATAGCTATGTATGGCGACCCTGCCCTACCACCGGATTTTGTGTCGCTACCCTATGTCAACGCTGATGCACCCAAAGGCGGCAAAGTCGTATTTGGAAATACCGGCGGCTATAACAGCCTTAACCCGTTTGTGCAAAAAGGCACGTCACCCTGGCAGTTGCGATTTTGGACCCATGAAAGCCTGATGGGGCGTTCCTGGGACGAACCTTTCACTCTTTACGGGTTGTTAGCCGAATCAGTTGAGACGGCTCCAGACCGATCCTGGGTCGAATTTACCCTGCGAGAGAATGCCCGATTCTCGGATGGGTCACCAGTCACTGTCGAGGATGTCATATGGTCATATGAGACTTTGGGAACCGAAGGGCATCTGAGATATCGCGGCCTTTGGGGAAAGATCGACAGTATCGAACAAACCGGACCGCGTTCCGTCCGCATCACGTTTAACGACCCCGACCGCGAGCTTGCGTTGATCGCCGGGATGCGCCCGATCCTTCAGAAGGCACAGTGGGAGGGTAAAGACTTTGCCGACGCGCCGCTGCAAGACATCCCCTTGGGGTCTGGACCATATGTCATCGACGGGTACGAAGCCGGACGGTATGTGAACCTGCGTCGCAATCCGGATTACTGGGGCGCTGACATTCCGTTTCGGCGCGGCACCATGAATCTGGATGAGATGCGGATCGAGTTCTACGGGGATGGCACAGTCGCATTCGAGGCCTTCAAAGCAGGCGAGCTCTCAGCCGTGCGCGAGTTTAACGCCGATAAGTGGAACAACCAGTATGACTTCCCCGCGGTACAGCGCGGCGATGTGCTGAAAACCGAAATCCCGCATCGCAAGCCTTCGGGCATGACCGGATTTGTCATGAATACGCGCAAGCCACCCTTCGATGATTGGCGCGTGCGCGAGGCTCTGACTCTGGCTTTCAATTTCGAATTCATCAACGACACCGTCACCGGAGGCGCGCAACCGCGGATAACCTCGTATTTCTCGGGCTCGGATCTGGCGATGCAACCCGGTACTGCCACCGGTCAGGTGGCTGAACTGCTGCAGCCGTACGCCGATACACTGTTGCCCGGTACGCTGGAAGGTTACGAGCTGCCGGTAGGTGACGGTTCGGAACGCAACAGGGCCAATCTGCGCAAGGCAACCAAGCTTCTGCAAGAGGCTGGCTGGACAGTTCAGGATGGCGTGTTGCGAAACGCAGATGGCGAAGCGTTCATCGTTGACATGGTCATCAGCCAGGGCAGCCTCAACGTTGTCCAGAATGTCGGAACGATCGCCGAAATCTATGCGCGTACGCTTGAACGGCTTGGCATCGAGCTTACAGTCGAAAAAATCGACGACGCACAATACACCTCTCGGATGGATGCGCATGATTTTGACATGACCCCATTTCGCCGGGCTCTTTCCCTGTCGCCGGGTAACGAACAACGCCTGTATTGGGGCAGTGAAAATGCTGACACGGCAGGAACACGTAACCTGATGGGGGTTCAGTCGCCAGCAGTGGACGGTTTGATCGATACGATGCTGGCCTCTGAAAGCCACGAAGATTTCGTGTCTGCGACCCGCGCGCTGGATCGCGTTCTAACCGCTGGCCGGTATGTCATCCCGATCTGGAGCTTTGACGTCGGCCGGATTGCACATGCGCGTGAGCTGAAACAGCCGGAAACCCTGCCCATATACGGTGACGGGCCGGAATACATGCCGCAGGTCTGGTGGTACGAGGAATAGCAGCGCCTCAAAAGAGGCGGCCCCGTCCTTTCCTAATTGCTAACTGTCCGTGCCAATCTCGTTCCAGAGGATCGCAACCGCTGCAGATGTGATGCAATAAGACCCGTTCGGCGTTTGCTGTGTGGGTCTCATACCCTTCGGCGGATTCTGGCACAGACCCGCAGTACCACGACATGCAGGTAAAGGCTGTGGGCATTCCGCTATAAATTGATGCGATCCCTAGTTTCAGACAAATTTGAAAAATTTCAACAAGGGGCTTTACGTAACGGGTTCGAAAGATATAGCCTGCGACTAGTACAAATGTATCCAATTTGAATTACGCCAAACATTACCGACACATAGCTGTGTTACAACATCAGGAACAGTATTTTCGGACCAGCCTCCACTCACTCAAAACTATTTGGTCCGTAGGCCCGTCTCAGATTTCCTGTGGCGGGCCTAACTGATTTAAACTTCGCACGCTCAAGGTGCGACATTTTGCCATAGCCCTACCTGCAAACACCATTCGTACCCTGAATTCAGGGCCGAGCAGATCTGTAGCCAGACAAACAGAAAGCCCAATTGATGTTTAAGTGGAACGATCTGACGCAAGATTGGAATGAAATGTACGCCCGTGCAAAACGGCGGTTTCCCAATTTGCGCGACCGAGACATGGATGCGGTCGGGCGCGACCGTGCGCAATTCGAGGCTTATCTGGCCGAACGCCATCATCTGACGGTGAACGAGGCACATGAAGAGCTTGAGGATTTCCTGTTCACCGAAGCGCTAACCCGTGAAGTCACCAAACATCTAGGTAAGTGACGTCACCCACAGGATCATCGCGTCTTCTTCACTGACCGAAACGACATTATGCCCCATGCTGCCGTCGTAATAGGCGCTGTCACCGCGGCGCATTTCGACGGGTTCGTAGAACTCGGTATACAGGCGAACAACACCCGTCAGCACGTACAGGAATTCTTCGCCATCGTGGCGGACCCACCCGTCGAACTCATCCATCGACCGGGCACGTACACGGGCGCGATAGGGCAGCATCTGCTTTTTCGTAAGCGTCTCAGCCAGCAGTTCGTGCTCGTATGTTGTGGTTGCGTGGCTGGTACCTTGCCCCATCCGGGTCACGGCCATACGCCCGATCACCTGCTCGCGCTGTGGCGGCGTGAACAGCTGCGGAACAGAGATTTCCAGCCCGATCGCCAGCTTCTTCAGCGCATCATATGTAGGCGACATCTGCCCGTTTTCGATTTTGCTGAGCGTTGAACGCGCCAATCCCGCCTGATTGGCCGCTTGTTCCAAAGTCCAGTTACGCGCCTTGCGCAATTCACGCACACGGACGCCAAGGTCCAGCGGTTCGACCTCTGTATGCTCGCCCGAGTTTCGGGCAATTCGGATCAGAGATGTCTGCTCTTTGGTTCTCATGCGCCACTCTATAGGGCCAGCCTGTCCCGCTTGCAACGCAGCAGTTGCCGCGTTAGCCAGACGCCATGCTTTCCCTGTTCGATCAAGGCCCGCCCAAGGCCTGCCCCACCCCCTTCAATCTGGCCGCGCATGTGTTGCGTCAAGCAGATCGCAATGGCGACAAGATTGCCTTGTCGGTACTTGGCGCAACGTCGGCACAGAACTGGAGCTTTTCTGCGTTGAAACGCGCGATCCTTGCAACCGGTACAGGTCTGCTGCGGGCCGGTTTGAAACCGGGCGATCTGGTCTTGATGCGTTTGGGGAACACGGTTGATTTCCCAATAACCTATCTGGGTGCAATCGCGGTCGGCATTGTACCCGTGCCGACATCGTCACAGCTGACGCAGCCAGAAACGGCAAAGATCATCCAAGATCTGAAGCCCGCCGCCATACTGCGCGGTCCCGATATCGCCTGCGCGGATCACCCGAACCAGATATCTTTGAGCCAACTGCGCGAGATGCGCGATCTACCTCTGGCCGAGTTTCGGATGGGCGACCCCGAAGACATGGCTTATGTGGTCTATACGTCTGGCACCTCGGGCAAGCCACGGGCCGTTGCACATGCCCATCGTGCAATTTGGGCGCGGCAGATGATGGTGGATGCGTGGTACGGCCTGCAGGAAACGGATCGATTGTGCCATGCAGGTGCGTTCAACTGGACCTATACGTTGGGGACAGGACTGATGGATCCCTGGACTATTGGCGCGACAGCGTTGATACCGGAACCTGGCACCGATCTGTCGACCCTACCCGATATGCTGCGCAATCACCGTGCCACGATATTTGCTGCAGCTCCTGGCGTGTTTCGGAAAATTTTGAACGAAGCAAACGATCTGCACCTTCCCGATCTGAGGCACGGTCTTTGCGCTGGTGAAAAACTCTCACGGCATCTGCACCAGAAATGGACACGGATCACCGGGCGCGAGTTGTATGAAGCTTTTGGAATGTCCGAATGCTCGACCTTCATCTCTTCAAGCCCAGCCTATCCGGCACGTGGCGATGCACTGGGGCAACCACAACCCGGGCGACGTGTGGCAATTCTGGGTCCAGACGGGCCGGTTCCACAGGGGAAAGAAGGGACCATCGCCATCCACCGATCAGACCCCGGCCTAATGCTGACCTATCTCAACGCGCCGGACGAAGCGCTGGCCAGGATGCAGGGCGAGTGGTTTCTGACCGGCGATCAGGGTGCAATGGCAGTTGATGGTCAGATCACCTATCTTGGCCGAGACGATGATATGATGAATGCAGGCGGCTACCGGGTCTCACCGATCGAGGTCGAGGCCACATTGTCCCGATATCCCGGCATCTCGCAGGTCGGCGCGGCCGCCGTTGAGGTCAAGCAGGACAGTTTTGTCATAGTGGCATTCTATACCGGGCCGGAAAAGCTGGACGAGGACGCCCTGCGCGCCTATGTCGAGACAAATCTGGCGCGCTATAAGCAACCGCGCGCCTTTATCCATCTGCCTCAGCTGCCAACAGGCGGCAATGGCAAACTTTTGCGCCGGGCGCTGCCGGCCTATTTCAAGGCGACCAATACATGACCCAGACCGTCAAGCTCGACATCATGTCTGACCCGATCTGCCCCTGGTGCTATATTGGCAAGACTCATCTGGACAAAGCGTTGGCTGCAACTCCGGATCATCCATTCATCATTGAATGGCACCCCTTTCAGCTGAACCCCGATATGCCGGTCGAAGGCATGGATCGGCGCGAATACTTGGAGCGCAAATTCGGCGGAAAAGACGGAGCCATCCGTGCGTATGCCCCGGTGGTCGAGCATGCCGAAAATGCAGGGTTGGGCATCGACTTTGAGGGGATGAAGCGCACCCCGAACACGTTGGATGCTCATCGGCTGATCCACTGGGCCGGAATCGAAAACAAGCAGAACGCTATAGTTGATGCCCTGTTTCAGGCCTATTTTGTACAGAGTCGCGATATCGGCGACCACGAGGTTCTGGCGGATATTGCCGACAGTCAGGGGATGGACGCTGCCGTCGTCATGAAGCTGCTGAAATCCGACGCCGACCGCTCCGACATCAGCAACCGTGACGCGCATTCCCGGCAGATGGGTGTGACGTCGGTACCGACTTTTATCGTTGCCAACCAACATGCTGTCCCCGGCGCGCAACCACCGGAAATGTGGGAACGCGTGATCGGTGAAATCATGTCTCAAATCGAGGCTTCCCCTGCAAAATAGCACAGCCTCCTGTGCATTCTGATCACTGGCCGTGCCCAATCCGCTGTGATAGCGCGAACGGGTCAGGAGAGCCCCATGAGTAATCGCATGCCGCGCGGAGAATTTGTCGCTTTGATCGCAATGATGTTTGCGACAATCGCGTTTTCTATCGACTCGATGCTGCCCGCCCTGCCGCAGATCAGCGCGCAACTCAGCCCAGGTGATGCAAACAAGGCGCAGTTGATCCTGACCTCATTTGTGCTGGGCATGGGGATCGGCACCTTTTTCACCGGCCCTCTGTCGGATGCATTCGGGCGCAAGCCGGTAATTTACGTCGGCTCTGCGCTGTATATCCTGTCTGCCGCAGTTGCCTGGGCCACCTCCTCGCTTGAGATGCTGTTGATTGCGCGCATCTTTCAAGGCATTGGCAGCGCGGCCCCACGCGTGGTGGCCATGGCCATTATCCGTGACCTTTATTCCGGCCGCGAGATGGCCCGCATCGTCTCGATTGCCATGATGATCTTTACGCTGGTTCCCGCCATCGCGCCCATGATGGGTGCCGGGGTGATCGCTCTGGCCGGGTGGCGTGGCATCTTCGCTTCGTTCATGTTGTTCTCTTTGATCACCATCACTTGGATGGGCCTGCGTCTGAGCGAACCTCTGGCACCCGAAAATCGCCGTCCCCTGCGCCTGCCGCTTATGATTGATGCCGCGCGGCAGATGTTTACACACCCGACTGTGCGGGTTTCGATCATGGTGCAAACGCTTTGCCTTGGGATGCTGTTCACCATGCTGACGATGGTACAACCTGTTTATGACATCATCTACGACAGAGCAGACAGTTTCCCATTCTGGTTTGGTTTCGTTGCTCTGATGGCTGGCTCGGCCAGTTTATTGAACGCGACTTTGGTCATCCGATTGGGGATGCGCCGGATTGTAACCTGGACTTTGGGCGCACAGATCGTCTTTACATGTTTTGTCATGTTAATGAATGGTCTGGACCTTTCTGATGGCGCCTCATTTGCGCTTTTCGTCAGTTGGCAGACTGCCGTGTTCTTCATGGCCGGTATGACGATGGGCAACCTGAATGCCATCGCGATGGAGCCGATGGGCCATATTGCGGGCATGGCAGCGTCAGTCATAGGCGCGGTATCAACCGTTCTGGCCGCTGCAGTGGCAGCCCCCTTGGGACAGTTGTTTGACGGATCGATCCTTCCCTTGGCAATAGGTGTCCTGACTATGTGCACGATGGGGTTCGGCCTGATGCTGTATATGGGCCGGATAGAAGACAGATTGCCCGCCTGATCTGTGCAGAGCGCGTGAAACACGTTATCCTCCCCTTGTTTCGAGGGGAGATTTTCAATGAGCGACTACTACGATCTGGGCACCCATTCCTGTCCGGTAAGCACCTCTTCGCCCGATGCGCAACTGTGGTTCGACCGGGGGCTGGTCTGGACCTATGGCTATAACCACGAAGAGGCCGTCGTCTGTTTTCAGCGCGCGCTAGAGCATGACCCGAACTGCGCCATGGCCCATTGGGGCGTCGCCTATGCGGCGGGGCCGAATTACAACATGCCCTGGGACCTGCACGATGACGCGGGCCGGCAAAAGGCGCTGGCGCTGGCCTATGATGCGACGCAGCTGGCCATGTCTCTTGCGGGCGAATGTACGCCGGTTGAACGAGCGCTGATCCGCGCGCTTCCCGCCCGCTATCCCCAGCGCGAAGCCATTGACGACATGCACAACTGGGATCACGATTTTGCCGAAGCCATGCGCGCAGCGTTTGCATCGCAGCCCGCTCATCTGGACCTGCGCACGATCTATGTCGAAGCGCTTTTGAATCTCACCCCCTGGCAAATGTGGGATTTGACGACCGGCCAGCCCGCCGAAGGGGCCGCCACGGTCGAGGCGCAAAAAACGCTGGAGGAGGCGATGGCTGATGATCCAGCAGCGATGTCTCATCCCGGGTTACTGCATCTTTATGTCCACCTGATGGAGATGTCTCCGACCCCGGAAAAAGCGCTGAAAGCGGGGGATGTTCTGCGGACGCTGGTTCCCGATGCGGGCCATTTGGTGCATATGCCCACCCATATCGATGTGCTGTGCGGCCACTATCAGAACGTCGTCCACTGGAACCAAAAAGCCGTTGAGGCCGACCTGAAATATTACGAACGCGAAGGCGCGTTCAACATCTACACCGGCTACCGCCAGCACAATTATCATTTTGTCATATATGGCGCCCTATTTCTGGGACAGATGGAACCGGCTCTGCGGGCCAATCAGGGATTGTGGGACACCACACCCGAAGACATGCTGCGCATAGAAAGCCCCCCCATGGCGGATTTCTTCGAAAGTTACATGTCAATGGGGCCGCATATCCTCATCCGGTTTGGCCGTTGGGAAGAGGCAATGGCGCTTGAGCTGCCCTCGGACCCCGATCTGTACTGCACTCTCACGGCAACCACGCATTATGCCCGGGCCATTGCTTTTGCCGCCACTGGGCAGGTCAGCGAAGCCGAAGCCGAAGAGCAGTTGTTCCTCGCTGCCAAGGCCCGCGTGCCAGAAACGCGATTGCTGCACAATAACAGCGTGATCGACCTGCTGGACATTGCCCGCGAAATGCTGCGTGGCGAAATCGAGTATCGCATGGAAAACTACGATGCGGCCTACGCCCATCTGCGCCGCTCGGTCGAACTGGACGACACCTTGCCCTATGACGAGCCATGGGGATGGATGCAGCCCACTCGTCACGCGTTGGGTGCATTGCTGTTCGAACAAGGGCATACCGCCGAAGCCGAGGCCATATACCGCGAGGATTTGGGGTTGGGCGGTACGCTCAGCCGTGCCTCTGTCCATCCTGACAATGTCTGGAGCCTCAAGGGCCTGCATGACTGCCTGAAGGCGCGCGGTGAGACGGTTGAGATCGTGCAGATCAAACAACGGCTCGATCTGGCTCTGGCCCGTGCGGACCGGGCTGTTGGGGCGTCCTGTTTCTGTGCCCAAGCCGCCATGAGGGCCGCCGAATGAGATACGCCCTGCTATTCGCTTTGCTCTGCAGCCCGGCGCTGGCGGATCGACAATCCTTTCCGCCGGTCGACGAAGCTGAGCGGGATTCAACCCTTACCGAATTCCGCAGCGAGCTGCTGAACATGGTAGCGGCGCACGACGTCGACGGCCTGCTGTCCGTTGCCTGCCCGGACATCTACCTGAGCCACGGCGGCGATGGCGGCCCGAACGAGCTGCGCGAATATCTTACCCCAGGCCCTGCCACGTCCGAACAAGATTATGAAAGGGATAAGGACGTTGAAACCTATTGGTCCGATCTGGAAAACACCCTGTCTCAGCCCGGCTATTTCAACGAAGACGGCGAGTTCTGGATGCCCCACCAATGGCAGCTCACCCTACCCGCTTCGCTGGATCCGGCGTTGGCCTATTTTGTGACCGCTCAGGATGTAACTCTGCGCAGGGCACCGAACCGAGGTGCGGCGATACTGGACCTCATCAGCTATGAGGTTGTCATCATCCGCGACTTCTCCCCCATCGCGCAATACCAGAGGGTTCTGCTGACTGATGGGGGTCAGGGCTATATGCACAGCGATTTCCTGTGGCCCATGACTGGTTACCGGGCAGCATTGGCAAAATCCGAAACTGGCGAATGGCAGTTGTGCACCTTTGTCAGCGGTGACTAGGCTTTGGCCTTTTTCTTTTCGGCCACAAGTTTTTCCGCCAGATCGCGGGCGATGGCAAATGCCCCCTTGATCTTGTCGCTATCCTTCTTCCAATCGCGGCGCACGACGATCTTGTTATCCTTGACCTTGGCCAACCCGCGCTGGTTCTGGATGAACTCGACCAGCCCCTGAGGCGAGGCAAATTTGTCGTTGTGAAACTGGATCGTCGCGCCTTTGGGCCCGCCATCTAGCTTTGCAATCCCCGCCCGTTTGCACATCGCCTTGATGCGCACGACCAGCATCAGGGTGTTGACCTCTTTCGGCAGCGTGCCAAAGCGGTCGATCAATTCAGCGGCGAAGCCTTCCAATTCCACCTTGGTCGACAGCGACGACAAACGGCGATACAGGCCCAGGCGGACATCCAGATCGGGCACATAATCCTCTGGGATCAGGACAGGGACGCCAAGATTGATCTGCGGCGCCCATTGGTCATCTGCATCCGACAGGCCTTCCATCTCACCGGCTTTGATCTTGGCAATCGCCTCTTCCAGCATCGACTGGTAGAGTTCATAACCCACATCGCGCATTTGGCCCGACTGTTCCTCGCCCAACAGGTTACCCGCCCCTCGAATATCAAGGTCCTGAGACGCCAACGTGAACCCCGCCCCCAGCGTGTCGAGCGAGCCCAGAACGCGCAGGCGTTTTTCAGCCGTGGCAGTCAGACGGGCGCGTGGTTTTGTTGTCAGATAGGCATAGGCGCGGGTTTTCGACCGCCCGACCCTGCCGCGGATCTGATAGAGCTGCGCCAGCCCGAACATATCCGCCCGGTGCACAACCATCGTATTTGCAGTCGGGATATCCAGCCCGCTTTCCACAATCGTGGTGGCCAGCAAGACATCGTATTTCCCGTCGTAGAACGCATTCATCCGATCGTCGAGTTCCCCCGCCGCCATCTGCCCATGCGCCACCATATAAGTCAGCTCGGGCAGTTGCTCTTTCAGGAATTCCTCTATCTCGGGTAGGTCCGAGATGCGCGGGACGACATAGAAACTCTGCCCACCACGGTAATGTTCACGCAGCAGGGCTTCGCGGATCGTGACCGCGTCGAACTCACTGACATAGGTGCGGATCGCCAGCCGGTCGATGGGAGGTGTGCCGATGATCGACAGGTCACGCACGCCGGTCAGGGACAGTTGCAGCGTTCGTGGAATCGGCGTCGCGGTCAGGGTCAGGACGTGGATATCGCTACGCAGCTGTTTCAGACGCTCCTTGTGGCCAACACCGAAATGCTGTTCCTCGTCGATGATCAGCAGACCCAGATTGTTGAACCGAATCCCTTTTGCAAGCAAGGCATGGGTGCCGATCACAATATCCACCGTGCCGCGCGCCAACCCGTCACGGGTCTGTTGCGCCTCTTTGGCCGAGATGAAGCGGGACAGCTGCCGCACCTCAAGCGGGAAGCCCCGGAAGCGATCCTTGAAGCTGGCCGCGTGCTGACGCGCCAACAGCGTTGTCGGTGCGATCACCGCCACTTGCACGCCCGACATTGCGGCAACGAAAGCGGCACGCATTGCGACCTCGGTCTTGCCAAAGCCCACGTCGCCACAAATCAGACGATCCATCGGCGCGCCAGAATGCATGTCTTCCATGACCTCACCGATTGCGCGCAGCTGATCGTCAGTTTCCTGATAGGGAAAGCGCGCACTGAACTCCTCCCACGCGTGCGGAGGCGGGTCCATGATCGGGGCCTTGCGCAAGGCCCGTTCGGCAGCGATGCGGATCAGCTTATCCGCCATCTCGCGAATGCGCTCTTTCAGCTTGGCCTTCTTGGCCTGCCACGCGCCGCCGCCCAATCTGTCCAGCAGACCCTCATCATGACCGTATCGCGACAGCAGTTCGATATTTTCGACCGGCAGGTACAGTTTGGATTGTTCTGCGTATTCCAGCAGCAGACATTCATGGGCGGCACCGGCCGCCGTCACGACCTCCATCCCCAGATAGCGCCCGATGCCGTGATCCACATGAACCACCAAATCACCCGGGCTAAGGGATTGGGTTTCGGTCAGGAAATTCTCGGCCTTGCGGCGCTTTTTGGGCTGCCGGATCAGCCGGTCGCCCAACACATCCTGTTCGGCGATCACGGTCAGGTCGGGCGTTTCGAACCCGTGCTCCAGCGCCCAGACGGCCAGATGTAGCCCGCGTTTGCCGATGCGCGTACCGTCGGGCACGGGGATCGCCTCGGCAAGGCCTTCATCCTCGATCAGCCCAGTCAGACGTTCGCGGGCCCCTTCGGAATAAGAGGCAATCAGAACCGGCCCCTTGGCCATTTTGTCGGTGATATGGCTGGCCAGTGCTCCGAACAAGCTGATGCTTTCCTGCTGGCGTTCCGGGGCAAAGTTGCGCCCGATCCGACCACCAGCATCGATCACCCCGGGCCCAAGGGCCTGAGGCAATGCATTGAATTGCAGAACGCGCCTATCGCCGACAGCTTGTTCCCAAGCAGTGTCATCTAGATACAGTAGGCCCGGTGGTGTCGGTTTATACACCGTGTCCATGCGCGACCGGTTCTCCAGTGCGAGCCGCCGCGTTTCGTATTGATCGGCAATGGTTTCCCAACGTGCCAAACGGGCAGGCGTGACCTGATCATCCAGCGAGATTGTGGCACCAGGCAGATAATCAAACAGCGTTTCAAGCTTTTCGTGAAAGAACGGCAACCAATGCTCGATGCCTTGATGCTTGCGGCCTGCGCTGACGGCCTCGTACAGGGGATCATCGGTGCCCGCCGCACCAAACTCGATGCGATAATTCTGCCGAAACCGGGTGATGGCGGCGTCATCTAGAATGACCTCGGACACTGGCGCCAGCTCCACAACAGCCAGCTTTTCGGTCGTACGTTGCGACACCGGATCAAACCGACGTGCTCCATCCAGAACATCCCCGAACAGGTCCAGCCGCACCGGCCCGGATTCGCCGGGCGGGAAAATGTCGATGATGCCCCCTCGAACGGCATAGTCGCCGGGCTCCATCACCGTGGGGCTTTGCGTGAAGCCCATGCGCACAAGGAAATTCCGCAACGCGGTTTCATCAATGCGGTGATCGACACGGGCGGTAAACGCCGCCTCTCGCAGCACTGCACGGGCGGGCACGCGTTGGGTTGCGGCGTTCAGAGTTGTCAACAGCACGTATTGCTGCGGCATCTGGTGCACAAGTGCGGCAAGGGTGGCCACACGCGCTGCCGAGATATCCGCATTGGGCGATACCCGATCATATGGCAGACAATCCCAACCTGGGAACACAAATACCGGCATGTCAGGCGCAAAAAAGGCAAGCGCCGCGCGCATCGCCTCAAGCCGTTTGTCATCACGCGCGACATGGCACACCGGCCCGCCAGAGCGCGCCAGCTCATTCAGGACAAGCTGCGCGTCAAACCCTTCGGGGGCGCCGCCAACGATTACTTGGTTCGGACCCGTCATCGCCAAGCCTTTCTGATTTTACCAACCCGGGACGCCGATGGAAAAATTCTGGTACATGCCCCAAAGCGAAGTGATCAAGATCGAAATCATACCAACTATCTGGGTATAGATCCGGCAGCGCGTAAGAATCTTGGAAATATACTCCAGACTGGGTGTTTCCCTGCGCAGTTTCCGCGCGGCTGATACATTGATCAGCACGACAAGACAAATCGGAAACAGCAACAAAAACACGGCCTGCGCGAATTCGACACCGTAATAGAACCCCAAAGTGGCGAGACCCGTGAACAAAAAACAACTAAACGCTAATATCGCGAGGCCGGATACATCCAATATATAGAGCAATCGGTTTCCGTTAATGCGGACGATATCCATCAAATCCTGTTCCGATTGCCCGCCTACCCGTCTTGCGCGCACAACAAGGTCATACGGCACGCCCATGGCCCAGTGGCTGGCCGATGACCACAACACCGCAAGCCCGATCCAATACCAGAGATTCGAAAAGCTGCGCATGTCGATGAGTTCAAAAATCGAAGAGTATAAGTCCACGCGTCAGCCCTTAATTTCCGTCTTCAGGGACCTTCTTCGCAAAGACGCGTCCATCGTTACCCTTGAGACTACACGGAATTCATGCCACCCAATGCTGGAATTTACAAGGAGAGCGCGTCATGAAACCGACCATTGCCCCCTATCCTCTGGCCCGTTTTCGTCGAACACGCCAATCACAGGCGGTGCGGGCGCTGGTCCGCGAGAATACACTGACCACCGATGATCTGATCTGGCCGGTTTTCGTCCGAGACGGCGAAGGTATTGAAGAGCCTGTCCCCTCGATGCCTGGTGTCATGCGCCGCTCGGTCGATCTGATCGCACAGGCTGCGGTCGAAGCGCAGGCCCTGGGTATCCCGGCAATCTGCATCTTTCCCTACACCGACGCCTCCCTAAAGACCGAAGATTGCGCCGAAGCGTGGAACCCCGATAACCTGTCCAACCGAGCCATTCGCGCCATCAAGAAAGCCGCACCTAATATCGCGGTGATGACGGACGTGGCGCTGGACCCATACAATATCAACGGCCATGAC
Source organism: Ruegeria sp. YTSA219 (assembly GCF_059609985.1). Classification (NCBI taxonomy): domain Bacteria; kingdom Pseudomonadati; phylum Pseudomonadota; class Alphaproteobacteria; order Rhodobacterales; family Roseobacteraceae; genus Ruegeria; species Ruegeria sp. YTSA219. The sequence goes on from NZ_JBXWMT010000002.1 coordinate 35,972, forward strand.
GGATATGTGGTCGATGGTGAGATCATAAACGATCAAACGATCGAGGCGCTGGTAAAGATGACGCTGGCGCAAGCAGATGCGGGCGCCGACATCATCGGACCGTCAGATATGATGGATGGCCGGATCGGTGAAATGCGGCGCGCCCTGGAAGGCGCAGACCATCACAACGTGATGATCCTCAGCTATGCGGCCAAATATGCGAGTGCGTTCTACGGACCGTTCCGAGATGCAGTGGGCGCCTCGGGCGCGCTGACCGGGGACAAGAAGACCTATCAGATGGACCCCGGAAACTCGGACGAGGCGCTGCGCATGATCGAGCGTGACCTGACCGAAGGCGCAGACATGGTCATGATCAAACCCGGCATGCCCTATTTGGACATCTGCCGCCGGGTCAAGGACACGTTTGGCGCGCCGACCTATGCCTATCAGGTCTCGGGTGAATACGCGATGATACAGGCCGCGGCGCAGAATGGCTGGATCGACGGAGAGAAGGTCATGCTCGAAAGTCTGCTGGCGTTCAAACGCGCGGGCTGCGACGGGATACTGACCTATTTCGCGCCTCAGGCCGCCCGGATCCTGCAGGGCTAATCCCCCGCGTTTCCGCGATTTTTCGCCGACTATCTTTGGTCACTGGGCAGCTTTCCCGTGACACGAGGCGACAATCGGCGTATTCTTGCGGACAAGATCGGGAGCACCCGACAATCAGGCATTTATACAGAGATAAAAAACATGAGCAGTTCCAAACCTACTCGATTAAGCCGTCGTGGCTTTGCTTTTGGCATGGCCGGTCTGTCAGTGACCGCCGCTTGCGGCAATGGCGTCGGCAGTTCCAACGCAGCGACGATTGACGCCCGTGTGGATGCGACATTGAACCAGATGTACGCCACCTACCCCAACACGCTCGAAATCGCGAACAAGGCCAACGGCATGCTGGTCATGCCTCTGATAACCGATGCCGGACTAATCGTCTTTGGCGGTGCCTACGGCACAGGCGCGCTACGCATTCAGGGCGCGACAGTTGATTACTATTCCGCAATTTCGGGAACCGCCGGCCTGCAAATCGGTGCCCAGCAATATGCGCATGTCCTGTTCTTCATGACACAGGACGCGTTGAACGATTTCCGCCGTTCCAGCGGATGGACCGCCGGGGCCGAAGTCGGCTACGTGGTCGATGCGACGGGCGACTCTCTGTCGACCGACACCACCACCCTGCGTTCGCCGGTTCTGGCGGCGGTCTTCGGACAGGCAGGGCTAAAGTTCGGCGCGACGGTCGAAGGCACGAAATACACCCGCATCATTCCCTGATACCGGACTACCCTCCCCCCTCAAGACACCCCGCTTTCGGCATCACGCCCGAAGCGGGATTTTTCATTCAAACCGCGGTAAACACGCATGTTCTCATGCGGTTCCTCTTTCGATCCGTGCGGCCATCCTCTAGTGTCTGCGCAATCATAGAGTGAACGGAAATGTGACCGCTGATGGGAATTGTCTTTCGCTGGCTTGTGCGTATCGCCTCGGGTCTTGTTCTGCTGACATTGGCGGCTGTGTTGCTGGTGTATTTTCTGGCCAGCCAGTCCCTGCCGGACTACGATCAGACCGTTAAAGTTGATGGCCTGACTGCGCCGGTTGAGGTTGTCAGGGATACAGCGAATGTTCCCCATATTCTGGGCGCATCAGACCCGGATGTCTTCTTTGGGCTTGGCTATGCCCATGCACAGGATCGCCTCTGGCAGATGACTGTTCTGCGCCGGACAGCGCAGGGCCGATTGTCCGAAGTCTTTGGCGCTCGCACTGTTCATATCGACAAGCTGTTGCGGCGGTTTGATCTGTACGGGCTTGCACACCGGTCGGTACAAGCCCAGGACGACTATACCAAAGAGGCCCTGCGCGCTTATGCTGCCGGGGTGAATGCACGACTGGCCGAGATTAACGAAAACGCATTGGGCCGTGGTGCGCCAGAGATGTTTTTGTTCAATGCGCCTGTATCGCCCTGGCAACCGGGCGACAGCCTGGCCGTCATCAAACTCATGAGCCTGCAACTTTCTGGCCATCTTGAGGATGAAGTGCTGCGCGCGCGCACATCGCTTATGCTGGATGACCAGACCCGACTGGCGGATATTCTGCCTGATGTTCCCGGGCCGGGAATCGCCGCTCTGCCCGAATACGCCGCCCTGTTTCCTAACCTGCCCAGATATGCGGCCGGATCGTCGATGCCGGACACGCCCATCTCGCCCTTTCCAAAGCGCGGATTGGCCGGAGCATCGAACGCATGGTCTGCCGCCCCCACAAGATCTGCCAGCGGAGGGACGCTTCTGGCCAATGATCCGCATTTGGGTTTCACAGCGCCGGGCATCTGGTATCTGGCCCGTCTGGAACTGGCCAAAGGCGGCGTGATCGGTGCCACGATCCCCGGCATCCCGGCGGTGATGACCGGACGCAGTGATCGGCTGGGCTGGGGTTTGACCTCATCCTATCTGGATGATCAGGACATCCATATCGAGCAGTTGAACCCAGAAAACCCCGAGGAATACCTGACCCCCGAAGGATACAAGACCTTTCGCAGCCGCCCTTCGATCATCGAGATCAAAGACGAAGCCCCAATCACTCTGACCCTGCGTTGGACCGAGAACGGACCGGTTCTGCCGGGCACCCATTACGATCTTGGGACGATCACGCCGCCGGGTCATGTCGCCTCGCTGTCCTGGACAGCCCTGAGCGCACGGGACACTTCCATGTCAGCCTCAATGGCGCTGATGAATGCGGACACTGTCCGACAAGCAATCACCGCAGCCGAGCTGTTCATGGCGCCATCTCAGAACCTGTCATTGGTCGACAAGGACACGATCGGCATGAAGCTGATCGGTGCAATGCCGCACCGTGCCGCAAAGAACCAAAGCCGGGGGCGTATTCCGACGCCTGGCTGGCTGGCCGAAAACCGGTGGCAAGGCCGCCTGCCCTATGCTGACAACCCCGAATTCGTCGCACCTGCGGGCGGCATTCTGGGCAACACAAACAACAAGATCATCGACCGGCCATTTCCCGAACATGTCTCATTTGAATGGGGGGATACGCAGCGCATCCATCGCTGGGAACGGCTGATGCAATCGCGCGAGGTACACACGCGCGACAGCTTTATCGAGGCACAGCTGGACACGGTCAGCTTTACCGCGCGCTCTCTGCTTCCGCTGATCGGGGCTGATCTGTGGTACACCGGCGCCTCTGCCCCCGAAGGCACCCAGGAACGCCAGCGCCAGATCGCGCTGAACCTTTTGGCCGAGTGGAATGGCGAGATGAATGAACACCTGCCAGAACCCCTGATCTATGCTGCTTGGGTTCGGGCGCTGCAAATCCGGTTGATCGCAGATGAGCTTGGCCCCCTGGCGGCTGAATACAAACATGTCGAACCACTGTTCATCGAACGTGTCTATCGCGACATCGACGGAGCTTCGGCCTGGTGTAATGTGCGTCAGAGCGCGCCGACAGAGACCTGCACCGATATGGCGCGCATGGCACTGGACGATGCGCTGATCTGGATTTCCGAAAAATACGGAGGATCACTGGAATCTCTACGCTGGGGTGACGCGCATCAGGCGACGCATGACCACCCGGTTCTGGGATCGGTTCCGGTGCTGCGATTCTTTGTGAATATCCGACAGTCCACCAGTGGTGGCGACAACACCCTGCTGCGTGGCAGAACATCTGGCGAAGGCCATGATCCGTTTCAGAACGTGCACGGTGCAGGCTATCGCGGCGTATATGATTTTGCGGATCCCGACAGCTCGGTCTTTATCACGGCTACGGGCCAGTCGGGTCACTTCCTGTCACGCTACTATGACGATCAGGCCCAGCTTTGGCGTCGGGGTGAATACATCCCGATGTCCCTGGACCTTGACCTGGCACATGCAGCCGCCGTCGGAGTGACCACCCTTATCCCCCGCTAAGTTCCGTGCTTCGGCAAGACCTCGCCCGTTTATTTTCCATCGCGTGGACGCTGAATGGCGTTTGGCATACGATCCATAGGCCTAGGATTTGTGTGCGGGGGACCAAATGGCCAGTATCCGGGATAAGCTGAACAATCTCGCGCGGGATTATGCGATCGCCTGGAGCTCGGGCGACCCCGAGGCCGTTGCCAGTTTCTATGCGCCCGACGGACAGATCACGATCAACCGTGGAGAACCGATCATAGGCCGCGCTGCGGTGGCGGAAATGGCGCGCGGGTTTTACACTGATTTCCCCGATCTTGAGGTCCGCTGCGACATGTTTCGCTGGGCGGGAAGCCACGCAATATTTGTCTGGACCCTTGAAGGGCACCATTCCAAAACCGGCAATCACGTCGTGACGCGGGGCTGGGAAGAATGGGAAATGACCGACACCAACCAGGTCCAGAACTCTTTGGGTTGGTTCGATGCCGAGGATTTTCAGCGCCAGATTGACGGCTGATCACGGACCACTTTGTTCGATGGGTATAGGAAAGTTCTTCCCCAGTCAGGGTTCAAAGCGCTGCGTATTGCGAAGCTTGTTTCTCTGTCCACAGCACGTCGATCACAAAGCCATCTTCGGTCTGCTTTTCGGACTGCACGACCTCCTGGCGGAACAACCACGCGCGCTTGTTGCCTTCGGCAAATCCCAGTTCCAGCGTTGCCTCAGAACGTACGCCCTGTAGCGTGACGGCAATTTCCGCCAAAAGCGGGGCGATCCCTTCGCCGGTGACGGCTGAAATCGCGAAAATCCCCTGATCCCGCTCTGCCCGCGCCATCGCGGCTTCGCGCTCATCCGGGGACAGCAGGTCGATCTTGTTCCAGACCTCAATCCGGGGCCGCGTATCGTCAATACCCAGTGAAGTCAGGATAGTTTCGACATCCTTCGCCTGCGCCTCAGATTCATCGTGGCTGATATCGCGCACATGAACCACGATATCCGCACCCAGAACTTCTTCCAGCGTCGCACGGAAGGAGGCGACCAACTCGGTGGGCAAGTTCGAAATGAACCCCACCGTGTCCGACAGGATCACTTCGGGACCGTCAGGCAGTTCGACCCGACGCATGGTGGGGTCCAAGGTGGCGAACAACATGTCCTTGGCCATGACATCGGCCCCGGTCAGGCGGTTGAACAGGGTTGATTTGCCCGCGTTGGTATAACCTACCAACGCCACAATCGGATATGGTACCTTGGCCCGCGCGGCGCGATGCAGCGTGCGGGTCTTGACCACCTTCTGCAACTGACGACGCAAGCGCACCAGTTGTTCATCAATGGCCCGACGGTCCGCTTCGATCTGGGTCTCACCCGGGCCACCCACAAAGCCCAATCCGCCCCGCTGCCGTTCCAGGTGGGTCCAGGCACGCACCAGCCGGGTCCGCTGGTAACTCAGCGCGGCCATTTCCACCTGCAATACGCCCTCACGGGTGCGCGCACGGTCGCTGAAGATTTCGAGGATCAGCCCGGTCCGGTCGAGGATCTTGACCTTCCACGCCTTTTCAAGATTGCGTTGCTGAACGGGCGTAACCGATCCGTCGATCAAAACCAGCTCGACTTCGTTCTCGTGCAACCGTTCGGCCAGTTCCTCGATCTTGCCGCTACCGAACAGAAAACCGGCCTGCGCCCGAGGTAAGCGCACAACTTCGGATCCGATCACATCAAGGTCGGGCAATGCAGCGGCCAGCGCCACCGCTTCTGCCAGCGCCGGTCCTGGAACGCGGCGCTGTTCATCTGATTTGATTTCCGGATGCAGCACCCACGCTCGGGTGCGCACCCTTTCAAGTTCCATCAAGAGGCGTCTTCGCCCTCATACAGGCTGATCGGCTGCGATGGCATGATGGTCGAAATCGCGTGTTTGTAGACCAGCTGCGACTGTCCGTCGCGGCGCAACAATACGCAGAAGTTGTCGAACCAGGTGATCACACCCTGCAATTTCACACCGTTGATCAGGAAAATTGTGACCGGGACTTTTGCTTTCCGTACATTATTCAGGAACGCGTCCTGCAGATTCTGTCTGTCCGAAGCCATATTCTTATAATCTCGCCATTGTTCTTGCTACGCGCTGCGGACCAACGCGCTCCCTCCGGCTGAGTATGGAGTGTCGTTAACCGATATTCCAGATGAAAAATCAGTCACTAGCATGGTTATTGTTTCTTAACCCCTCAATAGAGCGGGTGTGATCAGGGCAATAATCGCCAGCGTTTCCAATCTGCCGATCACCATAGCGGCACACATGGTCAGCTTGGCACCGCCCGAAAGGTCGATCAATCGGATAGGAACATCGGTTGCCAATTCGATCAACGGCCCTGTCGTGCTCAGCGCGGCAACGCTAAGCACCATAGCGTGTTCGAACCCCGTACCCATGGCAGCAAGCAACACATTGAACACAGCAGCTGTCAGGGCAAACATCATGAAAAATATCCAAGCGATAAAGGCCCCATCGCTTTGGATGCGACGGTTTCCGCCACCTACTCCGCTGACCGAAGACGGGTAAATCAAACGGTCAATTTCGCGCGCGCCGTTAAGGTACAGAGCGAAAACCCGCAACAGCTTTACCCCGCCCGCCGTTGTTGCAACTCCACCGCCGATCAGCGCAAGCCCCATCAGGATCAATCCCGGGGTGCCCAGACCGGAAATTTGCTGGGCATCATCCCAGTTTGCACTTTCGAACCCTGCGGTTGTCAGAAATGACAAGACCGTAAAAATCATGCCCCAAATTACGCTCAACGCCTGAAGAGGCTCCATCTGGCCGCCAATTTCGCTGACGCCGGCAAGAACCCTGAAGAAAAGCAGCGCCGCTACGCCTGCAACGATCATGAGCCCGATCCGGAACTCGGGGTCCTTATCCAGCCGCGAATATCCGGAGGTAGCTGTGTCCGAGGAAAAGGTAAGACGCGACAAAGCGAAGAACAGGAACAGAAACAGGATGGCCTCACCGGTTACCCCGGCCTGCGCTCCCTCAAGCCCACCAACCGGTGAGATACCCGATGTGGCCATGGTTGACATCGCATGACAGATGGCGGTCAGGCCCTGCTCTCCTGCGATCACGAGCAACAGCCAAATGACAGCGGTCAGCCCGACATAAACCGGCGTCAAAGTCAGCGTGACGCGGATAAGACGCCCGCGTGGGTCTACCATCTCGCTTTGCGCCACGCCTGAAACCGGGCGACCGGGTTGACCACGGGCTGTCACCTCGAACCCGCCCAGCGACAACGGCGCGAGGATCGCGGCCGCTGAAATCCACATCAAAAGCCCGCCCATCCATCCGACCTGAGCCCGCCAAAGGTGTAACGGCGCCGACAACCGGTCAGGATCAGGAAACAAATCAGCCCCGGTAGTGGTCAATGCGCTGACCATGTCGAAATAGGCATTCAGAAAGCTCGTATTACCCAACGCATCATGCAGAGGGATCGCAAGAAACAAGGGCAATACGGTGAAACAGCCTAACAAGACCGCCAACTGGCCCAATGTCCCTCGACGCGGCATTCTGTTGGATGTTGCCAGCGAGATGATCCCGACCACGAACAACCCCAGCAACCCGGAATAGAAGAACGACCGGGACGTGTCGTGATCATCCAGCACCAGCGCAAATATGGCAGGCATCCACATAGCGGCGGCAAAAATACCCCAGATCAGAAGAAACAGCGGCAATCGCCGTACAAGGCTAACCTGTTTTTTCCGTGCATGCGCCATCAGAAGAAATCGATCGAGACCTGCATCAGCCGTTCCACCTCGGGGACGTCTTTGGCCAAGGCAAAAATCGCCACCACATCCTTTTCTTCAATCCTGAGACTACCGGTGGGGCGCAACATCTCATCGCCCTTACGCACGGCGCCAACCAGCACACCTTCGGGGAAATCAATGTCGCGCAGCCTCTGCCCGGCCATGGGCGAGGTTGAAAGTACTTCGGCCTCGATCACTTCGGCCTCTGCATCTCCGATGGAGTAGACCTGCCGCACGCGTCCGTGCCGAATATGGCGCAGAATCGAACTGACGGTGGTGGCGCGGGGGTTGATATAGGCGTCGATACCCAGCGGCCCCATCAGGGCAACCATGCTGGGATCATTGATCAGTGCAATCGCCAGAGCACAACCTTCGGCCTTGGCACGCACGGCAACCAACATATTTACACGGTCATCATCCGTGACGGCCAACATTGCATCCGCGCGTTCGATGCCAGCTTCGCGCAGCAGCGCCGCGTCCAGACCATCACCGTGAAGGACAATCGTTCGCTCAAGCGCTTCGGCTGCCACTTCCGCACAGTGGCGGTCTCGTTCAATTATCTTGGCACGAACGCGGCTTTCACGTTCTTCCAATGTCCGAGCAACTTCAAGACCGACATTACCACCGCCGACAATCACCACCCGGTCCTGCCGTTTTTGCGCCTTGCCGAAAACCTCCATCGTGCGGTCCACGTCTTTGACATTGCTAAAGACATAGCATTCGTCACCGACAAACAGCTGGTCCTCGGATTCCGGGGCAAACAGCGTACCCTCGCGCCGGACACCCACCACGATAGAGCTGAGCGTCGAAAACAGATCGGTCAGTTGCCGCAATGGCGTGTTCACGATCGGGCAATCCTCGGCGATGCGAATGCCAAGCAACTGCGCTTTGCCATCCATGAACATCTCGGTGTCAAAGGCGGATGGGGCAGACAACCGGCGCATCGCCGCTGCGGCAACCTCGCGCTCGGGGCTGATCACCACATCAATCGGCAGGTGATCGCGGCGATACAGATCTGAATGAATCGCCTCGAGATAGGATTTCGACCGAAGCCGGGCGATTTTGCGCTGAATGGAGAAAACCGAATGTGCCATCTGACAGGTGACCATGTTCACCTCGTCCGAATGGGTGGCAGCAATAATCATATCCGCATCGCGCGCGCCCGCTCGGTTCAGAACATCCGGATAGCTTGCAAATCCCGCAATCCCCTGAACATCCAAGGTTTCGGTCGCCCGTCGCACCAGATCAGGATTGTTGTCAACCACAGTAACGTCGTTCAACTCGCCCGAAAGATGCCGTGCAATCTGCCAGCCAACCTGACCCGCACCGCAAATGATGACCTTCATGCTATTGGCCCTTCTGCCTGAAATCTTTGAATGACAGATGCCCCCCAGACGGTCAATTAGTTTGTAACACAAGCAAAGCTGAGGCAAGGTAAGCGTATGAAAACAATAGCTCTCACGATTTCTTTGACTCTGTTGCTAACTGCGTGTGGGCCGCTTTCCCTGTATTATCAAGAGGGCGAGACAGTTTCGCAAATGCAGTCGGAAACGACCGGATGTCAGGTTCAGTCCCTCAAAGACGCCCCCGTTGCCAATCAGGTGCGACAAGGGGCACCAACCTATTGGCCAGGTCGCACCTACTGCGATGGTCGGGGAAGGTGTCATCGCACCGGAGGCTGGTGGCAGCCCGGTCAGATCTATACGGTCGATGTGAACAAAGGGCTGCGCAACAAGCTGGAAGCACAATGCATGGCGCAGAAAGGCTATCGCCCGGTCAGCCTTCCGCCTTGCAAGCAGGGCGTAAAGTCGCGTGTTGCTGCGGTCCCAACAACACAGCTGCCACCGCTCAGCACAGATTCATGTTTCGTCAAATTCGACAACGGAACGTTTCAGATAATTACCCCAGGTCAGGCAGGGTAAAGGCCGGCGGATCACTCCGCCGGTTCAGCCTCGTCCAGTTGTGCAACTCGCGCCCCCGATTTGTTCGAGGTCACAACGCCCAGAGATTTAAGCTTACGATGAAGCGCGCTGCGTTCCATGCCGACAAAGCTGGCAGTGCGGCTGATATTGCCCCCGAACCGGTTGATCTGGGTCAGCAGATATTCACGCTCGAACGCCTCGCGAGCTTCGCGCAACGGCAAGGTCGCCAATGCCCCGGACAGAACGACGCGACCTGATTCATCGGCTTTTTCTTCTTCGTTTGGCAGCTCACGCGCTTCGATCGGGCCCGTACCGTCACCCAGAATGAGCACCCGTTCGATCAGGTTCTTAAGCTGACGCACATTGCCCGGCCAGGTCATGGTCTGCAGCAACGCGACAGCTTCGTCTGAAATCTCGCGCACCGGCAGGCCCTGGGATTCATTGCACATTTCAATAAAAAACTCGGCAAGAACCGGAATATCCTCGCGCCGATCTTCTAGCGAAGGCACCGAAATAGGCACAACATTCAGACGATGGTAAAGTTCTTCCCGAAAACGATCAGCGGCGATTTCTGCATCAAGGTCACGATTGGTCGAAGAGATCACCCGCAGGTCGACCCGAACCTTGTCGGTACCTCCAACCCGTTGAAACTGTTGATCAACCAGAACCCGCAGGATTTTTGACTGGGTTCCCATGGGCATATCTGCCACTTCATCAAAGTAGACGACGCCACCATGGGCCTCTTCCAACAGGCCTGCCTCAACCCCGCGTTCGGTAGTTTCACGGCCGAACAGAACCTCTTCAACGCGCTCCGGCTCGATCCCGGCACAGTTCACGGTCACGAAGGGCGCATTTGCCCGGTTCGATTCTGCATGGATATAGCGCGCGGCGATTTCCTTTCCTGAACCGGCAGGTCCTGTCAGCATCACACGCCCGTTGGACTTGGTAACCTTGTCCAGTTGGCTCTGCATTGCCCGGAACGAGGCCGATTTGCCGATCATATCCGAGCTTGTGACCTCTTTCCGCTTTAGCGAGGCGTTTTCGCGGCGCAGGCGCGAGGTTTCCATCGCGCGGCGGATCACAACCATCAGCTGGTCGATGTTAAAGGGCTTTTCGATAAAGTCATACGCCCCCTGCTTGATCGCAGCGACAGCGATTTCGATATTCCCGTGGCCCGAAATGATCACCACCGGAATGTCTGGGTTGTCGCGCTTTACAGTCTTCAGAATATCAATCCCGTCCATCCGGCTGTCTTTCAGCCAGATATCCAGGATCAAAAGCCCCGGGGGTTCGGAATTGATGGCTGCCATACACTCGTCCGAGTTGCCAGCCAGCCGGGTAGAATAGCCTTCGTCCTCGAGAATATCGGACACAAGCTCGCGAATATCACGCTCGTCATCTACAATCAGAATGTCGCTCATCTTTGGCCTGCTTTCAGTTTGTTTGTATCAATTGCCTGCTTTTTCGGCGCTGAATTTGAGGAAATATTGCTCACGGGCAAACGGATCACGGCCATTGCGCCAAAATGGTCCTGTCCGTCAAATACGGGGGCGTCCTCAAGTGTCAGCACCCCGCCATGTTCTTCGATAATCTTTTTGACGATCGGCAGCCCCAGCCCGGTGCCCTCGTCGCGTGTGGTCACGTAAGGCTCAAACAGCCGCGCACGATCTTCCGGCAAGCCGATACCGTTGTCGGCAATGGTAATTACCGTGCCCGCATCGTCGCCGATCACAGTAACCTTGATCTGAGGCTTGAGGTTCTCAGGTGCCCCTTTTTGTTTCAGCGTTTCAATCGCTTCGCCTGCATTCTTGATCAGGTTGGTCAGCGCCTGATTCAGCATTGTTGCGTCTACATCACCTGAAATCGGCTGATCTGGAAGCATCGCTTCGATTTCGACATCCGGCTGACCGGCTTGCTGCAACAGAACAGCCTCGCGCACCAACCCCACCAGATTTTCTTCGTGCCGATCCGGTTCCGGCATGCGCGCAAACTTTGAAAATTCATCCACGATCCGCCGCAGATCATTCGTCTGGCGAACGATCACATCAGTCATGGATACAAGGATATCGCAATCATCCTCATCCAGTTTGGACGAAAACTTTCGTTTGATCCGCTCGGCGCTCAGCTGGATCGGGGTCAAGGGGTTCTTGATCTCATGTGCGATGCGGCGCGCCACATCACCCCAGGCTGCCATTCGCTGTGCACTGACCAGATCGGTCACGTCGTCAAAGGCAACCACATATCCTTCAAGCCCGCCATCTTCGCCGCGGCGGATCGCCATGCGGACCAACAGGTTTTCCAAATGGCCTTTTCGCGTGACTTTGATTTCACCCTGCACAGCCTCTTGCCCGCTGTCCTTGAGACTTTCGAACAAAGGCATGAATTCGGGCACCGCAATTCCAATGGCAAGATGTTCCTCTCCACGGGACCAATCCAACAGGCGTTCGGCGGATCGATTCACAAACGTCACGCAACCATCGGGGTCGACACCAACAACACCAGATGTGACCGAGGTCAGAACCGAGTCGAACAGCCGACGCCGGCGTTCGATCTGCCGTGTGTTCTCCAAAAGGGTATCGCGCTGCCCTTTCAACTGTCGGGTCATCTGATTGAAATAACGGCCCAGCATCGCAATTTCGTCATCGGTGGCTTCTTCGATAACCTGAACGCCCAGATCGCCTGCCCCGACACGCTGCGCAGCGGTGGTCAGGCGTCCAACCGGGCGCGAGAGACGCTCGGCGAACCACATTCCCAGCGACACTGCAGCCAGGATCAGGATCACGGCAAAACCCAGATAAAGCAGGCCGAATTCAAACAATACCCGTCCGCGTTCACTTTCAAGCTGTTGATAGAACTGGACTGTTTCCTTGGTATCGTCCAGCAGCGTCAGCAACTGCCCGTCCACTTCCCGGCTGACATAGAGATACCGATCAAGATAAGCCTTCAAAGGCACAAGCGCCCGAAATTCACTGTTTTGCCAATCGGCAATGATCAGCAATTCATTCTCAGTCGCCTGGGCCATCTGTTCGGAGGTCGGCTTTTCGAAGTTGAAAAGATAAGAGCGATCCCCCCGGGATCGGATTTCGCCATTTCCATCAATGACATAGGCCTCACGCAGACCGCGCTGGATTTGCGCCTGCCCTTGCGCCAGAACCTCTCGCAGTTCAGCATCGGAAATATAGAAATCGCGCGTCCGGGCATTGTCCAGAAAAAGCGCCAATACGACGGCGTCTTGCGTCAGGCCCTCTCGGTGTTCCTGTTCATAAGCTTCCGCAGCAGTAAGCGAGGATCCGACAACCTGCCTTACGCGGTCGGAAAACCAGCCCTCAAGACCAATATTCACCGTCAGACCGGCAAAGATTGCAACCGTGACAGTCGGCACCAGAGCCAACAGCGTGAAAGCTCCGATCAGTCGCAGGTGCAAACGGGACCCCGCGGATTTGGCCCGGCGCGCTGCAATCAGGTTGCCTACCTGACCCAGAACCAGCGCCGCAACCACGAGAACATAGACCAGATCCGCAAGCAGGATCAGGCGCAATGAGGGCGCGGTTGCCCCCAGATCGAATGGACCAATGACCAGATAAGTGGTCAAAGCCAGCACCGGGCCCAGCAAAACCAGACCCAAAGTTCCAAAATTGCGCAGCCTTCGGGATTTTCGCCACCGATTGACTGATAAAATCAGCCCGCTCTGTGCTCGGGTTGCCACCGTCTGCCCTCATCCTGATGTGCCGCTTGCGCGACTTACCGCCATATGTCGTGGTCGTTGCCCGGTCGAAACCCGGATGCCACGCTTTGTGTGGCGATATTACATCAGTTTGCGCCGCCGTGTCACCTGAATATCGAGCTCTGTTATCTTTTTGCGCAGCGTATTCCGGTTAATCCCTAGAAGATCAGCACATTTTGCCTGATTTCCCCCGGTCGCATCCAGGGCCAGTTCAATCAAAGGCGCCTCAACCTCACGCAAAATACGCTGATATAGACCCGGAGGTGGCAACATATTTCCATGTAGATCGAAATAGCGGCGCAGGTGGCGTTCGACCGAAGCCGAGAGCTTTTCGCGTTCTCCATTGCCCAGCACCGGCTCGGCTTCGGGTTGGCTGCCCAGCATCGACTCGACCTCGGTTTTGGAGATTTCATCGGCGCGGCTGGTCAAGCTCAAACGACGGACCGCATTTTCAAGCTGCCGTACATTTCCGGGCCAGGAATAGCGCCGTACCAGCTCGACCGCATCCGGACTGAACCAGCGTTTCGCGCCATGTTCGCGTTCTTCACGCGCCAGGAAATGATCCGCAAGCAAGGTGATATCATCGACCCTTTCGCGAAGGGCCGGAACATGCACTGTCGCACCGCAAAGGCGATAATACAGGTCTTGCCGGACGCGCCCGTTCTCCATGGCTTCGGTCAGGTCCGATTGGCTCGTAGCCATGAACCGAGGAACATGATCGCCTGGAGTGTCCATCATCCGAACGAGACGCGCCTGCAATTCGTCATCAATATCCGCGATCTCGTCGATAAGCAGCGTACCGCCCCGCACCCGTGCCATGACGCGCGCCGGGCCTTCAAGATCCCGCAGGTCGGCGGCAGTGGCCGTTACAAATGGCAGCGTCCTGCGATCGGAAAAATCATGTATCGCTTTGGCGATCAACGACTTGCCCGTTCCACTCTCGCCCGAAATCATGACCGACAGATCGGTATTCATCACCCGCGCCACCAAGCGATACAGCGCCTGCATCACTGGTGTCCGCCCCACCAGAGGCAGCTCTTCCGGACGCTCTTGGGACGTGTTACCGGCATCTGACGGCGTGCGCTGTTTCTGTTCCAGCGCGCGCGCGGTACGCTTCATCAAATCCGGCAGGTCGAAGGGTTTCGGCAGATAGTCATAAGCTTCCGCCTCGGCTGCCTGGATGGCCGTCATGATCGTGTTTTGCGCCGAAATCACGATGACCGGTAATCCCGGTCGGTCCTGTGCGATTTTTGGCAACATCTCGAGCCCATTGCCATCCGGCATAACTACATCGGATATGACCACGTCGCCTTTGCCCTCGGCCACCCAACGCATCAAAGTGGTCAACGACGAGGTTGCATGCACCTTACACCCAGCGCGTGTCAGGGCCTGTGTCAGAACGGTCCGAATTGTGCGGTCGTCATCTGCAACCAGTACTGTTCCATCCATCAGGTGCTTTCCTTATTCTTGCTCTTTCCGGCGATTTATTGACTATTTCGCGTCACGCGGCGCGCGCCTCAGAGAGATGCGAAATTCCGTTCGTCCCGGAACCGACTCAGCCGAAATCCAGCCGTCGTGGTCCGAAATGATCTTGCTGACCAGCGCCAGCCCCAGGCCGGTGCCGTTTTCCTTGCCCGACACAAACGGGTCGAATATCTCGCCCCGAATCTTCTCCGGCAGACCGGGGCCGTCATCGGTCACTTCGATTTGCAGTGGCAGAGAATGACCTGACCCGTCGCTGCGCCGCAGGCGGAAAGAATGTTCAAAATACGTCCTTAACCGAATGGTTCCCCCTTTAGGATCAGCGGCTTCCGAGGCATTCTTTAACAAATTCAAGATGACCTGCAGAAACTGATCCGGGTCGCCATAAGCAAGTGGCAACGACGGGTCGTAATCTTCGATGATCGTCATATGGGCACCGAAACCCAACAGGGCCGACCGCCGTGCCCGATCCAGCACGTCATGTATGTTGACCGGTTTGAAATCGGGCTCAGAGAGATTTCCGAATTGTTCAACCTGCTCCAACAGTTTTACGATACGGCGACTCTCTTCGACAATAAGATCTGTTAATTCAAGGTCTTGCTGCGAGATATTCATGCTGAGAAGCTGCGCCGCGCCAGTAATTCCTGCCAGAGGGTTCTTAATTTCATGCGCAAGCATCTCGGCCATGCCTATCGCCGATTGCGCAGCAGATTTCACCGTGTTTCCACGGGTCATACGCCCAGCAAGTTCACGCGGCGTGATGATCATGATCATTGACCCCGGGTGTCCTACAAGCGGCGCGATCTGAAGCGCACATTGCAACGGCGCGCGGTTGCCTGACCCTACATCCACATCGTTCACAAATAGTGGCGTACCTTGCTGACGCGCTCTCAGAAACGCTTCTTCTAATGGAGCGTCCACGGCAATCTGATCCCAGACGGGATGCCCGATCACGGATTTGCGCGAGGCGTTCAGGAACCCTTCACCGGCGGAGTTTATGTCTGCGATCCGGTCACCTGCATCTATGACAAAGGCAGGAACCGGTAGCGAGGTCCAGATGCTGTGATCCGAGGTCATGCCGCCACCTCTGCATCACTGCCAAGTGCAGCACTCAACAGGTGCATCACCTCGTCCGTGTTGCGCGAAGTCAGCACCGCCCGGCGCAACGGGGCCGGTGTTCCAGCCTCATCCATATACCAGCCGAGATGCTTGCGAGCGACGCGCAGGCCCAGATCCAAACCATAAAACCCCAGCATGGCCTGATAATGGGCACGAACCATGTCGATCAGATCACTACCAGCGGGAATGAATGGCGCCTCTGCCCCGTATAGCTCATGCCCCATCTGCGCCAGTAGCCACGGTTTACCCTGCGCCCCACGCCCAACCATGACCCCATCGGCGGCGGACTGATCCAGCGCTATGCGTGCAGCGCCAGAATCAACAATGTCACCATTCGCAATCACCGGAATCGAGACCGCTTCTTTGACCGCCCGGATTGCGCTCCAATCGGCATGCCCTTTGTAGAACTGGCAACGTGTGCGGCCATGGATCGTGACCATTCGTATCCCAGCATCCTGCGCCCGCCTTGCCACATCGGGCGCGTTCAGCAATTTGTCATCCCATCCCAACCGGGTTTTCAGCGTCACGGGCACGTCCACGGCGCTGACAACGGCGTCGATCAATGTCAGCGCGTGGTCAGGTGTCTTCAGTAGGGCCGAGCCCGAATATCCATTTGTCACCTTCTTGGCCGGGCAGCCCATATTGATATCAATCACGCGCGCACCCCGATCAGCGACCTGGCGGGCCGCCTCGGCCATCCAATACGCCTCGCGTCCGGCAAGCTGGACAGCAGTGTTTTCCACATCCGCAGACAGCTCGGCCCGTTCGCGCACACCGGGTTTGGCCTGCACCATTTCCTGGCTGGCCACCATCTCACTGACGACCATCCCGGCCCCAAAGCGCATCACCAGATCGCGAAACGGACGATCAGTGATTCCGGCCATGGGCGCCAGTAGTACGGGCGGGTTCAAATCTTTGTCGGCAAGTCGCAGAGTCAACGTGCTTAATCCTTGAGCAGTTGCAGCTTTGATATCGAATTGAGTGCATATGAACAACAAAACCGCCATGAACAAGCATGCAAAATCATCGTTTGCCTATTTTTTAAGCAGATGAAACCGAGTGATTGCCTCTGCTTTCACCGCACCCTAAACATTGCCCTTAACTCGTCGGAGAGCACGACACATGACGACCGCAGCTATCATTGTCGCCGCAGGACGCGGTCAACGCGCCGGAGGCGGCACGCCAAAACAGTGGCGCCATCTGGCAGGTCGTCGGGTGGCCGACTGGACCATCGACCGATTCCGCGGGCAAGTCGATCACATCGTCCTTGTGCTGTCGAAGGAGGATGCCCCCGCCTGGGAAGAATTTGAAAGCGCCGATCTGATCCTCGCGGAAGGCGAGTCAGACAGAGCAGGATCGGTGCGCAGCGGGTTGTCGGCGTTGAACGGCATGAATGTGACCCGCGTCTTGATCCACGATGTCGCACGTCCTTGTGTCAGCACCGAGATCATTGATGCCGTTCTGGCCGCTCTGGACAATTTCCCCGGTGCCGCACCTGGCCTTGCGGTGACGGACGCCTTGTGGACAGCAAGCGACACTATGGTCACTGGCACGCAGGATCGATCCGGGTTGCATGCAGCGCAAACCCCGCAGGGCTTTCACTATGACGCAATCGTCGCTGCCCACACCGCGCATCCCGGAGGTTCAGCGGATGACGTGGAAGTCGCGCGCGCCGCCGGGCTGGACGTCTGCATCGTGCCGGGCGATACGGACAACCTGAAAATCACCCGACCCGAGGATTTTGCCAGGGCGGAACGCATATTGGGAACGGATATGAATGTAAGGCTGGGGAACGGCTACGACGTGCATCGTTTTGGTGACGGGGATCACGTATTCCTGTGCGGTATCAAAGTTCCGCATAACCGATCGCTTCAGGGGCATTCTGATGCGGATGTCGGTATGCACGCAGTCACCGATGCGATTTACGGAGCATTGGCACAAGGGGATATCGGACAGCACTTTCCGCCCTCAGATCCCCAATGGAAAGGCGCGGCAAGCGAAATTTTCCTGCGCCATGCGGTCGAGTTGGCCGGGCAGATGGGATATCGTATCTCGAATGTCGACTGCACGCTGGTCTGCGAATACCCCAAGGTCGGGCCTCACGCCGCGGCCATGCGGGCAGAGATGGCGAAGATCATGGAATTGCGCCAGGATCAGATTTCGGTCAAGGCCACAACCTCCGAGCGTTTGGGCTTTACCGGGCGTGCTGAAGGAATTGCTTCTATTGCAACAGCTTGTTTGGTGAAATCATGACCGTTGCACAACTGATTGGCACTGTTTGTGGCGTCGGATATCTGCGACCCGCCCCCGGCACCTGGGGGTCTTTGGTAGCCCTGCCCTTGGTATGGGTTCTGCATACTCTGGGCGGCTTCCCGTTACTGGCGGTCGCGACAGTCGCGGTGTTTTTCGGCGGTCTGTGGGCCACGCGGGTGATGACCGCCGGGCAAGAAGACCACGACCCTTCCGAGATTGTGATTGACGAGGTCGCAGGTCAGTTCCTCGCACTTTGGGCGATATCCTATCCCAGTTGGGCGCACGGGATCGACATTACAGCGCTGTGGCCAGGTTGGGTAACTGGGTTTGTACTGTTCCGCCTGTTCGACATCCTGAAACCCGGCCCCGTGGGTTGGGCTGACCGGCGCGGCGATCCCATGGGCGTTATGCTGGACGATGTGATTGCCGGGGTATTCGCGGCCATAGGCATCATGTTGGCCGCCGGGTTCAGCCACGGAGTTCTGGGGTTGTGACCGTTTCCGACCTGCTAGAAAGCGCCAAAGCGAAAGGGGTGATGATCACCACCGCCGAAAGCTGCACTGGCGGGATGGTCGCTGCGGCTCTGACCGACATCCCCGGCAGCTCTGCGGTCGTTGAGCGCGGTTTTGTGACCTACACAAATACTGCCAAACAGCAAATGTTGGGTGTCCGCAAGGAATCATTGGATGCCCATGGCGCGGTTTCTGAACAGGTCGCGCGCGAAATGGCCGAGGGTGCCTTGCAGAATTCACAGGCGCAACTGGCAGTGTCGGTTACCGGCATTGCAGGCCCGGGCGGATCCGAGTTTAAACCCGAAGGCCGGGTATGTTTTGGTGTGGCCGGTGACGGCATCCCACCCATGACAGAAACCGTCGAATTCGGCGCATTGGGCCGCGATCGGGTGCGCCGCGCTGCGCGGGATCACGCGCTGGCACTGCTGTCAAAGGCACTTTTCAGCACTGCCCAATAATCGGGCATGCTCGACAATTTGACGCCCAATTAATCAACTCTTCAAAAAAGGCCCCTGAAATAGGCTGCTTTTTTGGGCTCTGCCTCTTTTTTCCCCAGTCGCAATCCGCTTCAAGCCCCGCCACGCATTCTGAAAAGGAGAGTGGCTGATGAATGGAGCCGATACCGCCTGGATCATAGTAGCAACCGCACTGGTCCTGTTCATGACACTTCCGGGCCTGGCCCTCTTCTATGGCGGCCTTGTACGCGCCCGCAACGTGCTGAGCGTGTTCATGCACTGCTTTAGCATCGCCTGCTTGATGAGCATTCTCTGGCTGGTCGCAGGATATTCCATCGCCTTCGGCCCCGGTGAAAGCGGGATTTGGGGCGGGTTGGACAAGGCCTTTCTGAATGGTGTTGATGCCGACAGCCTGGCCGGCACCCTGCCCGAGATTCTGTTCTTTGCCTTCCAGATGACCTTTGCCATTATCACCCCCGCCCTGATCGTCGGTGCTTATGTCGAACGGGTCGGCTTTGGCTTTGTTCTGACCTTCTCGGCCCTGTGGATGCTGCTGTGTTATGCGCCGGTGGTGCATTGGATCTGGGGCGGCGGAATGCTGAGCGATGGCGGCATTTTTGGCGAGATTGGTGTGCGAGATTTCGCCGGTGGCATTGTGGTGCATGAAACGGCAGGTCTGGCCGCTTTGATCATTGCCGTTGCACTCGGCCCGCGCCGCAATCGCACAACGCCTCCGCATAATCCGGGCTATGTCATGATCGGCGCCGCAATGCTGTGGGTCGGCTGGTTTGGGTTCAACGGCGGCTCGCAACTGGCGGCAGATGGTGGTGCGGCGATGGCGATGACCGTGACGCATCTTTCGGCGGCCACTGCATCCCTGACCTGGGCCTTGTGGGAAAAAATTCGCTTTGGCAAAGCCTCGATGGTGGGTCTTGTGACCGGAACCATCGCCGGTCTCGCCTCGATTACCCCAGCATCGGGTTTCGTCGGCCCGGTTCAGGCGCTGATCATCGGCGGAGTCGCAGGTATCCTGTGTCAGGAAGCGGTCTATGTCATGCGCAACATTTTGAAAATCGACGACACGCTGGACGTGTTTGCGGTGCATGGCGTTGGCGGCATCTTTGGCACGATCATGATCGCCTTGTTCGGTCTGGGTACCTGGACCGCGCAGCTTGGCGGGCTGGCAATCGTGGGCGTCTTTACCGCTGTGGTGACCTTTGTGCTGATCAAGCTGGTCTCAGCCGTCACGCCGCTGCGTGTGGATGCCGAGACTGAGACCAATGGCCTTGACTTGTCGGTGCATGGCGAACGTGCCTACGACATGTCAAGCTAATCACCAAGCCATTATGAAAGCTTACAGCGGGCCCCATTCGGGCCCGCTTTTCTTTTGCCTGCCCTCTCGACTCTGACGGCAGCAGCAGGCTATCAGCCCCGAAGGTTTTTCAGCTCAGAGGTCCCGCCATGATCCCCAGTTCCTTTCCCGACAGCACCGAAATCGCCCGTCTGACCGCGCGGATGCTACTGGAAATCAAGGCCGTTCACTTCAATTCGCGCGAGCCATTCACATTGGCCAGCGGACTGCCCAGCCCGACCTATATCGACTGCCGAAAGCTGATCTCGTACCCGCGCATCCGGTCTACTCTGATGGATTTCCTGACCGTTACAGTGATGCGGGATGCGGGCTTTGAAGCGTTCGACAATATCGCTGGCGGCGAAACTGCGGGCATTCCCTTTGCCGCGATGGTCGCTGAACGCATGGCCCTGCCGATGACATATGTGCGTAAAAAGCCCAAAGGCTATGGCCGCAACGCCCGGATCGAAGGCGCGATGAACGAGGGCGAGCGTGTGTTGCTGGTTGAGGATCTGACCACCGATGGCGGATCCAAACTGTCCTTCGTTGATGCGATCCGCGAAACCGGCGCGACCTGCGGGCATACGGCGGTGATCTTCTATTATGGCATCTTTCCGGAAACCGAGAAAACTCTGGGCGATCATGGGGTGAAACTGCATTCGCTGTGCACCTGGTGGGATGTTTTGGCCGAGGCCAAAGCACAGAAAGCCTTTGATACGGAAACACTTGACGGTGTCGAAGCCTTCCTGAACGACCCGCGCGGCTGGCAAGAGGCCAATAAACCCTCCTAAACCTGTTGTGGATGGATTGGGGATAAGCGTCAAAGAATCGGCTGAGCATATACGATATCTGGTGACTTTTCCCCGCTTTCCTACATAATAGGCCAAGCACACCATAGCGTCCAAACTGTCTGGAAAGTTATCCCTAGGCCTTACCCCCAGTTAGCCACAGGTATTTCCAGATAGCTTGCAATGGCGTTTCGCGTATAGAACCTCGGGACGGGCAGCGGGGACAAAATGAACGAGATAAGCAGCATCGAGCAGGCAGCGGCACAGATCCAAAACGCCGATACCATGCCGCATTCTATTGAGGCTGAACAACAGCTTCTGGGTGCGATCCTGACCAATAATGATCTGTATGACCGGGTCGCCTCGATCATCGGGGCCGAGCATTTCTATGATCCGGTCCATGCGCGTATTTACGAGGTCGCCGCGACCCGTATCGCCAAGAACGCGCTGGCTTCGCCCGTCACGCTGAAATCTTTCATGGCCGAGGATGAAGGCCTGAAGGAACTGGGCGGTCCGGCCTATCTGGTCAAGCTGGCCGGGGCCTCGATCAGTGCCTTTGCGGTGCATGACTATGCCCAGATGATCTATGATCTTGCCATCCGGCGCGAGTTGATCCGGCTTGGCCGCGATATCTCGGACAAGGCGGCGCGGGTCGATGTGGCGAGCGAGCCCAAGGAACAGATTGTTGAGGCTGAACAGCAGTTGTATCAGCTGTCTGAACAAGGCCAGACCGAACAGGGGTTTCAATCCTTCCTCAAGGCGGTCACCGAGGCTGTCAACGTCACCAACGAGGCCTATCAGCGCGGTGGTGGAATGGCCGGGATTTCCACCGGTCTGACCGATTTGGACAAGCAGTTGGGTGGCTTGCACCCGTCCGACCTGATCATTCTGGCCGGGCGTCCGTCGATGGGGAAAACCTCATTGGCGACAAACGTGGCGTTCAACGTGGCCAAAGCGTACAAGCGCGGGCTGAAACCCGACGGCACCGAAGGCGCGATTGACGGCGGCGTTGTCGGGTTCTTCTCATTGGAAATGAGCGCCGAGCAGTTGGCGGGTCGGGTTCTGGCCGAAGCCTCGGAAATCTCGAGCCACAAGATCCGCCAGGGTGACATGACCGAGGGTGAGTTTCGCCGCTTTGTTGATGCAGCCAAGGAGTTGGAAGCCTGCCCGCTGTTCATTGACGACACCCCGGCACTACCGATTTCACAGCTCGCCGCGCGTGCACGGCGGTTGAAGCGGACCCATGGATTGGACCTGCTGGTGATCGACTATCTGCAGCTGTGCCGCGGCATGGCCGAAAACCGCGTCAACGAAATCGCTGAGATTTCGATGGGTATGAAAGCCATTGCCAAGGAACTGAACATCCCGGTCATCGCATTGTCTCAGCTATCCCGGCAGGTCGAGAACCGCGACGACAAGCGCCCGCAGCTGTCCGACCTACGCGAATCCGGCTCGATCGAGCAGGACGCCGACGTGGTGATGTTCGTGTTCCGCGAAGAGTACTACAAAGAGCGCGAAAAGCCTGGAGATCACGAGCTGGAGAAGATGGAAGAGTGGAAGCAGGCCATGGAACGCCTGCACGGCAAGGCCGAGGTCATCGTCGGCAAGCAGCGCCACGGCCCCATCGGCACGGTCGAGCTGTCCTTCGAGGCGCAGTTCACCCGCTTTGGCAACCTCGTCAAACCCTGGCAGCAGGACGGTCAGATCGAAGGCTACTGACCGTCACCAAAGGTCGGGTCGGTCAAACGCGCTGACACAGCGTGACGGCCCCACTATCGGATCAGCCTGTGAACCAGACAGAGATTGCCCTAGCCATCCGATCGGCTGGCTAAGCGGCATTGGCGGCTGCGCGAATGCCTCAGAAATGGGCAGGAAACCGGTTTTGCCGTAATATGACGGATCTCCGTAGGTTATTGCAAAGTCGACGCCTTGGGCCCGCAGTTGGTCCAGACCAAAGGTGATCAGCTTCTGCCCGATCCCACCCTGTTGCCGATCCGTCCGCACGGCCACGGGCGACATCAGAAACACCCGTCGCGGATCCTGATCAAAGGTCAGGCGCGAGAACATGATACATCCAAGAAGATCGCCCCCATCAGTCGCAACACATCCCTGCAGATCCTGATCGGGCTCGGTTTTCAGCAATTCCCTGATCAAAGATTGAATGGCCCGTCCTTCCTCGGCCCCCTCTGAAGCAGAGAACACATCATAAAAGAAATCAGGCAACCTACTGCTCTGGTTTTTGTACCCAAACGAGAGTTCAATCATGTTTTCATCCCAACAGGCCCCCTTGGGTATTAGTGAACGATCACCTTGACCCGATCATGGTTGACCACGATGTGCGCACAATAGTGATTTGGCGCCCTCAGATGTTCAATACGCAGATTTACGCTGTTTCAACCCGCTTCCCGGGCTCAAGGTGCCGTTATGCGCAACGTACAGGTCAATTATCGCTGCGACCCCCCTTGACCTGACGCGATCCAATGTCATGAACAGACGCATGAGTACTGCACGCTTAACGATCAATCTTTATACACTGGCCAGCAACTGGCAGGCGCTTGATGCAAAGACGTCCTGTGAAACGGGTGCCGTGGTCAAGGCCGACGCCTATGGCCTGGGCGCTGGTCCTGTCTCTGCCGCACTTGCTGAAGAAGGTGTCAGAAATTTCTTTGTCGCGGCTGCCGAAGAAGGTGCCGCCGTGCGCGAGGCTGTCGGACCCGACGCAACGATAAGTGTTTTTTCCGGGCATATGGAAGGCGACAGCGACCAACTGCTCCAACACAATTTGACGCCATTGCTGAATTCGCCCGAACAGTTCCGCCGCCATCGTCAGGCCTTGCCTGAACACGCCTTTGGAATCCAGTTGGATACCGGCATGAATCGCTTAGGGATTGAGCCTGCGGACTGGGCCGCGTTGCGCACAGAGATCGAGCCGCTTAATCCGTCGCTGGTGATGTCGCATCTCGCCTGTGCGGATGAACCTGACAACCCGATGAATCGCCACCAACTGCGGGTGTTCCACGAATTGACTGATGGAAGTGCGGCCCCCAGATCGCTTGCGGCCACCGGCGGTATCCTTCTGGGCAGCGATTATCACTTCGACCTTTGCCGTCCCGGTATCGGGATGTATGGCGGACAACCCTTTGCCGATGCGAAACCCGTCGTCACCGTCGACCTTCCGGTCATTCAGGTGCGCGAGGTCGAGCCCGGCGAAAGCGTGGGATACGGCAATAGCTGGGTCGCGCGGCGCAAATCCCGTATCGCCACGGTTGCGGCCGGGTATGCAGACGGGCTTCACCGCGCTATCGGAGGCGGCATTGATGCCTTTGTGGCGGACAGGCCCTGCCCTGTCGTTGGCCGGATCTCAATGGATCTGATCACCATCGACGTAACGGATCTGCCCGAGGATCCGGAACGCCTGCGTATTCTCAACGGTCACCAGACAGTAGATGATCTGGCCGAGGCCGCCGGCACCATCGGGTATGAAATTCTGACATCTCTAGGCGCGCGCTACTCTCGGGGCTATATCGAATGAACCCTCTTTCAATGCTGGGCGGGTTGGGACGTACAGCCCTGTCTTTGCTTGCAAATTTCGGCAAGGTCGCTCTGTTCTTTGTAGACGCGATTTCACATATTTTCCGCCCCCCCTATTATCCGCGCGAATTTGCGGTCGCTCTGATGAATATCGGTTGGATGTCCCTGCCGGTGGTTGGCCTGACGGCGATATTTACCGGCGGTGCATTGGCGCTTCAGATCTATGCGGGTGGTGCGCGTTTCAATGCCGAAGCTGTGGTGCCACAAATCGTAGCGATTGGCATGGTGCGCGAGCTTGGGCCTGTTCTGGGTGGTCTGATGATTGCAGCGCGGGTCACATCGTCCATCGCTGCGGAAATTGCGACCATGAAAGTGACCGAGCAGATCGACGCGCTGGTAACTTTGTCCACCCATCCGATGAAATACCTCACCGCGCCGCGGGTGCTGGCCGCCGTCATCACAGTGCCGATTCTGGTTGCGGTTGGCGATGTGATCGGCATTGCGGGCGGATATATCGTGGCGACCCAAAGCCTGGGCTTCAACGCAGCGGCCTACCTGCAAAACACCATGAATTTCCTCGAATTTCATGACATCGTCTCTTCGCTTACCAAGGGCGCGGCCTTTGGCCTGATCACGGCGACCATGGGCTGTTACTACGGCATGAATTCGGGCCGGGGCGCGCAGGGCGTAGGCGCTGCGACCAAATCTTCGGTCGAGGCTGCCGCAATCATGATTCTGGCTGCAAACTTCGTTCTCACAGGGGTGTTCTTCTCGATATGATCCGGATGGAGAATGTACATAAAGCCTTTGGGTCCAATCAGGTCCTCAAAGGCGTCAATATCGAGATCCCCAAGGGCACCTCGATGGTCATCATCGGCGGGTCGGGCACCGGCAAATCTGTGGCGCTGAAATGCGTTCTTGGCCTGATCAAACCTGACAGCGGCACGATCTATGTGGACGGCAAAGATGCCACCAAAGGCGACCGCGATGCCTTTTTGGCCCGGTTTGGAATGCTGTTTCAGGGCGGAGCGCTGTTCGACTCGCTGCCCGTCTGGCAAAACGTCGCCTTCCGCCTGCTGCGCGGCTCGCTCAAACGTCCCGTGGACGAGGCGCGCGAGATCGCCGTCGAGAAACTGCGCCGCGTGGGTCTGAAAGCCGATGTGGCCGATCGTTTCCCGGCCGAGCTGTCGGGCGGCATGCAAAAACGCGTGGGTCTGGCCCGTGCCATCGCCGCCGAGCCCGAGATAATTTTCTTCGACGAGCCCACCACCGGCCTTGATCCCATCATGTCCGGCGTCATCAACGACCTGATCCGCGAGATCGTGACCGAAATGGGCGCCACCGCGATGACCATCACCCACGACATGAGCTCGGTCCGCGCGATTGCCGACAACGTTGCCATGTTGCACGGAGGCGTTATCCAATGGACCGGCCCCGTCGGGCAGATGGACGCCTCGGGCGATCCCTATGTGGAACAGTTCATCAGCGGGAGTGCTGAAGGGCCGATTGAGGCGGTTCGGTAGTGGAGGCACTCTCCTTCATCCTCTACCCACTGCCATTTACATACCTAATATCTGTAGTGGCAGCTTGGTTCCTCGTTCATACTATAGGTGAAAAATCCGGTATACCACGCGCGATAAAAGCTGAAGTGATCTTCTATCCAATCTTTCTCTCAGTGCTGAAAGGCTTCGTGCCCGGGATTCTTCTGTCCATTGTTTTGTCTGAGGTATTTGGTGTTGTTGGCCCATTAGTGCTGGTACCAACAGAGGTTGGCTATGTGGTGTCAGGGTTGCTTTTGCACAGAAAACTTCACCAGTCTGTATCCGATAAATTGGCTGCCCACTGCATTGTTGGCGCCATCGCCCTCATTTACATAGTAGGTTGGGTAGCGATTGCTGGCAGTTTGAAGGCTTAGAGATTTGAATATGACCCTCCGCCTCGCCACCCTCTCGCTCCTGATCCTCTACCCCATCGCGTGGTTCGCCCCGCTGATGCGTGCAGGGTTCCTGCCCATCTTCGGCCTTTCCGAAATCAGCGTCATCACCGGGCTCCAGTCCCTTTGGAAGTCCGATATCTTCCTCGCGCTGATCGTCACCGTCTTCGCCCTTTTTGCACCCTATCTGAAAACCATCGGCACCGCCCTGATCCAATGGGACCTGCTGGATGCGCGCGTTCAGCCGGCGCTGAATATTCTCGGTAAGCTGGCGATGGCCGACATTTTCCTGATCGCGCTCTATATCACTCTGGCCAAAGGCATCTCTTACGCGACCATCGAAACCGCTTGGGGGCTTTACCTGTTTACGGCCTGTATTCTGGCCTCAATCGCCCTAGGTATTATTACCGAGATGACATCCAGATCACGAAATCATCAGACCTAATTGATTGAAAACACTTATCTGAGTATCATCTTAATATTTCGAGCAGCCAGTTTCTTGTAGTGATCGGTCCGTAGCGGATCAAAAATTATGTTCAACCTTTGTCCGCTTCGGCCCGATATGTATCGGTTTGAGAAGGAGATCGTCGAACATGACCGCACTCCACACGTTAACATTACAGTTTCAAAACGCATTTTTACGACTGACATTTTTTCTGATTTGTTCCGCGGCTTTTCTGGCCGTCGCAACCACTATGCTATCCGCCCTGGGCGTGCTGCCATGGCTTTCCATGCAAGCCGGACTGGCAGGCGGTACCATCATCGACGCCGGGATCTATGTTCAGATTGGCCTGACCGCTCTGATCCTGATGCTGGCCTTCTACCTTCCTGCGAATGCCCGAATGATGGCCCTGGAAAACGCGCACCGTAAATTTGCGCTGAACATGCACGACATCGCCCATGCCTATCAGCTGGCCCATGCGCAGGACCGCAGCGGGGCATTTATCCTGTCGTCCGAATTTGATGCGGTCAAAGAGCGGATGGCCTTCCTGCGCCAACATCCCAACCTGCAATCGCTCGAACCAGAGATTCTGGAGCTGGCCGCGCAAATGAGCCAGATCAGCCAAGAACTGGCCGAAACTTACGGGGATACCCGCATCGCCCGTGCCCGCACATTCCTGCAGCAACGCCAGGAAGAGATCGAACTGTTTCAGCAACGGCTGGAAGAGGCACAAACCATTCAGCACGAGTTGCGCCAGTGGACCCATGATGTTGAAATCGAGGAATCCATCGCTCGTTCTCAGCTAACCCGCCTGCGCGACGAACTTTTCGAACTGTTGCCGGAACTGTCAGCGCAACTGCAGCAGCCCAAGGACGGTGCATCGAAACCGTCGAGCGTCATAGCCATGTCGCCACCTCGCGCCGCCGAATAGGCGCGACGGCGCCCGCTTTGGACAATGGCCCAAACGGGCCTGAGGATATGGCGCACTACCGGCGGAGATGAAGGCCCACGAGGGCTTGAAGAACCGCCATTCCTCGGGCACCAAGGGCGCCATGGCAAAGACAACTTTTTCATGCTCGGCCTGCGGTGCCACTCATTCACGGTGGTCCGGGCGCTGCGACGGCTGCGGTGAATGGAATTCCATCTCGCAAGACGTCCCCCTTTCGGCTGGCCCAGCCAAAAAATCCCTCGGTGGTAAGCGCGGCCAGTCTATCACACTCACGGACCTGTCGACCGAGGAAACGCCCCCTCCCCGCACGCTCTGCGGGGTCGAGGAGTTGGATCGCGTGTTGGGAGGCGGACTCGTCCCCGCCTCGGCCTTGCTGGTAGGTGGGGATCCGGGCATCGGCAAATCCACCCTTTTGCTGCAGGCCGCGGCCCGGTTCTCGCGTGCAGGTGTGAAAACCATTTACGTCTCGGGCGAGGAAGCCAGCGCGCAGGTTAGGATGCGCGCGCGCAGGTTAGGGCTTGAAGATGCGCCCGTGCAACTGGCCGCCGAAACCAACCTGCGTAACATCCTCACCACGTTGGAAGCCGAGAAACCCGGTCTCGCAATCATCGACTCAATTCAAACCATGTGGGCCGACAACGTCGACAGCGCACCGGGTTCAGTGTCACAAGTCCGCGCCGCAGCACATGAATTGACCACGTTTGCGAAACGACACGGAGTTTCAATCATCATGGTTGGCCATGTCACCAAAGATGGCCAGATCGCTGGCCCCCGCGTGGTTGAACACATGGTTGATACCGTTCTTTATTTCGAAGGCGAACGCGGGCATCAGTTCCGCATTCTGCGCGCGGTCAAGAACCGGTTTGGTCCAGCCGATGAGATTGGCGTGTTCGAGATGACAGGCAAGGGTCTGGCACAAGTCACAAACCCGTCGGCCCTATTTCTATCTGAACGCGGCAAGCCCAGCCCCGGATCGGCCGTATTTGCTGGTATCGAAGGGACACGGCCGGTTCTGGTCGAGCTTCAGGCGCTGGTTGCCCCATCCCCCCACTCTCAGCCTCGCCGAACCGTCGTCGGCTGGGACAGCGGACGGCTGGCAATGATCCTTGCCGTGCTCGAAGCCCGTTGCGGCATCCCCTTTGCCGGGCTTGATGTCTATCTCAACGTCGCAGGCGGGCTTAAAATCACCGAGCCAGCCGCGGACCTTGCCGTTGCTGCCGCGCTACTCAGCGCGCGCGAGGACACAGCCCTGCCAACGGACACCGTCGTTTTCGGAGAAATCTCGTTGTCCGGGGCACTTAGACCGGCCCCTCAGACAGAAAACAGGTTGAAAGAAGCCCAAAAACTTGGTTTCACATCCGCCATAGCTCCGGCAGGCGGGAAAACCGGTACTGTGGCAGGTCTGACACTCACCCGGCCCTCTGATTTGGTAGGGTTTGTTGGCGAAACCTTCGGAGCAGGTTAAGGTAACGCCTTGAGGGGCAGAAAAAATTACGGGCGAGGGCCATGGAAGGTTTTACAATAATTGACGGGGTAGTTGCCCTGATCATCGTTATATCGGGTCTGCTGGCCTATTCCCGTGGCCTGTTGCGGGAAATTCTCGCGATCGCGGGATGGGTTGCGGCGGCAGTTTTGGCATTCATTTTCGCACCACAGGCCGTTCCACTGGTCAAAGAAATCCCCGTTGTCGGAGATTTCCTGCGCGACAGTTGTGAATTGTCGGTTATCACCGGGTTCGCTGGCGTGTTTGCCATTGCCCTGATCGTGGTTAGTATATTTACCCCACTGTTCTCATCGCTTGTGCAACGGTCTGCGCTGGGCGGCTTGGATCAGGCACTTGGGTTTTTCTTTGGAATCGCGCGCGGCATCCTTTTGGTGGCGATTGCCTTCTTCGTCTATGACACAGTCATGACGGGCCAATCCTACACAATCGTCGACGAAAGCCGGTCAGCCAAAGTGTTCGAACAATTCAGCGACAAAATCGAAGAGCAAAACCCCGAAGCCGCGCTGGGGTGGGTAACATCCCAATATGAAGAACTGGTAGCCAGCTGTGGTGAAAGCGCCGATCCATCCGACGCACCTGCCGCCCCTGAAACACCTGCAGCGGAATAAAGCAAAAGCCCGGTCAAAGCCGGGCTTTTTCAATTCGACTTAGACAAACCCTTCTCCGGCGCAAACGGTGCATCTGATGTTTTTCAGCCCAAAGCACCCCTCGCAACGGGACATGACGGGCTTGCCAAAAATGTCCCGACTTTTGATCACTTCACCTGCGCCTCCGCAAATCTGACAGGGTGCGCGCCCCATTCCACGGCATCGGTGGCACCGGCGTTTTACCGGTTCTTGCTTTTTCTGACCTTGATTGTTTTGCCACATGTCTGAAATCCGCTTGGCTTGAAGAAACTATTGTTTCGGATTGTTTCCTCTATGACAGCACAAGCTGCGAAACCTGTCACCTTTTGTTCGGCCATTGTGGCAAATTCCACCTGCGTCAAATCGCAAATGTGATCCTTTGATGACACAGCCACCGTAAGGCTTTATGTGAAGTCCGAACTGACATGGAATCGGAGCTGCCGATCTTGCTGTATCTGTTTTCTTTCGCGCCTGCCGCTTACGACCAGGGCGCGTCTGCATCCCAAGATCTATGGGAAGTATCAGGCAAAGACACCGCCATGCTGATGTTCCGAACACCGCCACAACTTAAATCGTCATAGTAATTTGGAGCCCGTACATGTGTGGGATTTTGGGGATCGCAAGCAGAACACATGATGTGTTTGCGGAAATCTATGACGGGCTTCTGATGCTACAGCACCGGGGTCAGGATGCATCGGGTATCGTCACGTATACCGGAGAGTTCTTCCGCGAAAAGAAGGCCAACGGGCTGGTCAAGGACGTGTTTAACGCTCAGGACGCCGATACCCTGCTTGGAAAGGTCGGCATTGGCCATGTGCGCTATCCGACTGCCGGGTCGCTCAGCGCGGCCGAGGCGCAGCCGTTCTTCGTGAATGCCCCGTATGGCATCTACCTGGTTCATAACGGCAATATCACCAACACTGCCGCACAGCGTGAGAAGGTCACCGGAAAATACAGCCGCCACCTGCGCACAACGTCAGATTCGGAAATTCTGCTGAACGTTCTGGCGGACAAGGTTGCTGACGCAATCAAGGTCAATGGCAACGCCGAGCCCATTCGGAATATCTTTGCCGGTGTGAAGATGACGATGGAACGGGTACAGGGCGCCTATTCGGTAATCTGCCTGATTGCAGGTGTCGGAATGCTGGCCTTCCGCGACCCGCACGGAATTCGCCCGCTCTCGGTGGCCATCCGCGAAACCGAAAGCGGTGGCGACGACTTTGCGTTTGCCTCGGAAGATGTGGCCTTTGGCATCAACGGCTTCAACAAGATGCGCGACCTGCGCCCTGGCGAAGCGATTCTGATCGACCTGGACGGCAACATGCACGAATTCCAGGCGGTCGAAGGCAAGCTGACACCCTGTATCTTTGAATATGTCTATCTGGCGCGTCCGGATTCTCTGTTGGACGGCGTCTCTGTCTATAAAACGCAGATGCGTATGGGGCAGACGCTGGCCAAACAGATCCAGGAATCAGGGCTTGAGATTGATCGGATCATCCCGGTCCCAGACAGCGCCCGCCCGGTCGCGCTTGAGGCGGCCAAGATCACCGGCATTCCCTATCGCGAAGGTCTGGTAAAGAACCGCTATGTCGGACGAACGTTCATCATGCCCGGTCAGGCCGAACGTCAGAAATCCGTGCGCCGCAAACTGAATGCGGTTCCGCTGGAGTTTGACGGCCACAATGTTCTGTTGATCGATGATTCCATCGTCCGCGGGAACACGATCAAGAAGATTGTGCAAATGTGCCGCGAGGCTGGAGCCAAGAAGGTCTACATTGCCAGCGCCTCACCGCCGGTGAAATACCCCAATGTCTATGGCATCGACATGCCCACCAAACATGAGCTGATTGCCCATGGCAAAGAGGTCGAGGAAATCCGGCAAGAGCTCGGTGCAGACGCCCTGATCTATCAGCATCTGGACGATCTGATCTGGGCCGCCAAGGAAGGAAATCCAGAAATCGAAGCGTTCGACTGTTCGTGTTTTGACGGAAAATACATCACCGGAAGCGTCAGCAAAGACTATCTGGATACGCTCGAAAGCAGCTCACGCGTTAGTAAGAAACGTGAAGACATGCAGGTGCCCGGCGGATCCTGGAATGCGGCGAAGCTGGCTTCGGGATAAGTTTCCGGCGAATCGGTAGCTCTCTGCCCGGTCCAAGCCGGGCGGTTTCCGACCTGCATCGGTGTAAATTCGCTTAGTTTCCGCGCACAACTTTTTGGCGAATGAAATGCAATCGCAATGGGTTCACCGATTGCCTTTTGAAAGTGACGGAACGGACAATTCACCAGACCTTTTGTTCCCTTGTTGCGTTTGATAGCCCGCCTCCAACCACTCATCAAAAGGGGTTGGGGCCGCGTGCCGCAACCGCACTCTATGTCAAACAAAACCGTCACAAGCGCGGCCACGCAACAGGGCGCGCTTAGCAAAAACTCTGTCACCCTGCTTGGGGTGTTTGGGCCAAAAGCCGATATGCGCGCGCTGATGCGGATGTCTTCTGGCCGGGTCAAAGAGGTCAAGCTGGGCAGCCGTGTGTCTTCAGGTACTATTGTGGCCATTGATGCCGAGGGCATCATGCTGCGACAAAGCGGTCAGACGACGCGCATAGCGATCCCAGGCAGCTAATCCTGTCTTGACGCGCTGCACGCTTGGGTTCAAACCGCAGTCATGACCGATCAGACTAAAATCGCCCTCATCACCGGGGCCTCACGCGGGCTGGGCGCTGCCCTGGCCGAGGCGCTGGCACCAGAGTACCACATCGTCGCTGTCGCCCGTACCACCGGCGGGTTGGAAGAACTGGACGACCGCATCAAAGCAAAGGGCGGTTCAGCCACCCTGGCTCCGATGGATATTGCCGACCCGAATGCGATGGCCACTCTGTGTCGTGGCATCCATGATCGCTGGGGCAAGGTGGACCTGTGGCTGCATACTGCGGTTCACACTTCGGCCCTGACGCCGACCCATTTCATTGACCCCAAGGAATGGACCAAAGCCATTAACACCAACGCAACCGCCACGTCGGTCCTGATCCCCTATGTTGCGCCTTTGCTGGGTGAGGCCGGCCATGCGGTGTTTTTCGATGATCCGAAGGCGGGTGAGAAATTCTATGGCATCTACGGTGCCACCAAGGCGGCGCAGATGGCTCTGGCCCGTAGCTGGGCGCTGGAAACTGAGCGCACCGGGCCGCGTGTGAGCATCGTGGAACCGGCTGCCATGCCAACTGCCGTGCGTGCCCGGTTTCATCCCGGTGAGGATCGGGAGGCATTGACCAGCACCGCAGATGAAGCGGCGCGCATTCTGGCTCTGTTATAGGAATGGCCCATTGGGCCATGCCTCCGGCGGAGGTATTTTTAGCCTGATGAAGCCGGCGGATTACGCGATGTGAACACCGTTTCTTCCGGCCAGATCGACGAAGAATTGCCATGCAACACGGCCCGAGCGCGCACCACGTGTGGCCTGCCATTCGATCGCTTCGGCGCGCAGGGAGTTTGCGTCGACCGAGACGCCGTAAGAAGCACAATAGCGGTCGATCATGGCAAGGTATTCGTCCTGATCGCAAGGATGGAAACCCAGCCATAGCCCGAACCGGTCCGACAGTGAGACCTTCTCTTCTACGGCCTCAGACGGGTTGATGGCGCTGGAACGTTCATTTTCGATCATATCCCGCGGCATCAGGTGGCGGCGGTTTGAGGTGGCGTAGAACACCACATTTTCCGGGCGACCTTCGATGCCACCGTCCAGCACTGCCTTGAGCGATTTGTAGTGCTGATCATCGTGGCTGAAGGACAGGTCATCACAATACAGGATGAACCGATGCGGCGCGGCGCGTAGATGGTTCAGCAGACGCGCGACCGAGCCCATATCCTCGCGCTGCAGCTCAACCAGTTTCAGATCGGGATGTTCGTTCTGCAAGGTGCCGTGGACCGCTTTGACAAGGCTGGATTTGCCCATACCGCGCGCACCCCAGAGCAGTGCATTGTTGGCCTTAAATCCAGCGGCAAAGCGGCGTGTATTGTCCAAAAGTGTATCGCGAGACCGGTTGATACCCACCAAGAGATCCAAATCGACCCGATTGACCTGCTTAACCGGTTCCAGGCGGTCGGGTTCGACATGCCAGACAAAAGCCGGAGCTGCGGCAAAATCGGGCGCGGCCAAAGGCGCCGGGGCCATGCGATCCAGCGCGTCGGCAATACGGTTCAGGGCTTGTGTATCCATTGGGGCCTCCGGTCGTGTTTGGAGGGTCTCAAACCATGTTCCGCCCGGCGCGACAAGAGCGGCGCATGAAAAAGGCGCGCCGGGCTGGGCGCGCCTGTTCATTGCTTGATCGCAGCTTTATTTGCCGTCTTCTTCGTGGATGATATCGGCATCAGCCTCTTCTTCGTCGTCATAGTATCCTTCTGCGCGCAGCTCGGCCTCGCGCTTTCTCTCAACTCGGGCGACAAGGAAGATCGACACCTCATAAAGACCATACACCACGACAAACAGGATGATCTGAGTGATCACGTCTGGCGGTGTCACAAGGGCAGCAAGCACCAGAATACCTACCATGGCGTATTTCCGGACACTGCCCAAACCTTCGGCGCTGACCAGACCGGCCTTGCCCATTAGGGTCAGCAGCACAGGCAGTTGGAAACACAGGCCAAAGGCAAGGATGAATTTCAGCGTGATATCCAGCGATTCATTCACCTTGCCGAAGAACGTGATCTTCACGCCCTCGGTGGTTTCGGGCACAACCACGATCTCTTCTGGAACATCTCCGGTAGTCGCCGACAACAGATTGGCGAAAATCGAACTGACATCCGCAAAGCCCAAAAAGAACTGCATGGCCAGCGGCGTTACCACGAATTGTGCAAATGATGCCCCAAGCAGGAACATGAACGGCGAGGCGACCAGGAATGGCAGGAAAGCGCCCTTCTCAGACCTGTACAGACCGGGCGCCACAAAGCGCCAGAGTTGATAGGAGATCACCGGGAAGGCCAGCGCAAACCCAAACACCATCGAAATTCGGAACAGCGTAAACAGATATTCCTGTGGCGAGGTATATTGCAAAGTCGGAGACGGATCGCCCAGATCGCGCAGCGTTGCCTCGATTGGTTGGACCAGGAATTGCAGGATCGGTTCCGCGACCGTAAAGGCCAGGACAATGCCTATTACAAAGGCAATGACCGCGCGGATCAGCCGGGTGCGCAGTTCCGCCAGATGCTCGATCAATGGGGCCGAGCTGTCTTCGATCTCGTCTGTGTCGGTCATGATTTGCCTTCGGTTTTCAGCGCGGCTTCGGCCTCTTCAGCCTTGGCCATCGCTTCGGCGGCTTCTTTCGCCTTACGCTCAGCCGCAGCACGTGCGGTCGAGGCCTGAATCTTCTTGGCCTGCTCGGCCCGTTCGGCGGCCAGCTTACCGGTCTCGCTATCGGGGTCGAACTTGGTGGGGTCGATACTTTTGGCCAGGTCCTGCGCGGCTTCTTTCACACCATCCATGGCGCTGCCTACAGGGTTAGTGGCCGCGTTGAGACCTTTTTTGATGTCATTTACACCGGCCTGATCCGCCGCCTCGTTCATGGCACTGCTGAATTCGCGCGCCATGCCACGGGCCTTGCCGACAAAACGACCGACATTACGGAACAAAACCGGCAGATCCTTTGGCCCCACAACGATCAGGGCAACGACGCCGATGACCAGAAGCTCGGTCCAGCCCAGATCAAACATACCAGATCAGACCTTGTCTTTGTCGGTCTCGGGCGTGACGTCCTTGGCCAGCTCGGATGCGTCCTGATCCAGTTCCTCTGCGCCTTCTTTGACGCCCTTCTTGAATGACGTAATGCCTTTGCCCACTTCGCCCATCAACGAGCTGATTTTGCCACGGCCGAATAGCACCAGAACCACAACTGCGATCAGCAGAATGCCGGGAAGGCCAATATTGTTGAGCATCTCTCTTCTCCTATAACGTCGGCGCCGTACGCCGGAAATGTGATCTGGGTCCGTGTCTACGCCCGCTGGCCCGCCTGCAAAAGTGAGTTGGTTCAAATCTGCGTTCAAATTTGATCCGATCCGATGTTTTTTACGGCCTCGGATTGATCAACTGACAGGTTTGTGTCAGTTGATAGGGGCTAGGTAGGCGGTATCGAAACCTGGTCAACGGAGATTCACATGACCCATGTTGCAGAAATCGTCACCTTCACCCTCGCCAACGGGACAACCCCGGAAGAGTTCGTAAAACTCAGCCAAGCGTCCGAAGCCTTTGTACGCGCAGCTCCGGGGTTTGCCCATCGTCAACTCAGTCAAGGCGAAGACGGGCGCTGGACTGACTACGTGATCTGGACCGATATGAAGGCCGCACAGGACGCAGCTGCGCAGTTCCCGCAGCAGGGTTTTGCGCCCGCACTGATCGCAGCGATCAACCCCGAAGGCATGCAGATGCGCCACGAGAACGTGCTATGGAACATGACCGCCTGATCGCGGTCAGAACGGCGTGTCATGCGCCGCACTGACCGTCTGTTCGACATCATCCAGATCCTGCGCGACGGCAAACTGCACCGTGCGCAGGACATTGCGGATCGGCTCGAGGTGTCGGTCCGCACGATCTATCGCGACATGGATACGTTGGCCGCCTCGGGCGTTCCGGTCGAAGGTGAGCGCGGCGTGGGTTATATGGTGCGTGAGCAGATCACCCTGCCCCCGCTGAATTTGACCCCGGCCGAACTGGAAGCGCTGAACCTTGGCATGGCAATCGTGGCCGAGGCCGCCGACCCCGACTTGAAAACCGCCGCCGAGTCTTTGGCTGAAAAGATCGACGCCGTGCTGCCGACCCAGGTGATTTCCGAGGCTGACAGCTGGAAATTTGCGGTCTACCCCTTTGCCGATGCCGCACGCGGGCTGGCGCATATGGCCCCGATCCGCGCCGCCATCAAATCACGACAAAAATTACGTCTGAGTTACCGCAGGATCGACGGCGTGTTGACCGAGCGCACCATTCGGCCATTGCATATGGAGTATTGGGGACGAGTCTGGACGCTGACATCCTGGTGTGAACTCCGCAATGGTTTCCGGGTCTTCCGAATTGACCTGATCG
This sequence comes from Ruegeria sp. YTSA219, assembly GCF_059609985.1. Classification (NCBI taxonomy): domain Bacteria; kingdom Pseudomonadati; phylum Pseudomonadota; class Alphaproteobacteria; order Rhodobacterales; family Roseobacteraceae; genus Ruegeria; species Ruegeria sp. YTSA219. Next base: position 73,327 of record NZ_JBXWMT010000002.1, read on the forward strand.
AAACCGTCCTGCCTCTGCCCGAGATTTTTGCAGACGAGCCGGGAAAGCGTCTGAGCGATTACGACCCATACGCTTAACCCTGCCGTCATCGGGTTGGGATTATCCCTGCCAGCGGCATGGCCCTGACGGGGCCATTCTTATCATTTCAGATAGGGCTCTGGATCTACAGATTCGAAGCCTTTGCGCACTTCGAAATGGACATAGGCGTTGTCCCCGCTCCGTAGCGAGGCAATCTTCTGCCCTCGTCGCACGCGATCCCCTTTCTTGACCGTGATATCTGCCACATTGGCATAGACGGTCAGCAGATCACTGTTGTGTTTAACAACGATGATCGGAACCTGATCTGCATCAGCAGTGATCGCCGCAACAGTTCCCGCCTCTGCCGCCATTACAGGCGATCCTGCGGCCGCTGCGATGTCGATCCCCTCGTTCTTTCCCTTTTGATAGGTGCGGATAATCGTACCGTTCACAGGAAGCCCAAGCGCCGAATTGCTTTGGTTGGTTGGTGCCTCGGCGGTCACATCAGGCGCCGGAGTGGCCGGGGAAATGGTTTCGTCAGGCAAGGGCTGCGTAGCACTGGGCGGCGTCGGTGTCGGAGACCCCTGACCGGGCTGAGTCACATTCGTTGCAGGCACAGCAGCTTTGCGCGGTGCGGATTGGCTTTTCACCGGGATCAGAAGGAACTGGCCTTCGCGGACGGTAAAATCGGAATCCAATCCATTCCAGTCTGACAGCGCCTCAACGGGAACGTCATAGAGGCGTGAAATTGTAAATGCCGTTTCACCACGTTTCACCTTGTGGCGGATCGGTTCGGGACCGGTTGGTGCCGGTGCCGCCGCAGGTTTTGCGGGTTCAAGCGTTGATGTACGGACCGAGCCATTTGCGGGGACTTCGTCGATTGCAGTACCAGCTATCGTCGCAATATCGACAGAGCTTGCGGAACCGACCGTCTGGGGCAGTGCCACAACTTCGCCCTCGCGCAGGGTATCTGTAGGCATTAGACCATTGAAACGCGCCAGCTCTCCTTCAGGCAAGCCAACCCTTGCGGCCAAGTCTCTGACAGTGTCGCCGCGGCGAGCAATCGCCACTTGATAGGTCGGATATGTGATGACACCCCTGGCATCCGGTGCGGGCCGGTTGGTCGTCGCCGACTGTGCTGCTTCGGCGGTGGAAAAACCGCCTACCTGTCCGCGAAGATCATAGTCCAGCGGCCCTTCGCACCCAGCCAGGATTGCAAGGCTAGCCACTCCTAACGCACAGCGGCGCATTGCTGATTTGGAAACTGCTCTCATTTTATTGTCCTCGACACCTGCCCTTGTTCATCGGGGTTCCGGCGCATTTTGCAGAATATTCCTTTAAGCTCCATCCTTCCCAAGCCCTTCTAACAAGGGCACAAAACGGACAGGCAACAATTCGTCATAGTCCAAACCGGATTCGGTGCGTCGGACCCTGATCAACGTCTGGACCGTATCCGACTGCCCCACCGGCAAGACCATGATACCGCCGATTTTGAGCTGCGCCAAGAGCGGCCCGGGCGGGTCCTCGGCAGCTGCGGTCACGATGATACGATCAAACGGGGCTTGCTCGGGCAAACCAAACGAACCATCCGACAACATTGCCGTCACATTCGTCAGCCCCAAATCACGGAACAACTGGCCGGTTTCGCGCACAAGTCGCTTATGACGCTCGACCGTATATACCCGGCGTGCCAGTTTCGACAGGATCGCGGCCTGATAGCCCGATCCCGTCCCGATCTCGAGCACGGTATCACGCGGACGTACTTCCAGCGCCTGCGTCATCAGCCCAACGACAGACGGTTGGCTGATCGTCTGGCCGCACGTAATCGGCAGCGGCGTATCCTCATAGGCGCGTTCTGCAAACAGGCCTTTGACAAATCTGCCGCGATCTATCTGCTCCATTGCTGCCAGCACGCGTGCATCCGTCACCCCGCGCGAGCGCAGGGCAAACAGGAACTGCATGGTTGTTTCAGGGTCCAGTCCGCTCATTCGATCGACTTTAACGCTTCCAGCGCGTCATGCGCCGTCAGATCCGCACGCATTGGTGTGACCGAGATATAGCCTGCCAGATTGACGGCAGCATCCGTCCCAGGTGCAGTCCGGTTGTGTTGATACCCGCCCTTGATCCACAGAAACCGCCGCCCCGAAGGTGAGCTGTGCGGCTCGACCGAGAAATGTGTGTCACGCCGATAACCCTGAGGGGCAATCCGGGTGCCCAGTACTTCATTCGCAGGCACTGGGGGGAAATTGACGTTGTAAAACAAACGGTAATCGCCTTGTTCTGCCGGCGCCGCGCCCAGTATCTTACGTACCAGTTCAGCACCAAATCGGGTCGCGGATTCGAACGGGTCATCCAGCCCCAAATTGCGCGGACCGAAATATTGAGACAGGGCAATAGCCGGAACCCCCTGCAGGGCCGCCTCCATCGCGCCCCCGACTGTGCCAGAATACAGCGTATTCTCGGCCGAGTTGTTCCCACGATTCACACCAGATAATACCAGGTCGGGTGGCGCGTCCTTCATCACATCGTGCAAACCAGCCAAGACACAATCAGCTGGTGATCCTTCCGCAGCAAAACGGCGTTCTCCCAGCTTGGCAACCATCATCGGGTGCGTGTAGCTGATGCAATGCCCCACGCCGGATTGCTCGAAAGCGGGCGCAACGACCCAGACTTCACCGCCCGGTCCGGCCAGATCGGCAGCAATCGCCTCGAGTGCGATAAGTCCCGGCGCATTGATACCGTCATCATTGGTTAAAAGAATACGCATATGCCCCATCCACCGCAGCGTTTTTTCCTTGATAGACCCAGCCCCGCACTGCGGCAAGCAACCCGCAGGTGCAATCTGAGGCTTTCACGCACCACTTGCGCCTAAACTGCAGTTTTAGACCCTATTTGGGGAATACAAAGCACCGATCGCGGCGAATGGTCAGCCACATGACCCGCCCCGCTTGCGGGACAAACACGTTGGGAACGGTCGCTTTCAAGATTGAATCATCATAGTCCATACGGAATTCAATCAAGCTTTCGTTGCCCAGAAAACGCGCCCGTTCGACCACACCACGCGCGGCTACACCGTCCGTCGGTGTCGGCAGTGGACCTTTGCCATTGCGATCAAAATCCAAACGGACGTGCTGAGGCCGAAATACAATCTCAACATTCGTTCCATCCGGCACACCCGGAGCAAGAAACTGACCAAATGGGGTATCGGCCAAAGCTCCGTTAACTTGCGCGCCTAACACATTTATATCGCTAAAGAATGCAACTGCAGCTTTGTCCGCAGGACGGGTGTAGACGTTGTAAGGCGCACCCTGTTGAACGATTCTGCCACGGCGCATCAGGGCGATCTCATCGGCCATACGCATTGCCTCTTCGGGTTCATGGGTAACCAACAGGACTGCGGCGTCCTCTTCCTTGAGGATCGCCAGAGTTTCGTCCCGAATTCCATCGCGTAACCGGTTATCGAGCCCCGAAAACGGCTCATCCATCAACATGATCCGGGGGCGTGGGGCCAATGCGCGCGCCAGAGCCACCCGCTGTTGCTCACCGCCCGACAAGTGATGTGGAAAGCTGTCTGCGAAACGCATCAGGTCGACTTTGGCCAGCAACTCATCCACGCGTGCGCGTTTTTCATCTTTGCTACCCTTCAGGCCAAAGGCAACATTGTCAGCTACGCTAAGATGTGGGAACAGGGCAAAGTCCTGAAACATCAGGCCAATCTCGCGCCGCTCAGGCGGGACACGGAACACCGTATCGCAGATCAGCTTGCCATCGACATAGATCTGGCCTGTCTCTTGCATCTCGACACCGGCAATCATCCGCAGCGTCGTTGACTTGCCGCACCCTGACGGCCCCAACAGGCATGTCACCTGCCCCGCCTGCACGGTCAGCGAGACGTCATCAACCACCACCCGACCTTCGTACCGGGCGACCAGATTGCGAATTTCCAGACGCGGAGGAGTTGCGTTTACTGTCACCGATGGACCCCGTAGCCTTACCCGATCAAATCAATCGGGCTTGGGCGGGGATAGCAACCCCTCCCTTTGGGTGCAAGGGATCAGCAGCAGCCGCCCGTTTCGGCCTGCTCGGTCGCCTCAAATGGGCTTTCACCACCGCAGCCTTCGAAGATGCCGTAATGGGTTGAGAAATCACCGATGAACTCAAAGTGCCGCGCAAACCGCGTGTCTTTGAGCATCATCCATGTGTTGCCGCACACCGGAAACACCTTATCCGTCGCGATTGCGTGGTGGTCATCCAGCTCAAATATGTGCGCCGCATTGGGCACAGTGCCCTTATAGATCACGGCCTGACCATAATCTTCGCAGGCGGGTTCCAACGCAGGTAACTTGAACAGACGATAGGTGGCTGACAGGAATTTGAGCGGTGCCACGCGGTCCTCAAGAACCGGATTTTCGATGGTCAACGGGCGGTGCGTGACTCGACGCGGGTCGCCGAAACCGGCTTTGCGAGACATCGACAGAAAGTCATTCCAGTACAGCGCACCGGACAGACACTCGCCATACAGAACCTCATCCTCGGCCATTGCCTGCGGTACGCGACGATCCGCATAAACGTCCGAGAAATACATCTCTCCGCCGTCCTTAAGCAGGCGGTGCGCGCCGCGCAGAACGGCCTCCTTATCAGTGGCCAGGTTGATCACGCAGTTCGAAACGATGATATCGAAAGACCCCGCCTTTAAGTCCAGTTCATCCAGCTTTTCGATGTAGCCGTGATGGAATTCCACGTTGCTTTGGGCATACCCAAAGGTTTCGGCGTGATATTCCTGATGCGCGCGGGCTATATCCAACTGCTCGGGCGTCATATCCACGCCGACCACTCGCCCTCTCTCGCCCACCATGGCAGACAGGGCGTATACATCCCGACCGGCACCACAGCCCAGATCAAGGATCCTCATCCCTTCCAGATCCAGCGGCGCGATCAGCCCGCAGCCGTAATAGCGGGTCAGCACGTCATCATGGACCTTGGCGAGGATCTTTTTCAGATGATCCGGCATATCGTCGGGCGTACAACACGCGTTGGTCTGCAGGTCCGCGCTGCTTTGCAGGACCTCGCCATAATAGTTCTGCACCGATTCATGCTTCATCGCTGTCATCCCCTGATCTGACTGATGTTGAGCTAACCCAGCACCGCGCACCGTGCAATCAAAAGCCGAGCAATCTGACGAAAGGTTGAGCTAGCCCAGCAGCTCAAAATCCAGATCCGCGCGCACCCGGCCATTCACCTGAATCTCCAGAAGATGTGCGCCGGGAACAAGCCTGAACGTGGTCGCATCGCCTTTGAGCTTGTGCTTTTTGCTCAAGGTCAGGTTTCCATTCCTTAGCGCGGCCTGTTTCAGCTTGTGAACTTTGGCGGAAGTTTTGCCGCCAGGCCTTTGGAAATGAATGATATAATCGACCAGAACCGGTTGATCCACCTCACCAGCCAATGAAACATCAAACTCAAGCGCGCCGCCAATCTTTGCCTGCCCATTTACCATAACCGAGACCTGTATATCGGCATCAGGGTCATATCCCAGCATCTTCATCGCGCGTGGGTGCCCGGCCTTAACCAGACCGCGCAGGGTATGAGAGGTCATCCACCGCAGCTCGTCCGCGTCTTGACGCTGTGAACGAGACCAGCCCTGCAGGCGGTCCAGTACCAGATCCGGGTCTTTTTTGGAGATGTCGTTCAGATGGTTGGCCACCGACCGCGTCACATAGCGCGTTTGGTCCTGATGCAGCCGATCCAGCAGAGGCAGCGGATCGGTCAATTCCAGCCCCACCGCCTGCCCCCATGGCAAACGCGGGCGGGTTCCTTCGGACACCAGACGCCGCACGTGATAGCTGTCATGTCCGCACCAATCCTCCAGCCGCTCCATGACGTGTTCGGGGTGGCGATTGAGAAATGGGCGAATGGCCCATTCCATCGAAAACCTCTGCGTCAGTTCAGCCAGCACGTCCAGCGCGAGGTCGGGGTGATCAAGGCCGACATTCACGACCCAATCCCCCAACGGCGCAAAGATGAAATCGCCAAAATCGTCGTCGGTCTTGTTCGGATCCAGCGGCGGCGGCAAGGCCCGTAAAAGGGTCGGAGCGACAGTTGGCAGCTCACCCGGAACCTGTTGCTGCAGGCATTCGGCGATCCACGCCATCCGCTCTTTCAACTCAAGCTCGAGAAGGCGTGACATCACCTGCGTTTGAAACGCCTGTGCATCGAACCCTGGATCAGCCTCGGCAAAAAGCCTCGCCAGATAGCCGGTCTTTTCTGCATTAAACAACTGATCCTTCAGTGAAAACCCTTGCGCCATGGTCACATCGTCAGATTGGTCGCGCCACCATCCAACAGGATGTTCTGGCCGACGATAAAGCCCGCATGCTGCGAACACAGAAACGCGCAGGTTGCCCCGAACTCCTGCCGCGAGCCATAGCGGCGCGTGGGGATGGTTGCCTCACGCTGCGCGCGTGCCTCGTCAACGGAAATGCCTTGCTGCGCAGCCACACCACCGTCCAGAGAATCCGCTCGATCCGTCGCATGTATCCCCGGCAACAGGTTATTGATTGTCACACCATGCGGTGCGACCTGCCTGGACGTTCCGGCCACATATCCGGTTAGCCCGGTCCGTGCCGCATTAGACAGGCCAAGAACGGCAATCGGCGCACGTACGGATTGCGAGGTGATGTTCACCACCCGGCCCCAGCCCTTATCCATCATGCCGGGCAACAGGGCCTTCATGAAGGCAATCGGGGTCAGCATGTTGGCATCCAACGCCTTGATGAAGTCGTCACGCTGCCAATCCGACCACAGACCCGGAGGCGGACCACCGGCATTTGTCACAAGAATATCAACGGCCTGCGCGGCAGCAATCACTTGTGCCTGCCCCTCCTCTGAGGTCACATCACACGCAACACTCTGCACATCGACACCAAATTCCGAGCGCAAACGCGCGGCTTCAGCCTCTAACGCGTCGGCCCCTCGCGCGTTCATCACCAGATTCACACCAGCCGCCGCCAGAGCCTCGGCGCAGCCCAGACCCAACCCTTTGCTGCTGGCACAAACCAGCGCGCGCTTTCCTCGAATTCCCAGATCCATCTGTTCCTCCCCATCTGTGATTATCCGCATGTCTAGCACCCAGCAGACAGGGAAGACAGATTGATGACAAGGGGTTAGTAGAAGAACTCTTCCCGTACGATCTTGCCATCCGCGACGTGATACAGCGCAACTTCGCGCATATCGAAGCTCTCACCGCTTTCCTTGAACTTGCCCTGCACCTCAAAGATCACGGCAAAACGGTCTTCGCCATGCACCATCGGGTCACTGACGTTTCCGCCCGTCACTTCGGTCGAACTCTCCCACCAATCGTGCTTGCCACGGATCGCGTCGCGCCCATGCGCCTCGCGTCCCATACCGGATGCATCGACGGCCTCAACCGAAACGGCATCTGCCGCATACAGCTTATCCAGATTGGCCTTGGCCCGGTTTTCCCGGCATCCCGCCACCAGCTCATCGGCGATTTCTTTCAAATTCATTGATCCTCTCCATTATTTGTTCACTATATGTTCTTATTGCCACAGGCAGACGATTCGAACCAGCCTCTTTGTCTTGCTTCGGCAGAATTCCCCGCCTATACGCGCGACTATGCTTGATACCGCCACGAACCAACCCACCTTGCCGCCCGAGATCGCCCGGCGCCGGACATTTGCCATCATCTCGCACCCGGATGCGGGCAAGACGACCCTGACGGAAAAGTTCCTGCTGTATGGCGGCGCCATCCAGATGGCCGGTCAGGTACGCGCCAAGGGTGAGGCACGGCGGACACGTTCGGATTTCATGCAGATGGAGAAGGATCGCGGGATCTCGGTCTCAGCCTCGGCCATGTCCTTCGACTATGGAAACTTCCGGTTCAATCTGGTGGACACGCCCGGCCACAGCGATTTCTCGGAAGATACCTATCGCACTCTGACCGCAGTGGACGCGGCCGTGATGGTGATCGACGGCGCGAAAGGTGTGGAAAGCCAGACCCAGAAACTGTTTGAGGTCTGCCGCCTGCGCGACCTGCCGATCCTGACCTTCTGTAACAAGATGGACCGCGAAAGCCGCGATACGTTCGAGATCATCGACGAAATTCAGGAAATGCTGGCCATCGACGTCACGCCCGCTGCCTGGCCGATTGGAGTAGGCCGCGACTTTATCGGCTGTTACGACATGCTGCGCGACCGGCTGGAGCTGATGGACCGCGCTGACCGTAATAAAGTGGCCGAAAGCATCCAGATCAACGGGTTGGACGACCCCAAGCTGGCCGAACATGTGCCCGAGCACCTGCTTGAGAAGCTGCTGGAAGAGGTTGAGATGGCACGCGAATTGCTGCCCGCGCTTGACCCCCAAGCGGTATTGGAAGGCCACATGACCCCGATCTGGTTCGGCTCGGCGATCAATTCGTTCGGCGTCAAGGAACTGATGGAAGGCATCGGCGCCTATGGTCCACAGCCGCAGGTACAGTCCGCGGAACCCCGTCAGATCGCGCCAGAAGAAAAGAAAGTCTCTGGGTTCGTCTTCAAGGTTCAGGCCAATATGGACCCCAAGCACCGCGACCGGGTGGCATTTGTGCGCATGGCCTCGGGCCATTTCAAACGCGGCATGAAGCTGACCCATGTTCGATCGAAAAAGCCGATGGCAATCTCGAACCCTGTGCTGTTTCTTGCATCCGACCGGGAACTGGCCGAAGAGGCCTGGGCCGGAGACATCATCGGCATCCCAAACCACGGCCAGCTGCGCATCGGCGACACGCTGACCGAGGGCGAAGCGATCCGGGTAACCGGCATCCCCTCCTTTGCGCCGGAACTGCTGCAGGCCGTGCGCCCGGGCGATCCGATGAAAGCCAAGCATCTGGAAAAAGCCCTGATGCAATTCGCCGAGGAAGGCGCGGCCAAGGTGTTCAAACCGTCGATCGGATCGGGCTTTATCGTCGGCGTCGTTGGCGCACTGCAATTCGAGGTTCTGGCCAGCCGGATTGAGATGGAATACGGCCTGCCGGTACGGTTCGAGGCGTCTCAGTTCACCTCCGCCCGCTGGGTCAGTGGTGAAAAGGCTGAGGTCGAGAAATTCGTCAATGCCAACAAGCAGCACATCGCTCATGATCATGACGGCGACATCGTCTATTTGACTCGCCTGCAGTGGGACATCGACCGGGTCGTGCGGGACTATCCCGACCTGAACCTGACCGCCACCAAGGAGATGATGGCGTGACGGGGTCACGAGCTTCATATGCCGGATAATGTCCCAAGCTGGGGCATTGTATCAACGATCCGGGGCTCGGCCCCGGACATACTTCGGTTTGCGGCCTATCACCTCGATCTCGGGGCCGACCGAATGTATCTGTATCTGGACGAGCCCTGCCCGGCTGCGTTCAACGCCCTGAACCGCCACCCACGGATCGAAATACGCAACTGCGACGAAGGGTACTGGGCGAACCGAAAGCGCGAGAGGCCCGACAAACATCAGGTCCGGCAAACCGCAAATGCCAGCTTTACTTACAGAAAGGCTGAGGTCGACTGGCTTGCCCATATTGATCTGGACGAGTTCCTCTGGCCGCAATCCGACCTTGGCGCGATATTAGCGGAGATTCCGCAACGTATCCCAGCGGTGCGCGTTCGTCCGATCGAGCCCGTGGGCGGAACCGAAGACCTGTACAAAGCCTATATCCCCGCAGGTCAGGGCCGTGAAGGGATCGTTCAGGCATTATATCCGAATTTTGGCGGATTTGTTCTGGCTGGATTCCTCAGCCATGTTCAGGGTAAACTTTTTGTTCGCAAAGGCTTACCTCAGATCAATTTCCGGATTCACAATCTGTTTCAGGATGGCGAAATCCTCCCGACCAAGGTCGAGCTGCCCCAGGTTGATCTATGCCACCGTCATGCACCTGACTGGGATCATTGGCTAGCCCATTATCGGTTCCGGTTCGAAAAGGGCTCGTATCAGCCAGGCATGTCACCCAATGTTCCGCGCGAACAAGGCGGGATGAACATGAATGAATTACTGAGCTGGATCGAAAAAGAAGATGGGACTCACGGCCTGCGTGCTTTCTATGATGAAATCAGTGGCACCGACCAAGAAGTTCGCACCCGCCTCGAAAAGTTTGGGCTGATTAGGCACCGTCCGTTGGATTTGGATGGAAAAGTCGCGAAACATTTCCCCAGAAGTACCTGAATTGTTGCGATAAATCCGCATGGTCAGCCGGTGTTGCAGCGTAAAAGTGACTTCATTTGACCCTGCCCCGTGATTTTGTTATGTCCCGCCAAGCCGAAATGCACAAAACATCGCATGGCCATCCGGGCCCGGCACATTCTTTACGCGCGGGCCAGGTTTTAGTGTCCGCAACAACCGGACATACATGACAAAGTTTAACGAACTGAACCTGAACCCGAAGGTCCTCAAAGCCATTGAGGAAGCCGGATACGAAACGCCAACACCGATCCAGGAAGGCGCAATCCCACCCGCGCTTGAGGGCAAGGACGTTCTGGGTATCGCCCAGACCGGTACAGGCAAAACCGCCAGCTTCACGCTACCGATGATCACGTTGCTGGCCCGTGGCCGCGCACGTGCGCGCATGCCGCGGTCGCTGGTGCTGTGCCCGACACGGGAACTGGCCGCGCAGGTGGCCGAGAATTTCGACACCTATGCCAAAAATGTAAAGCTGACCAAAGCGCTGTTGATCGGCGGCGTCAGCTTTAAGGAACAAGATGCGCTGATCGACCGTGGCGTCGACGTTCTGATCGCCACACCAGGTCGCCTGCTGGATCATTTCGAACGCGGCAAACTGTTGTTGACCGGCGTCCAGATCATGGTGGTGGATGAGGCCGACCGAATGCTGGATATGGGCTTTATCCCCGATATCGAACGCATTTTTTCGCTGACGCCGTTCACACGCCAAACGCTGTTCTTCTCAGCCACCATGGCGCCCGAGATTGAGCGGATCACCGATACATTCCTGTCGGCCCCAACCCGGATCGAAGTTGCCCGTCAGGCGACGGCCTCGGAAACCATCGAGCAAAGTGTGGTCATGTTCAAAGGTGGTCGCCGTGACCGCGAGGCCAGCGCCAAGCGCCAGGTCCTGCGTTCGCTGATCGACTCCGAGGGCGAAAAATGCACCAACGCGATCATCTTCTGCAATCGTAAGACCGATGTGGACATCTGTGCGAAATCGCTGAAGAAATACGGCTATGATGCTGCCGCGATCCATGGCGATCTCGATCAGTCACAACGGACGAAAACACTGGACGGTTTCCGTGACGGAACACTACGTCTGCTTGTCGCCTCGGACGTTGCCGCGCGCGGATTGGATGTGCCCTCGGTCAGTCATGTGATCAATTTCGACGTCCCCGGCCACCCCGAGGATTATGTGCACCGGATCGGCCGTACAGGTCGCGCCGGACGCGAAGGCAAAGCGATCACTATCTGTTCGGGACGCGATGAAAAAGCATTGGCCGCGATCGAGAAGCTGATTCAAAAAGAAATTCCTCGCTTGGACAATCCGGTAAAGGAAGAGCCGAAACCCGAGAGGCCAAAGCCCGAGAAAAAGGCCCGGCCGACAGAAGTCCGGCCAACAGAGGCCCCCAAAAGCGACGATAAAAGAGAAGATCGCAAGAAGGATAAAGAAGTCAGAGGCCGTGGACGGCGCGCTGACAACGGTCCTTCGGTCGTGGGAATGGGCGATCACCTGCCCAGCTTTATCGCGCTCAGCTTCGACGAACGCCGCACGGGTTAAATAGACAAAACCAACGCCAGAATTGATGCGCCCAATAACGTCATCCCGGCGATCTCGCGCCGGGTAATGGTTTCGCGGAAAAACAAGATCGACGCGAACAGGCTGAGGATCAGCTCGACCTGCCCCAGAGCCTTGACGTAGGCGGCGTTTTGCAAGGTGAATGCCAAGAACCAGCAGAACGATCCGCACAGGCTGGTCAGTCCGACAAATACGCCTGTTCGGCGTGTCTGCCACACGGCGCGCAGCTCGGCCCTGTCTCGCCACAACAGCCACAGGCCCATGCTGACGAACTGGAGCGAGACAACGACTGCCAGCGTCACAAGTGCCCGAAACCACGCATCAATCTCGCCCAGTTCAAGCGAGGCACCCCGATAACTGACCGAGGAAAACGCAAACAGCACACCTGATCCCAGGCCAAGCCGCGAGGCCCGGTTCGTCAGATGTCGCCACCACGCCCCGTCTCCACCGGGACTTTTCGACAGCAGCAACACAGCCGTCAGCCCCAGAAAGATCGCACCAAGCGCCCAGGACGAGACCTGATCGCCCAGGACCAGAAAACCAACGATGGCGGTCTGGATTACTTCGGTTTTCTTAAAAGTTATGCCGACAGCAAAATTGCGCTGTTTGAACAAGGCGACGACACAGATCGTGGCAAGGATCTGAGCCGTTCCTCCAATGGTGGCAAACACCCAGAACCGGGCGGTCAACGGCGGCAAGGAATACCCCGTCAACTGCAGCGCCACGATCAGAGCGATTAGAACCAGCGGGATTGAATAGGCAAACCGGGCAAATGTCGCCCCGGCGGCCGTCAGCTTTACACTGCTCAGCGATTTTTGCAGCATGAACCGCACCGTCTGAAACGTTGCGGCGGCGATAGTGACAGGTATCCAGAGGCTCATGCCGCCTTTTGTGGCCGCAAATCAACCCTTTGGCCAGAGCGGATGCGCCACCGGGTCTTTTACCTTCCAGAAATACGCCCGGAAAACATCGGCATATGAAGGGTATACATAGGCCTTGTTCGTGGCCAGATAGCTCTCTTTATCCTGCTGGTAGATCTTCGGAAGTTGATACCAGGGGGTACGCGGGTTCAGATGATGAACTACATGTAAATTGTTGTTCAAAAACAGAAAAGACAGTATCCCGCGATCTTCGATGATAACGGTTCTTGCCCCCACATCTTCATGCGCACGGTGTTCCAGAAAAGTGCGTATTTTGACAAGGCCAAGCCCCAAATACGCGGACAGGACATAGGCCCAGACCGGCATGGGCGACAAGGTCACGATCCAGATAACCGCAACCACGCCTGCCATATGCAAAGCCCATGCGCGCAATATGTCCCATTCGCCACGCGCGGCCCCTCGCAACTCGTCCCTGACAAAGGCAACCTGCCCGATTGCAGGGCCCAAAACGATCCGCCCCAACAGAGTATTGTTCACCGATAACAATCGCCTGTGCCAATGACCTAGCCCCGACCAAACTTTTGGGTCCAGATAGTTTGATTCAGGATCATCATAGGGATCGGTCAGCGTTGCATCCCGATGATGCGCCAAATGCAGGTCCCTAAACCGCTGATATGGGATGAACAAGGTCAAGGGCAGCGCCATCAGCGCCTCGTTTAGCCATCTGGCGCGAAAAGGATGCCCGTGCAGTGCTTCATGCGTCAATGATGAATGTAACGCGGCCACCGCGCCCATCACTGGAACCGCTAACCAGATGGGCAGGAAGAAGATCACGGCCAACCAGGCAGCATAACAGGCCAGCATCAGCGTGAAAGTGCCCCATTCCGGACCCGGGCGCTCAGACATTGCGCCCCCACGAAATGCCCGCCCAGACCCTCTCATAAACCACATAGAGTGTCAGCCCGATCGCCGTGTTTACTACGGCCAGAGTTCCGCCAATCGCGGCGGACCCTGTCGCAACCAGCCCAACCACCGACATGATGATCAGGCCCATCACGTTCCACAAAACCGCCTTCACGACCGATCTGCGTCGTGTTTCCATTCCGTCACCCATAATATTGTTATGGCTTTAGAATTAGGGCTTGCCGCTTAGGTTGAAAATTCCGAATATGATTAACAAAACTCATCAAACGTGATATTTATCACGACATGCAGGATAAAATCGACAAACGCGACCGTGCGGCTCAATTCCGTTTGCGCCTTGCCCGCGCAATGGAAGAACGCCAAATCAGCCGAAGCGCCCTCGCGCGCCAGATCGGTGTTGACCGCTCAACCGTATCGCAACTGTTGACCGATCACGGGGCACGGTTGCCGAATGCCCATGTTGTAGGAAGCTGCGCGACAGCATTGGGTGTTTCGGCGGACTGGTTGCTGAGCCTGTCTGACCGGCCGGAAAGCGCGGCCGAGTTGCTGGCTTTGTCGCTGAGCATGACTGAGGCCCCCCGCGCCCTGGTAGATGAGCGCATATTCGAGTGGCACCAAGAGGCAGCGGGTTACAAAATCAGATATGTTCCTGCGACCTTGCCCGACATGCTCAAGACCCGCACCGTTCTGGAATGGGAATACGCACCGCATCTGGGGCGCACGGCAGATCAGGCCATAGGTGCGTCCGAAGATCGACTGACCTGGATGCGCAGCGCCCAGTCCGATTATGAGATCGCAATGCCGATGTACGAAATCGACAGCTTTGCGCATGCAACCGGCTATTATCAAGGCCTTAGCCTTCGCAAGCGGCTGGATCAGATTGACCACCTTTTGGAGTTGTGTGAACAGCTCTACCCACGGCTGCGTATCTATCTGTTCGATGCCAAACGGCTGTATTCGGCTCCCGTAACGATTTTCGGTCCACTTCTTTGCGTGTTTTACGCAGGAAGCCATTACATGGCCTTTCGCGATCGCGACCGGATTGAAATTTTCAGCCGCCATTTCGACACTCTGGTTCGCGAGGCGGTCGTGACCGCACGGGACTTTCCAGAGCACCTGCAACAGCTCAGAGCAGCGATTTCCCGCGACATGTGATGCATCCCCGTACAACCTGTGGTATCGTCGCCGGGCGCGAACTTTCGGGCATTCCGACCACAGACGGAGGACCACAGGAATGGACGCACTGAAAACAGCCCAATATGCACGGGCTTTGTACACGGCGCACGGTGACCAGGCCGAGGCAGAAGCCGCGATGAAAATGCGCGAATGCGAGGCCGCCGGGAACGCTCAGCAAGCCCGCGATTGGCAAGCCGTTCGTCAGACCATCCGCCAAATCCGAGGCCCCAACCAGGGCTAGGTTACAGTTTCGGGTCGGGATTGACCGTGTGACCATCCACCGCGATCACCTGACCCGACACCAACCGCGCCGCGCCAGAGGCCAGAAAGACAGCCATATTGGCGATGTCCTGCGCTTCGACGAAACGACCCATGGACGTGCCCGAGGCATAGCCCTGATAGACCTCGTCCCGGCTCATGCCTTTGGTCGCCGCCTCGCGCGCCAGCACGCCCTCCATCCTTGGCCCCTCGACCGCGCCGGGGCAAATCGCATTGGCGCGTATGCCGTGGGGGCCAAGCTCCATTGCCAGTGTTTTCATCAATCCGATCACTGCCCATTTCGCCGCGGCATAGGGCGCACGAAAGGGATAGCCATATTGCCCCGCCGTGGATGAGGTCAGGATGATGCTGCCGGCACCGGCAGATTTCATCATAGGCGCGGCGTATTTGGCGGCCAGAAACGCCCCGTCCAGATTGACCGCAACGCACCCCCGCCAGTCCTTCAGGTCGATATCCTCGATTGCGCTGGTCGGCCCGGCAATCCCCGCATTGGCGCAGAGCGAATCCAGACCGCCCGCATCTGAAATCGCGGCGAAGACGGCGCGCATATCACCCTCATCCGCCACGTCAGCATGGTGGGCTGTCCAATGACCCGGCACGCCATCTAGCGCCGCCCGATCAATATCTGTGATCCAGACTTCATACCCGGCCGCATCAAACGCCTCTGCCATAGCCCGACCAACACCCGAAGCGCCAGCCGTCACCAACACCCGGCAGGTCATGAGGGTTTCCGGATCGCAACCCCGGCCCCTTCGGGATAAGGCAATCCGGCCTGCGCTTCGGCGATGCGGGCCATCGCGGCCTCAATGCTGGGCGATGGCGGGCTGGGGCGACGGGTGTCCAGGCTGACATGCAGCAAAAAGCTCTCCCCGGTCGCCAGCAGCGTCTCACCGCTATACATGCTGTGGAACACGTGCAGTTTCTTGCCCTGCCCCAACAGCATCTGGGTGCGTACCTCAATCTTTGCGCCCGCATGGACCTCATTCATGTAACGAATGTGGTTTTCCGCGGTGAAATAGCTGCCCCCGGACGAGATATATTCCATATCGCAGCCGATGATCTCCATGAAGCGGTCGGTGGCGGCAGCGAAGGCCTCAAGGTATTTGGCTTCGTTCATGTGACTGTTGTAATCGGTCCAATCCAAAGGCACGGCACGAGACAGAGTCAGGATCGGTTGGCTCAGATCCGCTTGCTCCAATGATGGCAGCGCACCCGGTTTCAGTAGCGCGTCATGCTGGTTCAGCACCGCCCCCGCGCCCCAGTTCTGCGCCTTGAGTGCGCGCATCATCCCCACGAGGTTGTTGTCGCGGATACGCTCCAGCTCGCGGATCGAATGCATGCCTGATTGCGCATCCGACTGATCCGCAATCAGATCCACAAGCTCTTCAGTGAATTCGGGCACATCCATCAGCTTGGTCCAGGGCCATTTCAGTGCCGGGCCGAACTGCGCCATGAAATGCCGCATCCCGGCCTCGCCGCCGGCGACACGATAGGTTTCGAACAGACCCATCTGCCCCCAACGGATGCCAAACCCCATACGGATCGCCTCGTCGATTTCCTCGGTCGTGGCGACACCGTCCTTGACCAGCCACAGCGCCTCGCGCCAGACAGCCTCAAGGAACCGATCAGCGATATGGGCGTCGATCTCTTTCTTGACGTGCAGCGGGAAGAACCCGACCGATTTCAGGACGTCTTGCGCCCGTTCGATCATCTCGGGCGGGTTCGCGCCAGTTGGCACCAGTTCGATCAGCGGCAGAAGGTAAACCGGGTTGAACGGATGCGTCACCACGATCTGTTCGGGGCGCAGCGCGCCGTCCTGCAATTCAGACGGCTTGAACCCACTAGTCGAGGAGCCGATGATCGCACCCGGATCACAAACCTCTTGCAAGCCCTTGTAAACTTTCAGCTTCAGGTCCAGCCGTTCCGGCACACTTTCCTGAATCCACTCGGCACCCTGTACCACATCGACTATATCATCATGGAATGACAACGCACCTTCAGGCGGCAACGGGACGTCGCTCAGCCCCGGTAGCGAGCGGCGCGCATTGTCCAAAACTTCTCCGATCTTACGCTCGGCTTCCGGGTCCGGGTCGAATACCCGAACGTTCCAACCGTTCAGCAGGAACCGCGCGGCCCATCCGCCGCCGATAACTCCGCCGCCAATGATTGCTGCTGTTTTTGTCATCACTTCACTACTTTCAACTCTTGAGGGTCAAACCCATTTTCGCTCAGTACGTCACGCGCAATCGTCAGTTGATTTTGTGTGATCGTTAAATCTCTGCTCAGTACAACTGCAAACGACCTATCTGGGCGGGCCAATACAACCATCTGCTCCCCGTCACCCACGTAGATGATGTGAAACTTTGTGGGGCTTGCGGCAGTGATGTCATATTCAAGTGCAGACTCGGATCGCCGGGTAGGCACGCTCAGGTGGTTTTCAAAGCAATCACTTGCTCCTGCGATGTACCCAAAACATTCGGTCCGGTCCGGGTCACGCAATTGATAGCTAGGGTATGGCTGTCCCTCAAGCCTCACAAAAAGCCGTTTCGTGTTCTTGCTTTTGCGTCTGAACGCAGCCACTTCGAAATACGGCTCGTCAAAGATCGACCAATTCACCGCTTCGACAGGTTGAATAGCAAATTGACGCGCTCGAAAGCCTTCATTTCCGACCAAGCCACACGCTGGAACCAATCCAACGAGCAAACATCCGACTACCCATGAAATAACTCGGCGGAACATGGCCCGCCTAGCTTTTCGGCGCCCGCTTCACCAACCCAAGCTTCTCGCGGACCTCCTGAGGCCCGATCACCCGCGCGCCCATATTCTCGATGATGCTACCCGCGCGTTCTACCAGTTGCCAATTCTCGGCCAGCACGCCTTTGTCCAGCCACAGGTTGTCCTCCAGCCCGACGCGCACGTTGCCGCCCGCCAGAACCGCAGCGGCCACATAGGCCATCTCATTCCGGCCCAATGAGAACGCGCTGAAGGTCCAGTCGTCCGGCACGTTGTTCACCATCGCCATGAAGGTGTTCAGATCATCCGGCGCACCCCATGGAACGCCCATGCACAGCTGAACCAGAGCGTTCGGTTCCAGAACGCCCTCTTTCACCAACTGCTTGGCGAACCACAGATGACCGGTATCAAAGGCCTCAATCTCGGGCTTTACCCCCAGATCGGTCATCATCTGGCCCATCGCGCGCAACGCACCCGGGGTGTTGGTCATCACATAATCGGCCTCGGCAAAATTCATGGTGCCGCAGTCGAGGGTGCAGATTTCCGGCAGGCATTCGGCCACATGGGCCACACGCTCGGTCGCGCCAACCAAATCAGTTCCCGCCTCGGCCAGCGGCAGCGGGTTTTCGATACCGCCAAACACCATGTCGCCACCCATGCCAGCAGTCAGGTTCAGCACGGCGTCGACCTCGGCATCGCGAATGCGATCTGTGACCTCACGATACAGTGCCAGATCACGCGAAGGCGCTCCGGTCTCAGGGTCGCGCACATGGCAATGCACCACCGCCGCCCCTGCCTTGGCTGCAGCTATCGCGCTGTCGGCGATCTGCTTTGGCGAACGCGGCACATGCGGGCTGCGATCCTGCGTCCCACCCGAGCCTGTGACGGCGCACGTAATGAAGACTTCGCGGTTCATTTCCAAAGGCATGGCGTTCTCCCCAGCTTATACCCGGTTAACCCTGAGTTTTCCCCAGGCTTCTCCACGGATTCCGATTTGCTTTCGCCCCCGAGTTTGGCGCAGCTTTGGTCAAACACTTGTCAGAATGCGAATCGAACTTGATGAAATCCGCAAAAAACATATTGCAGCCCGAACATCGTGCCCTGAAAACGGCTGTGCTGGTGCTGGACGAATGCAACACGCTCAGCTTTGCGTCGGCCGTTGATCCAATGCGCGCCGCCAATCGGTTGGCGGATCGTCCGGCCTTTGACTGGGATTATGTGACAGCCACTGCTGAACCGGCCATGCTGACCAGTGCGCTTTCGGTTCCGGGTGTACCTTTGGCCCGGCTGCAATCCTGCGATCTGATGATTGTCGTTGCCGGGTTCCAACTGGCCCGCCATGCCACACCCAGCCTGCTGGCCGGCCTACGCCGCATCGCCAAGACCGGCGCCACAATGGCAGGTATTGATGGCGGTCCCTGGCTGCTGGCCGAGGCAGGCCTGCTGGACGGCCACGCCGCCACCACCCATTGGGAAGATTTGGAGAACTTCTCTGCCCGCTTCCCCGAAGTGGACGTGCGCCCTGACCGGTTTACCGTTTCTGAAGGCCGCCTGACCTCGGGCGGGGCGATCCCAGCGGTCGAGATGATGCTGCATATCATCGCCGCCCGCCATGGCGCCGGATTTGCCGCCCGCGTCTCGGGTCTGTTCCTCTATGACGGTGCGCCTGATCCCACAAAACCACAAAGCCGCACCGGTGCGCCGCACCGCCACACAGCTTTGACCGCCAAAGCCAATACGCTGATGCAATCCGCACTGGACGACCCTATGCCATTGGCAGATATCGCCGAAACCCTGGGCACCAGTTCACGCACCCTGCAACAGCAATTCCGCCTGCGCCTGAACACCACGCCGCAGGACCATTACCTGCAGCTCCGACTGGCCGAGGCGCGCAGATTGGTGACGGACACCGATATGTCACTGATGGATGTGGCTCTGGCGACGGGTTTCGCCTCGCAATCCAGCTTTTCCCGTGCCTTTCGCACAGCGCACGGCCTTTCGGCCCGGGACCTGAGGCAAGACAGGACACAACCCAGCCATCACTAAGCGGATCTGCTTCATCTGGCTGAAATACCTCGGGGGAGGCTCCGCCTGCGGAGACGAGGCCAGCGTCCCTAAAACGGCATAGGATGCGCGCGATGCGCTTCGGTGATTTCAGTCAGGATTTCCCCAGAAAGGCGAAGTTCCTTACCGTCGAGAATATGCCCAAGCTGCGCCACCGTTGTCGCGCCGAAAATGGCCGACATCATGAAGGGCCGCGTCCGGCACCAGGCCAGCGCCATATGGACCGGGTCCAGATCGTGGCGGTCAGCGATCTCTAGATAGGCCGCAACCGCCTCAAATGCCCGTCTGCGATGACGTCCACCCACCTCAGGCACCAATGACATCCGCGAACCCTCGGGCACCATGCCGTTTTGGTATTTCCCGGTCAAAAATCCGGCGGCAAGCGGTGAAAAGGCCATCAGCCCCACATCCTCATGCGCGCTCAGCTCGGCCATATCGGTGTCGAAATGCCGGCACATCAAAGAATACTCATTCTGAACCGATGCCACGCGAGGCGTGCCGGTGGCTTCGGCGATCCGCAACCACTGAGCGGTGCCCCAAGCGCTTTCGTTCGAAAGGCCAAACGCTCGGATATTTCCTTTGTTGACCTGTTCCTTCAGGGCAACAAGGCACTCGTGCATATTGTCCAGAACCTCATCGGTATTGTGCCCCGAAGGCGCATAGGTCCAGTTTTGCCGGAACATATAGCTGCCGCGGTTCGGCCAGTGAAACTGATAAAGGTCGATGCAATCCGTTTGCAGTCGGCGCAAGGAACCTTCGACCGCCTCGGGGATTGTCTGCGGTGAAATCGGTGCGCCATCGCGCGCATGTGCGAACCCTGCCCCAGAATGCTTGGTTGCCAGAACATATTCACCACGCCGTGACGGGTTGGCGGCGTTCCAGTTGCCCAGAATTTCTTCGGTCCGGCCCACCGTCTCTTTCGAGATGGGATTCACCGGATACATCTCGGCGGCATCGACAAAATTAATGCCCCCATCAAGTGCCATGTCCATCTGAGTATGCGCGTCGGCCTCGGATGTCTGCGTACCAAATGTCATCGTACCCAGACACAGGTCTGTCACCATGATTCCAGTACGGCCCAGGGGCTTCATTTCCATCGCTCATTCTCCTGAAATCTGCGGAGGCCCTATGCCTCGGCTTTTTTTTCCCACCGGCCCGATTCCTCGGACCAATATTGCGCCGAACAGCCCGCCCCGGTCAGTGTTTTCCATTGCCCGCGGGCATGTTGGAGAGCCTGATCATCATTCCCATCGAACAGGATGCACACGCGTTCCAGCGCGTTCACTTCCTCGGGTTCAACCGCGGCACCATCAACAGCCATCACGCAAGCCGGATCATTTGCGGCCTCGGCCCCTGTCGTCAGCAATATGGGCTGGTCCCTGTCATGCGGCCCCCCGGTGCGGCCATGTGGCAGGAACCCTTCCTCGGGGCCCTGCCACAGCTTTTCGTCCAACCAATCCATCCGTGCGGGATCAGTTCCCCGCACGGCTATCTTCCACCCGGCCTGCCGCGCCTTGTCCAGCAACACGGGCAAGGTGTTTTCCAGCGGTTGGCGGGTCAGGTGATAGAAATAAACGGCGCCCATTGGATTATTCGAAATTGTCCTGCACGAACCGGCTCAGTGCGCGGACACCCCAACCGGTGGCCCCTTTGGGCGCATAGGATGTCTCGGTTGCAATCGAAGCCACCCCAGCAATGTCCAGATGGATCCAGGGGGTTTCGTCCTTCACGAACCGCTGCAGGAACTGCGCAGCAGTGATGGATCCGGCAGGTCGTCCACCGACATTCTTCATATCGGCGATACGCGATTTCAGCTGCTCGTCATAGGCTTTGCCCAGCGGCATCCGCCATGCGCCCTCATCCTCGGCCCCGGCAGCCTTTAGGAAGGCGTTGCAGAACGTGTCATTGTTCGAAAAGACACCGGCATTCTCATGCCCAAGCCCAATGATGATCGCGCCGGTCAATGTTGCCAGGTCGATCATGCCCACGGGGGCAAACCGCTCTTGCGCGTACCACATCACATCACACAGGACCAAACGGCCCTCGGCGTCGGTATTGATGACCTCGACCGTGTCGCCCTTCATCGACTTGACGACATCGCCGGGGCGCGTGGCATTGCCCGAAGGCATGTTTTCCACTAGCCCGACAAGGCCCACGACATTGGCTTTGGCCTTGCGCTTGGCCAGCGCCCGCATGGTGCCGGCGACCACACCTGCCCCACCCATGTCCATAGTCATGTCTTCCATGCCTGCAGCGGGTTTCAAGGAAATGCCGCCGGTGTCAAACACGACGCCCTTACCCACCAGCGCCAGCGGCGCATCATCCTTGTCGCCTCCATTCCACTGCATCACCACAACCTTGGACGGGCTGACCGAGCCCTGCCCGACGCTTAACAAGGTGCGCATACCCAATTCGGCCAGTTTGTCTTCGTCGAGCACTTCGACGTCCAGGCCAAGTGCCTTCATTTCGGACAAACGATCCGCGAATTCGGTCGTTGTCAGCACATTGGCGGGTTCATTGGTCAGGTCCCGTGTCATCCGAACGCCATCGGCAATCGCATACAGCGGTGCGAATGAGGCTTCGACCTCATCATGTTTCTGATGACTGATTGTTACTGGTCCGGCTTCATCCGAATCTCGGGTTTTATGGGCATCGAAATCATAGCTGCGCAAAACGATCCCCAATGCCAGTTCTTCGGTCCGAGCCTGATTTCCGGCCATGACCAACAAGGGCTGGTGATCAGACAATTTGGCCAGCTTCGCCCCGGCCTTGCGCGCCTCTGCAGCATCGGCACGGCGCGACAGCACGAGAATATCAAGCGCTTCAGCGGCCATTCCGCCTGGCCAGGCAAGAGAGACTACATCGCCGGATTTCACCTTTTCGAACCGGTCGCTTTCGACAAGTCGCGCGACTGCGCCCCGGGTCAGACGGTTGGCGCGGCGTGCAGCTGGGTTCATCTTGCCTTCATCCGAGACAATAATCACGACGCGCCCTTTGGTCTGCGCCATCACGTCCACGTCAAAAGCCTTAAACTGAATTGGAACAAGACTGCTCATTGGGAACTCCTGAAAATCTGTTTCCCAAGACCTAGCCCGCGGCGACCGCATTGACCAGATAGCAGTTTTCCCCGCCGGGCATTTGCATTACAGTCGCGGAAAAAGTTCCGGCAGGGTCGGAGAGCGGGAGGGCGAATTGGCAAATCGGGGCAGGCATAGGCCGTTGCGCGCTGGCGCATGTACCGCTGATTCTCTTAACTTCAAGGCCCCCGCTGCAGGCAACGCAGTGATGCCGGGGGCGCGTTTGTGATCCTGGATCGATATTTTGCCCGCCGGTTCACCCAGAGCTTTCTGGTCATTGGCTGTATCTTTTTGACGCTGATGATTCTGATCGATCTGATTGAACAGGTACGGCGCTTTGATGAGGTCGATCTGTCATTTGGCCGGCTTTTGTATCTGACCCTATTGAATACGCCCGCCGCCATCGGTGAGATGCTGCCCCTGCTGATCATCCTGTCCACGATTGCGTTGTTCATCGGATTGGCGCGCAGCTCGGAATTGGTGGTGACGCGCTCGATCGGGCGATCTGGAATTCGCGTCCTGCTTGCACCTGTAACTTTGGCCCTGTTGATCGGAGCCTTGGCGGTTGCGGTGCTTAACCCGTTTGCTGCCGCAACTTCCGAAGAATTCCAACGGCTTTCCGATTCCTACCGTAACCGCACCAGCTCAGCTCTTTCGATCAGCAGTGAGGGTTTGTGGTTACGGCAAGCTACAGAAGAGGGCCAATCGGTTGTCCACGCGCGCCGAACGTCCAACGGTAACACCCTGCTGTTGAAGGACGTCACCATAATAACATTCGACGCGATTGGTCAGCCGACACGCCAGATCTCTGCCAAACAGGCCAAGTTGGAAGACGGTTTTTGGGTTTTACAGGATGCCAAGATCTGGCCGCTTATGAACGGCATCAATCCCGAAGCTGGCTCGAAAGAGCATGATCGTCTGGAGATTCCGACCACCCTGACACGTCAGCGCATTCTGGACAGGCTGGCCAACCAGGATTCGATGTCTGTCTACGATTTGCCCCAGTTGATCCGAGACCTGCGCGAGGCGGGCTTTTCGACCAAGCAATACGAGGTCTGGTTTCAGGTCCAACTGGCAAGACCTCTGTTTCTGGTCGCAATGGTCTTGATTGGCGCGGCCTTTACCATGCGGCATGTCCGGTTCGGCGGCACCGGAATAGCGGTGCTGACGGCTGTGTTACTGGGCTTCGCCATCTATTTCGTCCGTAATTTCGCGCAAATATTGGGAGAAAACGGTCAGTTGCCTATCTTCGTTGCAGCCTGGGCCCCGCCATTTGCGGCCATCCTTCTTTCTCTTGGCCTGCTGTTGCACGCGGAGGATGGCTGATGCGCAAATTCGCTCTGCTATTGCTCTCGGGTGCGGTTGCATTGTCTTTGCCTTCGGGTGTCCTGGCCCAGACTTTGCCGGAACAGGATCAAACGACGGACGCGTCCCAGCAAGAGCCACCAGCCTTACTTGTTGCCGACAAGATTTTCATAACCCCAGAGCGTGTGCTGATCGCAGAGGGCAATGTCGAAGCGTTTCAGGGTGACGTCAAAATGACGGCCAGTCGGATTTTGTACGACCGCGAAAGCGGTGAGCTTACACTGGAAGGACCGATCCGGATTGATCAGGGCAATCGAACGACAGTTCTGGCGGATTCCGCAGAACTCGACCGGGGTTTGCTCAACGGCCTTTTGATCGGCGCCCGAATGGTGTTCGACCAACAGGTGCAAATTGCCTCGGTGCAGGCGACACGTGCTGGCGGCAGATACACCCAGTTCAGCAAAGTCTCGGCGACGTCTTGCCATGTCTGCACGGATGGGCGGCCACCGCTCTGGCAAATCCGTGCCCGCAAGGTGACCCATGATCAGTTGGAACGACAGCTTTATTTCGAAGGTGCGCAATTCCGGGTGTTGGATGTGCCGGTCTTCTATTTCCCTTACCTGCGTCTTCCCGATCCAACGCTGGACCGGGCGACTGGTTTTTTGGTCCCATCGGTCCGCACCACCTCGCAGTTGGGCACAGGCATAAAGGTTCCCTATTTCTTCAAGCTTGGAGATCATAAGGACCTCACGCTGACACCTTACCTTTCCGGCAAGACCAGAACTCTGGGCTATCGCTATCGTCAGGCCTTTAAGAACGGACGGATCAAAATCGAAGGCGCGCATACTCGCGATGACCTTCAACGGGACGAGGCGCGCGGATATTTCTTTACCAACGGTTGGTTTGATCTGCCGGACGACTATCGCCTGACCTTCAACATTCGAACCACGTCCGACGATTCCTATCTGGCTGATTACGGCCTGCCCGACTTTGACCGTCTGCGCAGCGAAATTGCCCTGGAAAGGATCAAGCGCGATACCGCTTTCCGGACCAGCCTAAACCACTATAAAACCTTGCGAGATAGCGAGGATCAGGATCAGATTCCTTCTCGCATCTTCGACCTGAACTATCGCAAACGCTTCTTCCCGGCAGCTGTCGGAGGAGAGGTGCGGATGGCTTTCATCGGCCATGCCCATGAAAGAACGAGCAATGAGGACGTTATCGGGCGCGATGTTGCCCGAGCGACCTTCGATACCGAATGGCTGCGCAGCTGGATACTGGGCTGGGGGCTGCGTGCAGATGCCCAAGTAGGCGCGTCAATCGACACGTTCAATATCCGCCACGACAGCGCCTATCCCGATCAGGTGACCCGCACGACCCCGCGTGCCGCACTGACGCTGCGCCTTCCAATGACTCGCCGCGAGGCGTCGGGCGCAACCCAGTTGCTGGAACCCATCGCGCAGATCGGGTGGACGCATGTCTCCGACAATGATGTTCCTATCGACGAAAGTACGTTTCAGGAGTTTGACCAGGGTAACCTGTTATCCCTGTCCCGATTCCCTGCCGAGGACAGGCGCGAAGATGGAGTCAGCGGCGTTGTTGGGATGAATTGGGCGCGTTATGGCTCCAGGGGCTGGCAAGCGCGTGCCACGATCGGTCAGGTCTTTCGTGCGGATGCTGATCCCGACTTTAACCTTACATCGGGCCTTCAGGGCACTTCGTCCGATGTGTTGATCGCCGGTCAACTTGAAACGCCCAATGGGTGGTCTCTGGCCGGGCGAGGTTTGGTGAACGGAGATTTCAGCTTTGCCAAGGCCGAGCTGCGTGCAGCATGGCAAAAGGAAACAACGGCCCTCAGCGGAAGCTATGTCTGGCAAGAACCCGATCCCGCAGAAAATGTCGACGATGAGATTTCTGAGATCTGGTTGCGCGGGCGGTACGACATCGATCAGAACTGGCAAACCCGTGCTCAGGCGCGGTATGACCTGAGCGAATCTGAACCGATCAGATATGGGTTGGGTATCACGTACCGGAACGAGTGTGTTCAGGTTAACATGTCGGTCAGCAGGCGCTATACCTCGTCATCAAGTATTGAGCCTTCGACCGAATTCGGCTTTACCGTAGCTCTGACAGGATATTCTGTCGAAGGTGGCGGCAAACAGTACAAGAGAAGATGCAGTTGATAACAGGTTTTTCACGTTTCTTTCGTTCCAGCCATATCGGGCTGGTTGCTCCGGCACTGGTTGCAGTTTCGATTGCCATAGCACCTGTAAAGGCAGTGGCGCAGAACCTGTTCTCGCCTGCCATAAAGGTCAATCAAGACATCGTGACCTGGTATGAGCTGGAACAGCGCCTGCAATTCCTGTCGATTCTGGGTGTTCCCGGCGCAACCGAGGAAGACGTGCGCAAAGCTCTGATAGACGACCGCCTGCGCAAACAGGCGATGCGCGACGCTGGAATCGTGGTCGCCCCCGAAGACGTTCAGGTTGGAATAGACCAATTTGCAGCCCGCGGTCAGCTTTCGAGCGACGAATTCCTGCAGCTTCTGGCGGATGCCGGTGTTGACCGTGAGACGGTTCGGGATTTCATCGAGGATCAGATTTCCTGGCGTGAATTCGTCAGCGCGCGTTTTCTGTCGCAGGCGAGACCATCGGAAGACGAGATCAATCGCGCACTTGGACAATCTGGAAGTGGTGGCCTGCAAGTCCTTCTTTCGGAAATCATTATTCCTGTGAACCAACAAAACCTGCCACAGGTTCAACTGCTGGCCGAAGAGATCGCCTTGATCGAGGGCTATGATTCCTTTTCAACCGCCGCAACACAGTACTCGGCGGCCGGAACTCGCACCAATGGGGGGCGCCTTGACTGGTTGAACTTGACCGATCTGCCCCCGGCGCTGCAGCCGGTCATCATCGGGCTCAAAAATGGTGACATCACCCAGCCCATTCCGCTGCCCAATGCCGTTGCACTGTTTCAGATGCGCGGTTTGCGTGAGACCGCTGCGAGTACGCCCACCTATTCCGAGATCGACTATGCTGTCTATTACATGCCCGGTGGTCGTAGCGCGGAAACACTGGCCGCAGCCGAAAAGCTGAAAGAAGAAATAGACACTTGCGATGATCTGTACGGTATCGTGCAAAACAAGCCAGCAGAAGTCTTAGAGCGGAATGTCAGCAAACCGTCGGAAATCCCGCGCGATATCGCATTGGAACTAGCCAAACTGGACCTGAACGAAGTTTCAACCACGTTGACCCGTAACAACGGCCAAACACTGGCTTTTGTGATGTTGTGCACACGTACCCGCAACCTTGGCGAAGAGACAACGCGTGCAGATGTCGCCAATGCTCTGACCCAGCAAAGGCTGCAAACACTTGCAGAAAGCCTGTTGGGGCAAATGCGTGCCGACGCAACTATTGTTGAACAATGAAGCCAATCGCGCTCAGCTGCGGCGACCCGGCCGGAATTGGGCCCGAGATCGCCGCAAAAGCCTGGGCCAGCCTTAGAACCACCTGCCCTTTCTTCTATATTGGCGATGCCGCGCATTTGCCGCCCGAGACACCGTCGGTACAGATCAGCGACGCCTCTCAGGCGGTCGAGATCTGTGGCTCTGCCCTGCCCGTACTGCAACTGGACTTTCCAGCCCCCAACCGGTCTGGGCACCCTAATCCAGCCAACGCCAGATCAGTTGTCACTGCCATTGAAACCGGCGTGGCGCTGGTTCAGTCCGGTTCTGCATCGGCGCTATGTACCGCACCGATCCACAAGAAAGCACTTATCGACGGGGCAGGTTTCTCATTCCCCGGCCATACTGAATTTCTGGGCGCCTTGGCTGGGTCCCAACGTGTTGTGATGATGCTGGCGAGCGACCAGCTGCGCGTTGTACCAGCAACCATCCACATCCCGCTCTCACGCGTTCCTTGCGAGCTTACGCCCGAGCTTTTGCGGGAAACCATCGAAATCACCGCCCAGGGACTACAATCACAGTTCGGTATTGCCACCCCGCGGATAGCCGTCGCGGGCCTCAACCCGCATGCCGGTGAAGGCGGCAAGATGGGACAAGAAGAACTGGACTGGATTGCGCCGCTGATCGCGGAGCTGCCCCGCAAAGAGTATACCGTAACCGGCCCGCACCCCGCGGATACATTGTTCCACGCCGCAGCGCGCGCGCGCTATGACGCCGCCATCGCCATGTATCACGATCAGGCTCTGATTCCGATCAAGACGCTGGATTTCGATCGCGGTGTGAACGTCACACTAGGCCTTCCATATATCCGAACCTCACCCGATCACGGGACTGCACTGGACATTGCGGGGCAAGGCCTTGCAAACCCGACCAGCCTGATCGAAGCGCTGAAACTTGCCCAGCAGATGGCACAAAGCTCTTGATCCTTCAGCGGGCTGTAAATATCCCGGCCAGAGGTAAAAATTCTCTGGCGCTCTCCTATCAAACCGCGCCACGGTGATCGGATCATGAGCACTATCGACAACCTTCCCCCTCTGCGCGAGGTTATCGCCTCGCATCAACTCTCGGCTCGCAAGTCGCTGGGCCAGAACTTTTTGCTGGACCTGAACCTGACCGCCAAGATCGCGCGGCAGGCCGGAGATCTTGCGGAATGCGATGTTCTGGAAATCGGCCCCGGCCCCGGCGGGCTGACCCGTGGGCTACTTTCAGAAGGTGCGCGCAAGGTTGTTGCAGTTGAAAAAGATACCCGCTGTATCGCTGCCCTGAATGACATCTCCGCCGCCTATCCCGGCAGGCTTGAGGTCATCAACGGTGACGCGCTTGAGATTGATCCGCTTACGCATCTGACCCCTCCGATCCGTGTGGCGGCGAACCTGCCCTATAACGTCGGTACCGAATTGCTGGTCCGCTGGTTGACTCCGCCGCAATGGCCTCCGTTCTGGCAAAGCCTGACCCTGATGTTTCAGCGCGAAGTGGCGGAACGGATCGTCGCCCAACCCGGCGGAAAAGCCTATGGCCGCTTGGCCATCCTTGCCCAATGGCGGGCCGACGCGCGCATCGCCATGTCACTGCCACCCGGCGCGTTCACCCCGCCCCCCAAGGTTTCAAGCGCTGTGGTCCACCTGACCGCCCTGCCTCAACCACGATATCCGGCTGACCCAGCCACCCTGTCCCGCGTGGTTGCCGCCGCATTTAATCAGCGCCGCAAGATGCTGCGGGCTTCACTGAAAGGCGTCGCACCCGATATCGAAGACCGCCTGATAACCGCCGGGATCAAACCCACCGAACGTGCGGAACAAGTGCCTTTAGAAGCGTTCTGCGCATTGGCCCGCGAAGTCAAAAGATCCTGAAACAAAAAACCCTGCGGCCTAACAGACCGCAGGGTTTTTCTTTTCTATACTGGCTGATTTACTCTGCCGCTTCAGGCGTATCACCGTTGCCAGAGGGCGCGTCCTCAGTCGCAGCAGGTGCGGCTTTGGGCTTGCGCGCCCGAGGCCGGCGGGCCGGTTTTTCTTTTTTCTCGGCCTCTTCAGGGCTTTTGCTTTCAGGCGTTTCTACAAGCCCGGATTCCGGAGCAGCTGCGTCAGCGGCAAACCCCATCACATCAGGTTGAGGTGCTTCAGCGGGATCCGACTGGCGGACGGTTTCGCGTTCCTGACGCTCGGTACGCTCACGATCTCGTTCAGCCTGGCGTTCGCGATTCTGACGCTCTTGCTCCTCACGGCGTGCATCCATTTCACGCTGAGCTTCGCTAAGCAAACGCAGGTAATGTTCGGCGTGCTGCTGAAAGTTTTCGGCAGCTACACGGTCGTTAGACAACTGAGCATCGCGTGCAAGCTGATTATATTTATCAATAATCTGTTGCGGCGTGCCACGCACTTTGCCCTCTGGGCCAGAACTGTCGAAAACTCGGTTTACGACGTTGCCGCCAGAAGGACGATTGCGGTTATTCTTTGCCCGAGAGCGGGATTTGGAAGATCTCATCTACTTTAGTCAGCCTTGTCGTTCGCTGCCGATCAGTTCGCGTCTTGCACTGCTCAAGGGCTTAGCTATGACACGATGTCGGCTTTTTTGGGCTTGGCGTCAGGGGCCCGCTGTAACAGCGTCAACCTCTCTGACTACACCTGAGTAAACACGTCCAGAGCGTGCAGACAAGAGGTTTGTCCCAATTTTTGTACCTTTTTTATATCAATCGGCGCATTTCGGCCTCAGAATGTTCCGTCATGAAGGCATTCTGGCGAAAACGACGCGGTCGCGACCGTCCAGATCGGGAATGATCCGTACGTCTGTCAATCCTGTTGCGTCAAACAAAGATGCGACGCTCTGCCCTTGCTCGGGTCCGATTTCGACAAGTAACCGACCATGGGGCAATAGAAAATCCGGGGCGGCGGCAGCAATCCTGCGGTAGGCCCCCAAGCCGTCACCTTCGTCTGTCAATGCCATCCGCGGCTCATGGTCCCGCACTTCAGGTGCCAGGGTGTCCATTTCCGGAAGGGAAATATAGGGCGGGTTTGAAACAATCAGGTCAAATTTAGCTTCAATGTCTCCAAACCAATCGGATTGCTTAATTTCGATCCGGTTCTGAACATCGTGTTGCACGGCATTTGCACTGGCCTGTAGGCAGGCCGCCTTACTCAGATCCACACCAATACCCGATGCACTGGTGCGTTCGGACAGCAATGTGATCAGGATGCACCCCGATCCAACCCCCAGATCGAGGACATAGTCAAAGGGTTCGCTCAGCGCGGCCTCGATCAGAACCTCTGTTTCCGGGCGTGGATCCAGCACGTCCCGGCTAACTTTGAACCGACGGCCGTAAAACTCACGTTCCCCCAACAGATGAGAAACGGGCACACGAATGACCCGAAGCGAGATCAGTTGCTCGTATCGCTCAGCAATATCCGGTAAAAGCTCTTCGGGTGTAATCAGTGTCACGCGACTTGCTTCGATCCGGGCGGCGTGGGCGAGTAGAACCCGCGCATCCCGCGCCGGATCAGCCACACCAGCCGCACGCAATCTTGCCGTAGCGGCCACCATTGCCTGAGCCGCTGTCTGGCCGCCGGTCATTGCGCCATCTCGGCCAGGAGACGCGCCTGATCATCCGCGGTCAATGCGTCGATTACCTCATCCAGATCGCCCTGCATCACCTGATCCAACTTGTACAGCGTCAGATTGATCCTGTGGTCCGTCATGCGGCCTTGCGGGAAATTATAGGTCCTGATCCGTTCCGACCGGTCGCCAGACCCGACCTGGTTCGCCCGATCTGCCGAGCGTTCGCTGTCAATCCGCTGACGCTCCTGATCATAGAGTCGAGTCTTCAGAACCTGCATCGCGATCTCGCGATTGCGGTGTTGAGATTTCTCGGAGCTGGTCACCACAAGCCCGGTGGGCAAGTGTGTAATCCGCACGGCCGAATCGGTGGTGTTCACGTGCTGCCCACCCGCACCCGAGCTGCGCATCGTGTCGATACGGATATCATTGGCGTCGATCTGAATATCGACATCCTCGGCCTCGGGCAGAACCGCCACCGTCGCCGCCGAGGTATGAATGCGCCCGCCACTTTCGGTCTCCGGCACCCGCTGCACCCGGTGAACGCCAGATTCGTATTTCAAACGGGCAAAGACGTTGTCGCCTTTGATATGGGCAACCACCTCTTTGATGCCGCCTAGATCCGACGCCTGCTCCTCGATAATCTCGAATTTCCAACCGCGCGCTTCGGAATACCGCTGATACATGCGCAGCAGGTCGCCCGCAAAAAGCGCGGCCTCATCACCACCGGTTCCAGGACGGATTTCCAGCATGGCCGGGCGCGCATCGGCTGCATCCCTAGGCAACAAGGCCAGTTGCAGGGCGTGTTCGGCACCGGGAATTTGGGCCTGCAGGTCGGGGATTTCCTCTTCGGCCAGCTCCCTCATATCGGGATCGGCCAGCATCGCCTCGGCCTCGGCAAGGTCAGTGACCAGCTGGCGCCATGCCATGATCTGATCGACCACGGGCTTGAGGTCCGAATATTCCTTGGCCAGCACAGCAATATCGCCGCCCAAAGCACCATCTGCCATGGCTGCTTCGAGGTATTGGAATCGCTGAGTTATCTGTTCAAGGCGTTCTTCGGGGATCATCCGGGCGGTGTCTCTTAATCCGGGGCTATGGTCAAGGGCTGTCCGTATGCTAAGCTGCCCCGCATGAGACGGTTGGTTCTGGTTCTATCGCTTTTTGCGACGCCCGTGATGGCCGATGTCGTCGGTCCCGGCGGCAAGGTACAGGACTGCTATTGCACTGACAAATCCGGGTCACGCGTTGAATTGGGTGAGATGATCTGCCTGCAGGTCGACGGTCGCATTTTCACTGCACAATGTCAGATGTCACTGAACGTTCCGATGTGGCGCGAGGTACAGGAAGGATGCCTGTCCTCAGGGCTGCATCCGCGCGAGCCAGCCATCAACGCGGTTTCGGTTTACCCCAAAATCTGAGCGACCAAAGCGCAACCTGCCATAGATGCGCAGTGTATCGCCGTTCTGCTGGGCGGTTGTGTAATCTGGAAAACCTATCACTTTGGTACGGGTGATATAGGTGACCATCCCGTCATCAATTGACCCGGCCAGAACCTTTGTACGCGGAGCGGACGCAGCGATTTCGTTCAACTGCGCCAACCCGTCCGGCCCCGTTTCAAGTACTCGCACGACGCCACCACGGAGGTCTCTGTTCGCGTCGCCGACGGGGGTATTGTGCCAGATGGCGGGATCAGATGGCGCAAGCCGTATATACGCCCCCACAAGGACAATCAGACCAGCAATCAGCCACAGCGCCATTTTCATCTTTTCCACTCTGTTAGATTGCGGAACCATATGCAGTTCCGCATAGCAAACAAGAGACTGCCGTGATCCCTACCGTGACGTCACTCCGGGCAATATGCACAGCAGTTCAAACAGCAGATTGGCAGCGGTCAGCGCCGTATTGCCAGAGGGATCATACGGCGGAGAAACCTCGACCAGATCACACCCAACCACATTTGTCCCGCCCAGGGCATGGATCAGTTGCAACGCTTGCGGTGTGGTTAACCCGGCGATCTCGGGCGTGCCGGTTCCGGGGGCGAAAGACGGGTCCAGACTGTCAATGTCATAGGAGATATAGACCGGATGATCCCCGATCTCATTGCGTATCTGCGCGCCCATGACCGTCAGGTTCTGCTGCCAAAGCTCCCATGCGGGGTATTGGCGAAAGCCCCACCCTTTGGCCTCGGTAAAGTCCGATGCCGCATAGCCAGAGCCTCGGATGCCGATCTGAAAGGTTTTGTCCGGCACGATCAGCCCTTCTTCATAGGCGCGCCGGAAAACGGTGCCGTGGGTTTCCTTTTCCCCAAACATCTCATCATTCACATCCGCATGAGCATCCACATGCACCAGCGCCACAGGCCCGTGTTTCGCGGCTATGGCCCGCAGGATCGGCAAGGTGATCGAGTGATCGCCCCCCATCGCCACAGGTGTCACACCCTGCGCCAGAATCGCGTCATAGCTTTCCTTGATGATCCTTAGGCTGTCGGACAGCGAAAAGGTGTTGATCGCCAGATCGCCGATGTCGGCGATTTGCAGGCTGTCGAAGGGGGCCGCAAAGGTGGCCATATTGTAAGGCCGCAGCATCGCACTTTCGCTGCGGATCTGTTTCGGTCCGAACCGTGTCCCCGACCGCCAAGAGGTGCCAATGTCCATCGGGATGCCTATTACGGCCACATCCAATCCGGCCAACGTATCCGCCTGCGGCAGGCGCATAAACGTGTTTGGGCCGGAAAAACGCGCCAGATCGTTACCGCTGATTGGTTGGTTGAATTGTGTCATGCCGTTATGTCTTCCGTCCTGCCCTGCTGCTAACCTGATACCGGAAAGATGGCTAACCAAAGGTTAAGGCTTCAGCTTGTTCCATCCCAGCAGGCAAATGATTTGCGTCGCCACATGTGCGCCTGCAATCGCTGTCGCACCTGAGGTGTCATAGGGCGGCGAAACCTCGACCACGTCCCCGCCTTTGATGTTAATCCCAGCAATGTCGCGCAGGATGATCTGGGCCTGAATCGAACTCAGTCCACCCCAGACCGGCGTTCCCGTGCCAGGCGCAAAGGCCGGGTCCAGACCGTCGATATCGAAGCTCAGGTAAACCGGGTTGTCACCAAGAATGCCTTTGATCTTTTGCGCCACGGCGGCGGGACCGGACTCGTACACCTCCCGAGCGTCAATGATGTTGACCCCCAAAGTATCTTCGTTCGTCGTACGAATACCCACCTGAACGGAACGCTTAGGGTCCACTATCCCTGATTTGACCGCCTTGTAGAACATGGTCCCATGATCCACGCGGGACATGTCGTCGTCAGCCCATGTATCCGTATGCGCATCAAATTGCAGCAAGGACATTGGCCCGTATTTCTCGGCATAGGCCTTCAGGATCGGAAAGCTGATATAGTGGTCCCCACCAAGCGTCACCGAGGCCACGTCAGCGTTGAGAATTGTGCGAATGTGGTCCGTCAATGTGTCCGGAAAGGCAGGTATATTGGCGTAGTCATAAGCCATGTCCCCATAATCCACGATTGCCAATTCGCTTAGCGCATCAAACGGCCAGCCATAAGGCTCATCCGGGGATTGCAACGTGCTGGCCTCGCGGATGGCGCGTGGCCCAAGACGCGTACCGGGGCGGTTCGTCACCGCCTGATCAAATGGCACGCCGGTTACGGCGATATCGATCCCGGTCAGATCCTTGGTATACAAGCGGCGCAAAAATGACATCGCCCCCCCGAAAGTATTCTCGTACGAGACGCCTTTCAGTTCAGGATTGGTAAACGCCTCATCGACGAAATTCTTTGAATCTTCCAGTGCCATGTCTTTCTCCTGTCAGCCCAAAGGCTGGGCCTTTTCGACGATCCGCGCAAAGAAAGACGCCCCAACCGGCGCGATGTCGTCGTTGAAGTTGTATTTCGGATGATGCAATCCGGCCCCCTCGCCTTGCCCCAGAAACAGGTAAGCGCCGGGGCGCGACTGCAGCATGTATGAAAAATCCTCGGCCCCCATCATCGCGTCGACATTGGTCATCACGCGATCTGCACCGGCAACATCACGCGCGATTTCTGCGGCAAAACCAGTCTTGTCGGCGTCATTGATTGTTGCAGGATAGTTGACCTCATAGTCCAGCCGCGCTTCGACACCATAGGATTGGGCTTGTCCTTGTACGATCTGTTCCATCCGCTCCATCACCATTTTCTGCACAGTCGGATCAAAAGTGCGCACAGTGCCGTTGATAAAGGCGGTATCGGGGATCACGTTGTTCACGGTGCCGGTATGGATTTGCGTGACCGAGATCACCAGACTGTCCAAAGCATAGTTGTTACGACTGACGATGGTCTGAATCGCCTGGGCGATACCGCAGGCCGCCATCACCGGATCCCGGGTTTCATGCGGCATGGCACCATGGCCACCAAGGCCCTGAATGTGAACTTCGAACGTATCAACAGCAGCCATGATCGGCCCGGGGGTTGTCTGAAAGGATCCTTCGGGAATTCCAGGCGCATTGTGCAATGCATAGATTTGGGAAATGTCGAACCGGTCCATGATCCCCTCTTCGACCATGACGCCCGCGCCACCACCCTCTTCTTCGGCCGGTTGAAAGATCAGCGCCACGCGTCCACGGAAATTTCGGGTTTCCGCCAAATAGCGCGCCGCGCCCAACAACATCGTGGTGTGCCCGTCATGACCGCAGGCATGCATGTTTCCGGGCTTGGTTGATTGGTACGCGACCCCTGTTTCCTCGGGGATAGGCAAAGCGTCCATATCAGCGCGCAGACCAATCGTCGGTCCTTCGCCCTGCCCGTTGATGATCGCAACGATCCCTGTGGTGGCGATGCCCTCGTGCAGCTCGTCGACACCGAACTCTCGCAGCCGGTCGGCAACAAAGGCCGCGGTTTCGTGGCATTCGAATGCAAGCTCGGGGATCGTATGCAGATGCTGGCGCCATGCGGCCATATCGGCAGAGAAATCGGCAATTCGGTTGACGACGGGCATCTGGGGTGGACTCCTGATCGTGACTGCGGAATGGATGCATCTGACACCGGAACGAAAGGGTTCGCAATGGCCGAAAATCCTCTGATCCATGACAGCGATGCTGGCATCGAACGCTTGTTAGAGATCATGCGCCGACTGCGCGACCCTCAAACCGGCTGCCCATGGGATATCGAGCAGGATTTCGGCACGGTCGCTCCTTATACGATCGAAGAGGCTTATGAGGTCGCTGATGCCATCGAACGTGAGGCTTATGATGAGCTGAAGGGCGAACTTGGGGATCTGCTGTTCCAGTCTGTCTTTCATGCACAAATGGCCGAAGAAGCCGGGCATTTCACCTTTCAGGACGTGGTGCGCACCATGTCGGACAAGATGGTCGCCCGGCACCCGCATGTCTTTGGCGACGAATCCCGCGACAAATCGGCAGAGCAGCAAACACTGGACTGGGAAGCCATCAAAGCAGCCGAACGTGCTGGTAAAGAACAACAAGGCGCGTTGGACGGTGTCGCCGCCAACCTGCCCGCCCTTCTGCGTGCTCTCAAATTGCAGAAACGTGCCGCCCGTGTTGGATTCGACTGGCCCGATGCCAGCCATGTGCTGGCCAAGATTACCGAAGAGGCTGCCGAGCTGGAAGAGGCACGCGACCGGATGGATGTGGATGCGTTAGAGGATGAGTTCGGCGATCTGCTATTCGTTATGGTCAATCTGGGCCGCCATCTTGGGGTCGAGCCCGAGACCGCCCTGCGCCGGACCAACGCCAAGTTCACCCGCCGGTTCGAACAGGTCGAGTCGCGCCTGGCTGCACGGGGAAAAACCCCAACGGAAAGCACGCTGGAAGAGATGGACGCGCTTTGGGATGAGGTGAAGATCGAGGAACATCGGGCCAATGGCAAACTCCCGCCGGCAAAGGCCGAGGCCAGAACGTAAAACCGCTAGACAAGCTCTCGGACACTTGCGAGTGTCCCACCTTCACGACCTCCGGAGACGATCATGCCCGCTCGCAAAATCATTATAGACACCGATCCGGGACAGGACGATGCCGTCGCCATTCTGCTGGCGCTTGCCAGCCCCGACGAAATTGAGGTTTTGGGCATTACCGCAGTCGCTGGCAACGTACCCTTAGAGCTGACAGCCAAAAACGCGCGTATTGTCTGCGAACTGGCTGGCCATACCCAGACCCCCGTCTATGCCGGATGCGACCGCCCGTTAGAGCGCCCCCTGATCACCGCGGAGCATGTGCATGGCAAAACTGGCTTGGATGGGCCGGTTCTGCCGGATCCGCTGATGCCGCTGTCCGAAGGACATGCCGTCGATTTCATCATCGACACGTTGCGCGCGCATGAACCAGGCTCCGTTACGCTCTGTCCCCTTGGGCCATTGACCAAC
Organism: Ruegeria sp. YTSA219; assembly: GCF_059609985.1. NCBI lineage: Bacteria > Pseudomonadati > Pseudomonadota > Alphaproteobacteria > Rhodobacterales > Roseobacteraceae > Ruegeria > Ruegeria sp. YTSA219. The sequence goes on from NZ_JBXWMT010000002.1 coordinate 110,943, forward strand.
ATCGCCACAGCGTTCCGCAAAGCGCCTGACATCGTTGACCGGGTTCAAGAGATCGTTTTGATGGGAGGGGCATATTTCGAAGTTGGAAACATCACCCCAACCGCCGAATTTAACATTTACGTCGATCCAGAAGCCGCTGATATTGTGTTCAAATCTGGACGTCCCATTGTGGTGATGTCGCTTGATGTCACGCATAAAGCTCTGGTGACCAAGACGCGCAACGATGCCTTCCGTAGAATTGGAAACAAGGCCGGTGTCGCGGTGGCCGAGATGACCGATTTCTTTGAAAGGTTCGACAAAAACAAATACGGCTCGGAAGGTGCTCCGCTACACGACCCTTGCGTGACTGCCTATCTAATCAAGCCCGTACTGTTTACCGGGCGGCTGGTGAATGTCGAGGTCGAGACCCAATCAAAGCTGACCTTGGGCATGACAGTTGCCGATTGGTGGGGTGTTACCGACAGAAAACCCAACGCCCTGTTCATCGGAGAAATTGACGCTGGCGGGTTTTTTGATCTGCTCACGGATCGGCTGGCCCGACTATGAGCGCCGCACTTCGCCTTGCTCGCCCCGAGGATCTGGAACGTCTGGTTGGTCTGGTCGCCGCCTTTCACGCCGAAGAAGGCATTACCCAGGATGCCGATCAGACGCGCAATGCGCTTGCGCCTCTTCTCGAGGGAATACCTTTTGGGTGCATCTACCTGATTGGCCCCGGTCGCGCACCCTTGGGCTATGTCATCCTGACCTTTGGGTGGTCGGTTGAATTCGGCGGCATGGATGGATTCGTGGATGAGATCTATATTCGTCCTGCCGTGCGAGGGCGCGGAATTGCGTCTGAAGTCTTGCTGGATTTGCCCAAGGCGTTGGCGAGCGCGGGGCTCACAGCCTTGCATCTTGAAGTCGATCGTACAAACGAGACGGCACAGAAACTGTATCTACGCACAGGTTTCAAGCCTCGTGACCGCTATATGCTGATGAGCAAAACCCTTTGATCCATTTCTGTGTGGCTGAACAACAAGACCACCCGCGAAAGATTGACAGACCCTACCGGGCCTCACCGCGACGGATGTAAACCGGAGCTTCAAGGTTTGCCACCGGATCGTCAGGGGACACTGCCGTACCGGTGATCGGATATGTTCCAGGCTCTGAGCAAGCAACCAGAAATACAGTGCTGAGTGCAGACGCTACCAGAAGAAGTTTCGAACCATTCATAGTGTTCCCCTTATCTGTTATTTCAATATGATACGAATGCGCACTACAGAACAAAAAGGAAAAAGTTCACACATAAGGATCGCTAGCGCAGGACCCCTATATAAGTCATTAATATATCTAGATAATACTATTCATAACCTCCCAAGTTTCTTCTGACCCAATCATGCTAAAGTGCCGGTTTGAGATTTAGACATGGGCAAAACCTACAATCCAACACAAAAAACCCGGCCCATTTCCACAGGCCAGGCAATCAAAATTCAGGCTTACAGTTTTCAGCGCTTGAGGATTGAGGCCCCTGCGTATTCGGCAATCTCACCCAGAGATTCTTCGATACGGATCAGTTGATTATACTTGGCTAACCGATCTGACCGCGCCAATGATCCGGTTTTGATCTGACCGCAATTCGTGGCCACTGCCAGATCGGCAATCGTGGCATCTTCGGTCTCGCCCGAGCGGTGCGACATCACATTGGTATAGCGTGCGCGATGGGCCATATCGACGGCGCGCAGCGTCTCGGTCAGCGATCCGATCTGGTTCACCTTGACCAGCATCGAGTTGGCGCAGCCGCGTTCAATCCCTTCCGCCAGTCGCGTGGGGTTGGTGACGAACAGATCGTCGCCCACCAGTTGCACCTTGTCGCCGATGGCGTCGGTCAGGGCCTTCCAGCCGTCCCAGTCATCCTCAGACATACCGTCTTCGATTGAGATGATCGGATAGTCGTTGACCAGAGCGGCCAGATAGTCGGCATTTTCTTCCGAGGTCAGGCTCTTGCCCTCACCGGACAGGACGTATTTGCCGTCTTTGTAATACTCGGTCGCGGCGCAGTCCAAAGCCAGATGGATTTCCTCACCCGGCTTGTAGCCCGCCTTTTCGATGGATTTCAGAATGAAATCCAGTGCCTCGCGCGTGCTGGCGATGTTTGGGGCAAAGCCGCCCTCGTCGCCGACACCTGTGGCCAGACCTGCCGACGACAGCTCTTTCTTCAGAGTGTGGAACACCTCGGACCCCATGCGCACCGCGTCGCGGATATTCGCGGCCGAGGTCGGCATGATCATAAATTCCTGAATGTCGATCGGGTTGTCAGCATGTTCGCCACCGTTGATGATGTTCATCATCGGCACGGGCAGGATACGGGCCGAGGTGCCGCCGACATAGCGGAACAGCGGCTGCGTGGTGAAATCCGCTGCCGCCTTGGCCGTTGCCAGCGAAACGCCCAGGATGGCGTTTGCGCCGAGACGGCCTTTGTTCTCGGTGCCGTCCAGTTCGATCATAGTCTGGTCGATCGCCACCTGCTCGGTCGCGTCGAACCCAACCAGTTCTTCGGCGATCTCACCATTTACGGCGGCAACCGCTTCGAGCACGCCCTTGCCCATATAGCGCGATTTGTCGCCATCACGCTTTTCGACCGCCTCATAGGCGCCGGTCGAGGCACCCGACGGGACGGCGGCACGGCCCATGGTGCCGTCTTCCAGGATCACGTCCACTTCGACGGTCGGGTTGCCCCGGCTGTCCAGAATTTCGCGTGCATGGATGTCGATGATGGTGCTCATGAGGCCCGTCCCTGTGGCTGCAATCAGTTGCCAGCCTCATATCAGTATAGGGCAAAAAGTAAACCACTCATGTTATCGCTAACACAGATCTGAGAGCCTGTTTGCGCAAACCTGCGACGATCCGTCAGGCCGCGACAGCCAGCGACCGCGCCAGACGCCGTTCGCGCAGGAATGTATAGAGCCCCGACCCCAGGATCAGCGAGGCACCGGCAACCGTCATCATATCCGGGCGTTCCCCGAACATCAGCATTCCGGCCGCGATAGAAAACACCAGCCGGGTGTATCGGAACGGGGTCAGGGCCGAGGCATCGCCAATCCGCATTGCACTGACAATCCCGTAATACCCCAGAACACCAAATCCAATCGCGCCCAGGAGCGGCCCGAATTGCGCCTGGTTCAGTGCAACGACCGGCTGGCCGGCCATCGAGATCAGCACAAAACCGGCAATGGTAACCGCCCCATAGGCCTGCATCGCAACTACTGCCGAGGCCACACGCACATCCAGCCTGCGTGTGATCAGATCGCGGGCGGCAATAGCCACAACGCTGGCCACGACGAAAAGGGTTTCCGGCTGGAACCCGTCCAACCCCGGTCGGATGATCAAGAGAACACCGATGAAACCAACGCCGATTGCGCTCCATCGCCGCCATCCAACCTGCTCGCCCAGGAACAACGCCGCCCCCATTGTAACGACCAAAGGCATTGCCTGAAACACCGCGGCAACCGTTGACAAATCGACCAGAGACAGCGCGGTCACAAAAGCCACGGCCCCGAACCCCTCGCAGAGCGCACGTATCAGGGGCAAAGTCTGCCACGCGGCAGCATCAAAGATGCGTTTGCGTGTGAACACCGCCATACCAACAAAGACCAGACCACAGGAAAGGCCCAAAAGAACCATGATCTGTCCTGTTGGCACTGTGACCGACAGGTGTTTGATGAACATATCTTCAAGTGCAAAGGTCGCCATTGCGCCGACGACCAGCAAAATGCCGTTCACGTTGTTCATAGTTTTGTCCGTAGAATATTGCGGCGCGTTCAGCCGGTCATATCCAAGCAAAAGCCGATGCCGGGCGGTCAGGCAAGCAATATCCGCCTGGGAATCATGAATTCCCGTGCGCAGGCCGTTCGTTTTTTGTGATGGATCAGTCGTGGTCTAGCGGAACGCCATACAGTTCCAGCCGGTGCCCTTTCAGCTTATAGCCCAGCTTAGCTGCAATCTTTTCCTGTAGCGCTTCGATCTCAGGGTCTACAAATTCGATGACTTCACCTGACTGCATGTCGATCAAGTGATCATGATGGTCCCGTTCGGCATCCTCGTACCGCGCGCGACCATCACCGAATTCCAGACGCTCTAGAATCCCGGCCTCTTCGAACAGTTTGACGGTCCGATAGACGGTGGCGATGGAAATACCAGAATCAACCTGCGAGGCGCGCGAATAGAGCTCTTCGACATCGGGATGATCATCGCTTTGTTGCAGCACCTGTGCAATCGTGCGGCGCTGTCCTGTCATACGCAGGCCTTTGGCTTCGCAACGGGCGATGATCGTGTCGGACATAGGAACCCTCGGCATATATTCGGTTCTCTGTATTAAACCGTATGCGTGATCGGCGCTACAGGGGATTTACCGGCTAAGCTACAAGCCGTAGATCGGCCCAGATTGGCAAGTGATCCGAGGCGATGTGCGCGGGTCGCACCGAATGCACGCCATGCAAAACAGCCTCAAGCCCCGCGCCGAGCGCGATCCGATCCAGCGCGCCCAGCGGCTGTGCCGCTGGAAAGCTGGGGAATGGTGGAAGAAAGTGCATATCCGGGGCCAGGTGATCCAGAACCGGCTGTCGGGACCATTCATTGAAATCCCCCGCCCAGACAGTTGGCAAATCCTCAAGATTCGCATCGCACCGTCTGAGGTGGGTGATTTGCTGACGGCGTGAGGCGGGCAAGAGCCCCAGATGCATGCCCATCACCCGAAGCGGACCGATTGGTGTGTCAAACTCGACCCTGACAGCCCCACGCGGTTCCAGCCCCGGTAATTCGTGATGCCCGGTCTGCCGGACACGGATCGCATCACCCCGCCAGATCACTGCATTCCCATGCCACCCCAAGCTGCCAGCCCCACCCAAATCAACGATCTGCCATCCCGCTTCGTCCAGCATGAAATGCGGCAGGGCCGCAGGGCGCGGAGGCAATCGTTTGTCGGCCTCTTGCAAGACGACAATATCGGCCTGCAGGCTTTCGATGACCTGAAGAATCCTCTGGGGCTGTCGACGTAGATCCAGTCCGACACATTTCTGAATATTATAGCTGGCGATGCGCAGGATTGCGGTCTGAGACATGGGTTCCTGAAAGTCCGTTTGAGATCGCAGGATTGCGCTGCTCATCGTTGATTGCAAGCCGGCTTCACCAAAGCAAGCGCATGGCGAAACACCGACGTAGCTGACTGCGAAAACAGGTGTGAGGAACTCATGTACCGCAGAAGGTCGCCTGAACAACCTCATCCTGTGCCGGTGGCCGTGTCAGATCCAAAGCGCCGGGTTGATCCTCATAGGGCCGGGACAGCACATTGTTGAGCCGGTGGAATGGGTCAAATTCCCCCTGCACCGCCGCCTGGATCATCTGTTCGACCCGGTGGTTGCGCGGGATAAAGGCCGGATTGGCCTTGTTAATCACCTCAGCAGGTTTTTTTTCACGAGACAGCCGCGACCGCCAACCGTCTGCCCATTGATCAAAGGCCTGCGGATCGGTGAATTGATCCCGCGCCTGATCGCCGCCCAGCGCCCGGAAGGTATTGGTGAAATCCGCCTGGTTCTGCGCCATGCAATTCAGCAAGTCCGAGATCATCTCAAGATCGCCGTCTTCCTGCGTCACAAGACCGATCTTTGCCCGGAACCTTGCAAGCCAATTTTGCTGCATAAGATCCGGCATCCCGTGGACGATTTCGGTGGCCTCAGCGACGGCGGCCGCTTTATCGTCGAACTGCTGGATCAGCGCGGTCGCCAGCTGCGCTGCATTCCAAACGGCGATTTCGGGCTGGTTGGAATAGGCATAGCGACCCATGCGGTCGATCGAGCTGTAGACGGTATTGGGATGATAGTTATCCATGAAGGCGCAAGGGCCGTAATCAATGGTTTCGCCTGAGATCGAGCAGTTGTCAGTATTCATCACCCCATGGATGAATCCCACACTCATCCATGCGGTAATCAACTGCGATTGTGCGTCGACAACAGCGCGCAAAAGACCCATCGGGCCGTCGGCCTGCGGGTAATGGCGCTGGATGGCATAATCTGTCAGTCGACGCAGACTGTCCAACTGTCCACGCGCAGCGAAGATCTGAAAGCTACCTACGCGCAGGTGGCTTTGTGCGACACGGGTCAGGATCGCACCAGGCATTGGACCTTCTCGAAAAATGGCCTCGCCAGTCTCAACGGCGGCCAGCGCCCTTGTGGTCGGGATGCCCAGCGCGTGCATCGCCTCGGACACCACATACTCGCGCAGCACCGGACCCAGCCATGCACGTCCGTCACCCTGTCGGGAAAACGGCGTCGGGCCTGATCCCTTCAACTGGATATCCCGTCGGACGCCATCCGTCCCAACTGTCTCGCCCAGCAAAACCGCGCGCCCATCCCCAAGCTGGGGGTTATAATTCCCGAACTGATGCCCTGAATAGAGCTGTGCAATCGGTTCCGCCCCTTCTGGCAGGGTGTTGCCGGAAAAGGCCTCGGCCATTTCATGCACCTCGCCGGGCGCGATTCTCAGAATCTGCGCAAGATCGGAGTTGAAAGCAATCAAGCGAGGCGCACGAACCGGCACCGGCGCTTGCCGCGCATAAAAGCTGTTTGGCAAACGGGCGTAACTGTTGTCGAAGGGGATCATCAGGGTCATTGCCCAAACATATTCCTGATCGGGACGAATACCATAGCGGATCGTTCAAACCCGTGCATAATCTCTCAGAAACACCCGAGGCCCCATGACCGCACAAGAGATCATCCAACACCTGAACCTGCAACGCCACCCCGAGGGCGGCTGGTTCCGCGAAACCTGGCGCGCCAAGAACCAGAGCCGTGCGACCGGAACCTGCATCTATTTCCTGCTGCCCGAGGGCGAGGCCAGCCATTGGCACCGCGTCGATGCGACCGAGATCTGGCTGTATCACGCAGGGGCACCCTTGGTGCTGTCGCTCAGCGCAACCGAAACTGGCCCGGCGACCGACCACATGCTGACCCCGGACCTGTCGCAAGGCGCACCACAACTGATCGTGCCCAAGGATCACTGGCAGGCCGCGCGCAGCAGCGGGGCCTATACGCTGGTCTCTTGCACCGTGTCCCCGGGGTTTGAATTCGACGGGTTCGAACTCGCCGCCCCAGGGTTCGACATCCCCCGAGGCTGACCGATGGATCACCGCGCCCTCATCGCATCACTCCCGGCCGAGGCCAAAGACCGGCTGCAGATGCGGTCTGACGCGGCGGGTCTGAGGCACTTGGTTCTGTATCTATTGGTGCTGAGCGCAACGAGTACAGGCATCGCCGTGCAAATCCCGCTCTGGCCGCTGCTGATCCTGCCGCAAGGCGTGCTGCTGGTGTTTCTGTTCACCCTCAGCCATGAATGCACCCACAAAACGCCGTTTCGGACTGGCTGGATGAATGATGCGGTTGGGCATCTTGTCTCAATCCCAATCGCCCTGCCCTTTACCTGGTTTCGATACTTTCACCTCGCGCATCACAAATGGACCAACCACCCGGACAAAGACCCCGAACTGGGGGGCAAACCGCGGCCCGACAGCTGGCCGAGCCTGCTGATCTATCTGAGTGGTTGGCCCTATTGGTCTGGAATGGCGCGCGTTGTGATCAGTAACGCAATGGGCCGGATCGAGGCGCCCTATTTGCCGCATCGCCAACATAAGGCCATGCGGATTGAGGCCCGTGTCCTGCTGGCCATTTACGCGCTTGCAGGGGCAAGCCTGCTGGTGTCACCTTTGGTGGTCAGCTTATCGCTGTTGCCGGTCTTGGTGGCACAGCCCGTTCTTCGGCTGTACCTGCTTGCGGAACACGGTCTCTGCCCGCCGGTGGCGAATATGCTTGAAAACTCGCGCACTACGTTCACCAACCGATTGGTCCGATTTCTGGCCTGGAACATGCCCTATCACGCCGAACACCACGCCTTTCCAAACGTGCCGTTTCACCAGCTGCCAACGCTGCATGACTGGACCAAAGCACATTTGAAATCGACCTCTGACGGGTATTCAGAATTTACGTCAGACTACGTTCGCTCGATGGAACGCTGACCATCCCGCCCCCGACCAGTGCCTTAACCCCTGTGGTGCCGGGACAAGAGGTCGGCAGCCCGCGCGCGACACGGACAGCAAGATAGGCAAAGGCCTGTGCTTCCAGCATATCCCCATCCAGACCAACCGCTTCGACCGGCTCCACCGGACAATCCAGCGAAACGCGCAGCATCTCCATCAGGACCGGGTTATGCCGTCCCCCTCCTGTCACCAACACACGCGACGGCGGTTCCGGGCAATGCTCGATCCCTTGCGCAACTCCGGCGGCGCACATGCCGGTAAGCGTGGCAACTGCATCAGCATCTGATAATTCCTGAACCAGGCGGATCATCTCGGCAAAGTCGTTCCGGTCCAGCGATTTCGGCGGCATCCTGTTAAAGAAAGGCTCTGCCAGAAACAGTTCAAGTGCTCCGGCCTCGACCCTACCGCCGCGCGCAACCGCGCCGTCGCGATCCATGGGCAGACCCAGACGTTCCTGCATCAGATCATCAACCGGTGCGTTGGCCGGACCGGTGTCAAAAGCCAAGAGCGCACCTGGTATTTCAGGGCCATCAAACCTGGGATCTACATAGGTCAGGTTCCCGACCCCACCCAGGTTCAGAAAACAAAGCGGTTGGTTGGCCTCAATCCACTTGGCACAGGCAAAGTGGAAAAAGGGCGCAAGCGGAGCGCCCTCGCCCCCCATCGCCACATCATCGCTGCGGAAATCCCAAACGACGGGGACACCCAAGGCCTGCGTCAGGCCATCGCCGTCACCCACCTGCAACGTGCCGCGCCCGCTTGGTTCATGCGCTAGGGTCTGACCATGAAGCCCGATCAGATCAATCTTGTCGAAGTCCGCCAGTATTTCGGCATGGGCAAGCGTAACCAATTCCGCCGCGGCATCCACCTCGGGGCCATGCCACTGTCCCAATGCAGCACGAAGCGTTTTCCGCTCCGCATCTGAATAGGCGCGGTATCCGGTGGGCCCAAAGCCAAGAATTCTGTAACCGTCCGTTTTGATCACCGCCGCGTCCACGCCATCCAGCGAGGTCCCCGACATTGCACCCAATGCAGTCAATACGCCTGATTTGCTAATTGCCCGACCCACGCCAGCCCTCTTTCGCCTGTTCGCGCCCGTTCTGTCGTCGCGTTGTCCACAACCTGCACGTTAACGCAAACCCAAGGCAAGCCAGATCACATAAGCCGCGTGTTTTTCTTGGACAAGGTGCCTTTTCCTTGTCAGCCCCACCGCCTATACACTGCCCCGCAACATTAACCCAAAGGGCACGATATGACCTACCACCCCAAATCGGATTTCATCGCCACGATGATCGAGCGCGGCTTTCTGGCTGACTGCACCGATTATCAGGGCCTTGACGAGGCGCTGATCAGCGGGTGTCAGTCGGCGTATATCGGGTTTGATGCAACGGCAAAGTCCCTACATGTGGGCAGCCTGATCCAGATCATGATGCTTCGCTGGTTCCAGAAAACAGGTCATAAGCCGATCACCCTGATGGGCGGCGGCACCACGAAGGTGGGCGATCCGTCCTTCCGGTCAGATGAGCGCCCCCTGCTGGGCCCGGACCAGATCAACGCCAATATCGCAGGCATCAGAAAGGTGTTTGCCGCCTATATCGACTATGATAGCGACGCAGAAAACGCAGCACTGATGCTGAACAACGAAGAGTGGCTGGACGACCTAAATTACCTCGACTTCCTGCGCGACATCGGCCGGCATTTCTCGGTCAACCGGATGTTGGCCTTTGAATCGGTGAAATCCCGGCTGGACCGCGAGCAATCGCTGTCCTTCCTCGAATTCAATTACATGATCCTGCAGGCCTATGACTTCCTTGAACTGAACCGTCGCTATGGCTGTGTCCTACAGCTTGGCGGTAGCGATCAGTGGGGCAATATCGTCAACGGTATCGACCTGACCCGTCGCGTGTTGGATAACGAGATCTATGGCCTGACCTCACCCCTGCTGACCACCAGCGATGGCAAGAAGATGGGCAAATCGCAAGACGGTGCGGTCTGGCTGAATGCCGAGATGCGCTCACCCTATGAGTTCTGGCAGTTTTGGCGCAACACCACCGACGCGGATGTTGGGCGGTTCCTTAAGCTGTACACCGAACTGCCTGTGGATGAGTGTGACCGCCTTGGCGCATTGCAGGGGTCCGAGATCAACGAGGCCAAGATCCGCCTGGCAAACGAGGTCACCTCCTTGCTGCACGGGGCCGAGGCTGCGGCAAACGCCGAGGCCACCGCTCGCGAAGTGTTCGAAAAAGGTGGCGTCGGGAACGATCTGCCGACCCTAACGGTCGGCGAAGCAGACTTGCCGATATCCATCGTGCAACTGATCGTACAGTCTGGCCTGGCGAAATCTGGCAAAGAGGCCAAGCGCCTGATTGCAGAAAACGGCGCCAAACTGGACGACGCTTCTTTAACAGACGCGGGATTGATGATCGACGCAGGCGCCTTGTCCTCGCCAATCAAACTAAGCGCCGGCAAGAAACGGCACGCGCTGGTTCAGTTGGGTTAACTAAGACCTCTGAAAGAAAAACGGCCACCTAATTGGGTGGCCGTTTCTGTTTTGCATGAGCAAATCCGTCACTTGCAGGCTTATCGCTTGCCCCCTTTGCCTCCGCCGTTTCCATGGCCGCCGCCGCCATTACCGTGACCTCCGCCGTGGCCGTTGTTACCTCCACCGTTTCCGGTGCCGGGGCCAGAGCCGCCATTATTGCCCCCGCCATTGCCGGGGTTCCCAGCGTTTCCATTGCCATTTCCGGGGCCGTTACCGCCTTTACCCGGACCATTGCCCCCTTTGCCGGGACCATTGCCATTTCCAGGTTTGCCGGGGCCATCGCCACCTCCATTGCCGGGGTCATCACCTGGGTTGTCGTCACCGGGATCATCCCCACCACCGTTACCCGGATCATCGCCCGGGTTATCGCCACCCGGATCATCGCCACCGCCGTTGCCGGGACCGTTACCGCCCGACCCCCCGGACCCTGTTCCACCGCCGCCAACCGGCGTGACCGGACGGCTTGGGTCCGAACTGCGGTCTTCGCCCGCATTTGCCGCGCTTACGATTGATGCTGTCGGAAAGTCGGTCAACAAGGCGGCCAACCCCGGGCATTGCGCGGATGTGTTTCGCAATGTGGTTTCGAAATCCGCACGTTTCTGCAAGCGCTCCAGAAAGCTGGGGGTTACCTGCGTGCACTCACACATGGTCGCATAATCGCCGCTGTTTGCAGCATTCCGCGCCGTTTTCCAGTTGCAGACCTCTGGTGCAGCGGCCGCACTTCCAGCCGCCATAATCCCCAGAAACGGAGCGGCAACCAAAGCGGAAAGCCCTGATTTGGTTCCAATTCGCATAGTTTGTCCTCCTCAAATGCGCCACCCAGACGCTCGATTGCGTTCAGTGTCGATTTGAGATTTCAACATTAAGAACGCCTGAAGCTGACCTGAGAAAGCCTTGAGGAAGGGCCGCCTGCCCGACGCCCCCCTATGGACACTGTCCCTTGGCTGATATTAAATGAACGTATGTTCATATCTTTTGGAAGGAGATCCAGATGCACCTATCGACCACCGCAGCCATTGTCACCGGAGGCGCCTCGGGGCTGGGTGAGGCAACGGCCCGCTTTTTTGCAGAAAACAATGCACAGGTAACCATTCTGGACCGGGATGTGGACCGAGGCAGCCAGGTCGCAACAGAAATTGGCGGGCATTTCGCCCAGACGGATGTAACCGATGAAACATCCGTGGCCGCGGCCATCGCCCATGCCCGCGAGAAGATGGGAGCGATCAACGCGGCAGTGAATTGCGCCGGGATCGCGGTTGGCATGAAAACCGTAGGCAGGGATGGCCCGCACCCGCTTGATGCATTTCAGCGCACGATAGACATCAACCTTGTGGGTACATTCAACGTTTCACGCCTTGCAGCCGCGGAAATGGCAAAGAACGACCCAGAACCGGATGGCGCGCGTGGGGTTATCATCAACACGGCTTCAATTGCCGCCTTTGATGGGCAAAAGGGTCAGGCTGCCTATGCCGCTTCGAAAGGCGGTGTGGTGGGTATGACACTGCCCATGGCACGGGATCTAGCCGCGTCCGGTATCCGCGTGATGACCATCGCACCCGGAATCTTTATGACTCCGATGCTGGCCGGTCTGCCCGAAGAGGTGCAGCAACAACTGGCCTCTGACGTTCCCAACCCTGTGCGCCTTGGCGACCCCCGCGAATACGGGCGACTGGCCGGGTTCATCGTCGAAATGGGTTACCTGAACGGCGAGGTCATCCGTATCGACGGCGCGCTGCGAATGCGCTGAGCGTGGCTGATCACCTACCGATGAAAACAGCTCGCTCAAATGAACTGTGGTCGGATAGCCGGCCACAGCCCGAAAGCTGATCTAGGCGCCCTCGGCCTTTTCCTCGAGGATCAGCCACTCTTCCTCGGCTGCGGCCAGCTTTTCCTGCCGCTCGACCAAAGCCTCGGTCGCTTTCTGAAACTTAACAGGTTCACGGCTGAAAAGCTCGGGATCGGACATCAGCTCTTCAAGCTTTCTGATTTCCGCCTCAAGCCGCTCAATCTCGGCAGGCAATTTCTCAAGACGGTGTTTCTCTGAAAATGATAGCCCCAGTTTCGGCTGCGCCTCTTGCTTTACCTTTGGCTTGGAAGCTTTTGTTTTTACTTCTTTCTTATCAGCCACCTCGCCGCGCTGAGCGAGGTAGTCCGACCACCCCCCGGCATAGACGGTTGCACGGCCGTTACCCTCCATCGCGATGGTCGTTGCGGCCACACGGTCCAAGAAATCCCGGTCGTGACTGACCAGCAAAACGGTGCCGTCATAATCGTCCAGCAGTTCCTGCAACAGATCCAGTGTTTCCACATCCAGATCGTTGGTCGGTTCGTCCAATACCAGCAGGTTCGACTGTTTGGCCATCAGCTTTGCCAGCAGCAAACGAGCTTTTTCCCCACCGGACAGTGACTTAACGGCTGCTCTGGCCTGCCCCTCGTCAAACAGAAACTCCTTGAGGTAGCCGACCACATGCTTGGGTTGGCCGCCGACCATCACCTGATCCGCCTTGCCGGAAACACGCATCTCGGGGTCACCGGTCAGGCTGTCCCAAAGGCTCATTTCGGGGTCCAGCTGCGCGCGGGTCTGGTCGAAAACCGCAATCTCAAGATTGGTGCCCAGCGTGACCGACCCCTCATCCGGGTTCTCTTGTCCTAACAGCATTTTCAGCAATGTTGTCTTGCCGACGCCGTTTGGGCCAACAAAGGCCACGCGGTCGCCCCGCTGTACCAACAGGTCAAAGTTGCGCACGATCTGATGATCACCAAAAGACTTGGATAGGCCTTTGGCTTCAAACACTTTTCGCCCTGATTTTGGTCCAGACTCAAGGGTCATCGCGGCCGAACCCTGACGTTTTATCTGTGCGGCTTTTTCAGATCGAAGGTCCTGCAAGGCGCGGACCCGACCCTGGTTGCGCTTGCGACGGGCGCTGATGCCCTCGACGGCCCATCGCGCCTCGGACTTGATCAGACGGTTCAGCTTATGACGTTGCTGGTCCTCTTCCTCCCAGATCTTGTCGCGCCAAGCCTCGAATGCCGTAAACCCCTGCTCCTGCCGTCGGACCGCCCCACGATCGATCCATAGCGTCGCGCGGGTCAAGGCGCGCAGAAAGGCACGGTCGTGTGAGATCAGCACATAGGCCGTCCGTGTCGATCCCAGCTCACGCTCGAGCCAGGCGATGGCTTCGATGTCAAGATGGTTGGTCGGCTCGTCCAGCAGCATCAAATCCGGGGCTTCGCCCATCAGCTTGGCCAGCGCGGCACGGCGGCGTTCACCGCCCGAGGCCGTCTCAACAGCGCGCGCCGGGTCGAATTTCAGCCCTTCGCCTGCGCGTTCGACTTTGTAAAGCTCACCCGGCTCTAACCCGCTGGAGGCATAGTCGCCGAGCGTAGCAAACCCTTCCATTCCGGGGTCTTGCTCCATGTAACCGACTGACTTACCCGGGGGAATTACAATCTCGCCCTTGTCCGCTTCCACCAAACCGGCCATCACCTTCATCAAAGTTGACTTGCCGGATCCGTTCCGCCCAACCAGAGCGACGCGGTCGCCTGGTTGAACCACCAGATCAAGGTCTGAAAAAACCGGATCGCCCCCGAAAGTCAGGGAAATGCCGGACATCTGCAATAAAGGGATTCTTGCCATGCCCGCCAGCTAACCCCGCAGCGTCGAGCCGTCAACGGCGATTACCCGGCAACGGCCCGCAGCAAACGTTTACGTGCGGGCGGAATGGCGCAGATTTCGAGGCCGGTAAAGACATGCAAAGTGTTCATGTGACGGTCAACGACTGCGTGGTCACTGACCCAGCCGCCCATCATCAAGTAAGTACGCAGCAAAGGGGGCATGCGCATCATGGCTTTTTTGGCATCCGGGCGCCGACGCAATCTCGCGGCGAACCGGAAAACATCTGGGGCCTTGACCCGTGGCAACCAGCGTTTCGGGGCCAGATGGCGATGTTTCAACATCGCAAAAGCATCAAGATATTCCGCCGTTTCTGTACCCGCAAACGAAGAGCAGCCAAACAGCATCTCAACATTATTCTGATCGACAAATGCAGTCATCGCCCCCCAGGCAACACGCAGAATGTCTGGGTCGTTTCGACCAGGATGCACGCAAAAGCGCCCCATCTCGACCATACGCCCCTTAAACCCTTCAAGTGCCGAGAGGTCATAGAACTGGGCGGAATAGCTTTGGCCAATCTCGGCCCCGCGCTCCATCATCAACAAGCGAAAGCAGCACACGAGTTTACCGTTGGCACGCATATCCTCGACCAGAATATGCGTACAACGGCTGTCGAACTCATCCTGATCCACCTGATCAGTCCCGAAAGCCAGTGTTCGAAGACACTGTGCCGCCGCAACATCCTGCGGTGTTTGCGCCTGACGCGCACGGTACCGGCCCTTGCCGAGCAATAGTGCCATGGTCGCATCCTCCTGGGTTGCTGACCTGTTTCGTCTTGCAGGGTCAATAACACAGGATTTGTGACCGCCCTGTGAAGTTGACAAGACGTGACTATGAATTAGTTGGTCGCGCCAGGAATGTTTGCCGGGTTGAAGTTGCCGATATTGCCAAGCAGCTGCCGCAAGAACCCACGGTTCTGAACTGAGGATTCGGTAATACGACGATCCAGCGTCACAACGTTTCCATCCTCAAGGCCAAAGCGTTCAATATTGCGCACGACACCTCGGTCATCGAAGCTGATCGCCACAAGCTCGCGCGAGACGATTTTCGGTCGTTTCGGACCATAATGACGAACGCGTGATGTCACATAATAAAAGCCGGAATCGCGAACGACGCCTGAAGTACTGGGCGCGCCAACGGATTCGAGTACGCTTTCACGTGTATCTACACCCACCTGAATTTCGGCCAGGTCCTCGGCTGTGGGGACATATCCGTGTTTCTTGAAGACCGGAGCACACGCACCAGCAGCGGTCAGACAGGCCGCAAATACGAGCGTTCTGGACGCTGGTTTCAACCTGCTCATAACTTTCAACATTCACACCCTCTTGCCTTGGGACCGTGCGGCCCCTATCCGATTACATCAAACCGCCACCCCGGTTCAACACACGAAAGGGCCACGTATGAGCAACCAGACATCTTTAAGGGTCGCCGACCTGCCTCAGAACGCACCGACGCCCTTTGAAATTCGCCCTGACGCACAGGAGTTGGATGTCTTAAAGAACGAGTTGAGCCTGCTTGGGCTACGTAAGCTGAGTTTTGTCGGCGAGGTGCGTGCGCATGGAAAGCGTGATTGGGCGCTTTCAGGAAAACTGGGGGCAACCGTGATTCAACCCTGTGTCGTGACGCTGACACCGGTTACCACGCGGATCGACATTCCGGTGACCCGGATGTTTCTGTCAGATTGGACAAACCCTGACGAGGAAGAGTTCGAAATCCCGGAAGGTGACGAATCTGAGCCGCTAGGGACCGAAATCGTTCTGACCGAGGTCATGTCCGAAGCGCTGGCGCTTGCCCTGCCCCAGTATCCCCGGAAAGAAGGTGCCGAATTGGAACAGGCGGGCTTTACCGAACCCGGCAAACAGGCAATAACGGATGAAGATGTCAAACCCTTTGCGGGCTTGGCCGGGCTGCGCGATGCACTGAAAAAAGACGAGTGACACGGGCCTGAAATCCTGTCATAGCAGGCGCTCAGAAAAATCGCTTGAACATGCTGAGAATCGCAGTATTTTCGCGCGCTCATCGGAATTTGGGTTGGACATCGCGGGGCCCGTCCCCTAAACGCGCGTCAAACCACGAGAAAAACGAAGAATGAAACCTGGCCCGCAGCGAATCTGCCGGCCCTTAGTAGACAAAGGTTGAGACCATGGCTGTCCAACAGAACAAAGTTTCCAAGTCGCGTCGCAACAACCGCCGCGCGCACGACGCTCTGGTTGCTGCAAACCCGAACGAATGCGCCAACTGTGGTGAGCTGAAGCGCCCGCACCACGTCTGCGCGTCCTGCGGCCACTATGATGACCGCGAAGTCGTCGCTCAGGCCGACGAAATCGACCTGGACGAAGACGCGGCCTAAGCCCTAAAAGCGCAGGCCAAGCATGACAGAACAGCCCACGCACGCCGGACGGATTACCATCTCGGTTGACGCAATGGGCGGAGATTCGGGGCCCGCTGCTGTTGTGGCGGGGATCGCCAAATCGGCGGATAAGAACCCCGATATCGCGTTCATCTTGCACGGGCCTGAGGCCATGTTGCGCAAACTTGTCGCAAAACGGCGTGTCCTGAACGGGCGCGTCGTTTTTCGTGATTGTCCCGATGTGGTCACGATGGAGGACAAGCCCAGCCAGGTCGTCCGGCACGGTAAGCAAACTTCGATGTGGTCCACACTGGAGTCAGTACGTCAGGGTGAAGCCCATGGCGCGGTCTCCTGTGGCAACACCGGCGCATTGATGGCCCTGTCGATGATGCGTCTACGTAAGCTGCCGGGGGTAAACCGCCCGGCAATCGCTATTTTGTGGCCCTCGCGCAATCCGCAGGGTTTCAATGTAATGCTGGACGTAGGCGCCGATGTGCGCGCGGACGCCAAGGACCTGCTGCAATATGCTTTGATGGGTGCCTCTTATGCCCGAAACGGCATGGCGTTGGAACGTCCACGGATCGGCCTTTTGAATGTGGGCACCGAGGAACATAAAGGGCGCGCCGAGCTAAAAGAAGCGCATGGCATGATCTCGGATTTTGCGGATCAGGCCAGCTTTGACTTTGTGGGTTTTGTCGAAGGCAGCGACATCCCGGGAGACAAAGCCGATGTCATTATAACAGACGGGTTTACAGGCAACGTCGCCATCAAGACCGGAGAAGGCACAGCCAGCCTGATCGGAGATCTTCTGCGCGAGGCGTTCAAATATTCTCCGCTCTCACGACTGGCCTCGATCCTTGCAATCACATCTTTGCAGCGGTTGAAGAAACGAATTGATCCTCGGCGCGTGAATGGTGGGGTTTTCCTTGGCCTGAACGGAACCGTCGTCAAATCACATGGTGGTGCAGACTCGACCGGCGTGTCAGCCGCTGTAAAGCTGGCCTTTACCCTGGCCGAGTCCGGCTTCGCCGAAAAATTGGCAGCACGGGTTGCATCGACAGCCGAGCTTGCACAAGATGCCGCAGACACGCCGTCGAAGGCCGGTGAATAACAAAAAAGGCAGTACCCCAGCATGGCAGGCCGTTCAATTATAGTTGGTGTCGGGCACTATTTGCCAGAGCGCATCGTCCCGAATTCCGAGTTCGAAGAAACGCTCGATACGTCTGATGAGTGGATACGGACACGTTCCGGGATCGAACGCCGGCATTTTGCAGCGGAAGACGAAACCACTTCGATTATGGCTACAAAGGCTGCCAGTGCCGCACTGGTCGATGCGGGTCTGGAGGCAGATGATATTGATGCGATTATTCTTGCAACATCGACCGCTGACCTGACGTTTCCCTCTGCCGCAACAATGGTTCAATCGCAGCTTGGCATGACCAAAGGCTTCGCCTTTGACGTACAGGCGGTTTGCGCCGGATTCGTCTATGCCATGACCAATGCCAATGCGCTGATCGTGTCAGGCCAGGCCAAACGCGTGCTGGTCATCGGCGCCGAGACGTTCTCTCGTATCATGGACTGGACCGACCGGTCGACCTGCGTGCTTTTCGGCGACGGCGCCGGGGCAATAATCCTTGAACAGCATGAGGGCGCAGGAACCTCGGACGATCGGGGCATTCTGGCAACCGACCTGAACTCGGACGGGCGCTATAAGGACCTGCTCTATGTGGATGGAGGCGTCTCGACCCAGTCCACAGGCTATCTGCGGATGAAAGGAAACCAGCTGTTTCGGCAGGCAGTTGAACGTCTGACCTCTACCGCAGAAACCTGCCTCGAGAAGGCTGGGCTAAGCCATGAAGATGTGGATTGGATCGTACCGCATCAGGCAAACATTAGAATCATTCAGGGCACAGCCAAGAAATTGGGCGTTCCTATGGAACACGTTGTCGTTACCCTGCAGGACCACGGAAATACCTCGGCCGCATCTATTCCCCTGGCAATGTCTGTTGCGAAACAGCGTGGGCAGTTCAAACAGGGTGATCTGCTGGTCACAGAGGCAATCGGAGGTGGATTGGCCTGGGGCTCAGTCCTCTTGCGGTGGTAACAAGCGCAATTCAGCTTACACACTCGCCCGCAATTCATTGATATTGACAGCGAATTTGCCCTGACCCTATGCTCTGATAGCAACAGGGGAATTGGCATGAGCGACAAAACACTGACCCGAATGGATCTGAGCGAGGCCGTATTTCGTGAAGTTGGCCTTTCACGCAATGAAAGCGCGCAACTGGTCGAGAGCGTTCTGAACCATATGTCCGACGCATTGGTGCGCGGTGAACAGGTGAAGATCTCATCTTTTGGAACGTTCAGTGTTCGGGACAAGACAGCTCGTATCGGCCGCAATCCCAAGACAGGCGAAGAAGTTCCAATTCAGCCTCGCCGTGTTCTCACCTTCCGCCCGTCGCATCTGATGAAAGATCGCGTCGCCGCAGGGAACCGCAAATAAGATCAGGACGGCACGAATATGAGCAAGTCCCCAGACGCCTTTCGCACCATCAGTGAAGTTGCGGACTGGTTGGGTGTGCAGCCGCATGTTCTGCGATTCTGGGAAAGCCGCTTCAATCAGGTGAAACCGGTAAAACGGGCCGGTGGGCGCCGATATTATCGCCCCAACGATATGCGCCTGCTGGGCGGCATCAAGAAGCTTTTGCATGAAGATGGGATCACCATCAAAGGCGTACAGCGCATTTTGCGTGAACAGGGCGTGGCGCATGTTTCTTCAGTGTCCCAGGGCCTGGATGAAATGGCACATCTTGAACCCGCACCCGATGCAAATGTCGTTGTGCCATTCACGGCCAAGCCAGCCCCCCCGCATGAGCAGATACATCTAGATCTTGGCGACGCGCAAAAACCCGAACCGACCCCTGCCCCCGCTCCGCCAAAAGCTGAGCCTGCGGCCCAAGCCCAGCCGTCTTATCCCGACGCCTCGCCCTTGTTGGGTGGGATCGCGACACTGGCCTGGACCCGAGACGCATTCGATGACCAGTTGCTCAGCCAGATAGCACCCATCGCGCAAGAGCTGCGCAGCGTGTTGAACCGAATAGAAAACCGATCGGCGGGATAAGAAAAAAGGCGATGATTTCCTCTTGCCCCCGCCGGGAAAGTCTTTATGAACACCTCAACGTCGGGCTATGGCGCAGCCTGGTAGCGCGTCCGTCTGGGGGACGGAAGGTCGCAGGTTCGAGTCCTGCTAGCCCGACCAAATCACACCGACGTTTATGGCACACAGGCCAGATCCCGCTCTGGCATCAGGGGGGATCGGAATGACCGGCGTATGCCCGAACCAGCAGATAGAGGCGATGATCGCGCGCGGTGAGATTACCGCAAGCCCAGAGGTCATCCCCGCCCAGATTCAACCCGCCAGCCTTGATTTGCGTTTAGGTACAGTTGCTTACCGGGTACGTGCCTCGTTTCTGGCAGGCGAAGGTCGCACCGTAGCCGAACGTTTGTCGGAATTTGAGATGCACCGCATCGATATCTCTGAAGGTGCTGTGCTGGAAAAGGGCTGTGTCTATCTAGTGCCGTTGATGGAATCGCTGGCCCTGCCCCAGGGGCTGAGCGCGGCCGCCAATGCAAAAAGCTCGACTGGGCGGCTGGACCTTCTGACGCGCACGATCACCGATGGCGGGACCGAGTTTGACCGGGTGCCTGCAGGCTATACCGGCCCCTTGTATGCCGAGATCTGCCCCCGCTCATTCTCGGTTCTGGTGCGTCCGGGAATGCGGCTGAACCAAATCAGGTTCCGGCAGGGACAGGCCGTGCTGAGCGATACCGATCTAAGCGCCCTGCACGCCGAATCCCCGCTGGTCGATGGCCCCGCTGTCATTCAAGACGGGCTCGGGTTCTCGGTGGACCTGCGGCTGCCCGACACCGATTTGGTGGGCTACCGCGCCAAACCTCATACCGGTGTCATTGATCTGGACCGGATCGGCGAATACGACCCGCAGGAATATTGGGAAGAGGTGCGTACCACCGATGGGCGCATCATCCTCGACCCCGGTGCGTTTTACATTCTGGTCAGCCGCGAGGCGGTGCATATCCCGCCGATGTATGCGGCTGAAATGGCCCCTTATCTGGCGATGGTCGGGGAATTCCGGGTGCATTATGCCGGTTTCTTCGATCCCGGTTTTGGCCATGCCGCCGCAGGTGGCGAAGGATCACGCGGAGTGTTGGAAGTCCGCTGTCACGAGGCCCCATTTGTATTGGAGCACGGCCAAGTCGTCGGGCGGCTGGTGTACGAGCGGATGTCAGAAATGCCCACGCAGCTTTATGGTGCAGGCATCGCCTCGAACTATCAGGGACAAGGATTGAAACTGTCCAAGCACTTCAAAGCGGTAACCTGATCAGAACCGGATAAACCGGCGCATCTGATTGGCCACTCGCTGGGCTTGACGCATGTTTTGACGCTGGCGGTTTCCGTCCGCCTGCAGCTGATCAGAGGCACCTGAGCTCTCGTGCGGCGGCTGCTCTTGCCCCGACTTCTGGCCCACGCGGCTGGCCATGTCGAACCCCTTGTCCACCCCTTTGGTGACAAGCCGCCGCATGACCTGTCGCACAATCATGTCAATGATACGATTGGCATTCATTGCTCAACTCCGATTTCCAGGCTTCTAAATAGTCGATTTGTGCGGCAACAAAAGGGCCGCGTGATCACTCTTCCTCGAACAGTTCGGTTTGATCTTCGTCTTCCTGCCCCTCTCCCAGTGGGATCGTTCCCGGAGGCGGTCTGTTCTCCAGCAAACCGGCAGCGCGCAATTCTTTCAACCCCGGCAAATCCCTGGCGTTCTCCAGCCCAAAGTGATCCAGAAACTGCGGAGTCACCACGAAAGTCACCGGACGGCCCGGCGTCATGCGACGACGACCCAGTCTGATCCACTCCATCTCCAAAAGTTGGTCGATGGTCCCGCGCGAGACCGATACGCCGCGAATTTCTTCGATCTCGGCACGTGTACAGGGTTGGTGATATGCCACGATCGCCAGCGTTTCGATCGCGGCCCGGCTGAGTTTGCGGGTTTCAACCGTTTCTTTTTGCATCAGAAAACCCAAGTCTGGGGCAGTGCGAATGGCCCAGGATTCACCAACCTGAACCACACGAACACCACGCCCTTCATAGCGTTTCTTAAGCATTTCCACCGCCTGTGACGCGTCGCTGCCATGGGGCATCCGCACTTCAAGATCGGCAATCGTCACCGGCTCGGCACTGGCGAATAACACGGCCTCAACCATGCGTTCCTGTTCGGCCATAGGCGGAGCTTCGAACAGGGTGCCGGTACCTTCTTCCTGAGGCGCGTCAGTCACGGGATTGGGTCCTCTTGCGTAGTTGTATCGGAGCAAAAGTTTCGCTCTGCTGAATTTCCATATGTCCTTCTTTCACCAACTCAAGTGAGGCCGCAAAAGTAGCCGCCGTCGCGGACCGCCTGCGCACCGGGTCGGCATCCCAGCCCTCGGGCAGATAGGTCTCCATATCCGTCCAGGCCCCGGCAAAGCCGATCAGCGGGCGCATACGTTCCAGCGCCTGTTCCATCGTGAATACGGCGTCACGGTCCATGACAAAGGGGCGGAATTCATCACGGGTGCGAATGCGGGCATAGCCCTGCATCAGGTCCAGCAGAGTGGCGGAATAGGTCACGGTGCGGATGCGCGTGACATCCTCGCCCTGCCCGCGTTTGAAGAAATCACGCCCCAGCTGATCGCGCCCCATCAATCGGGCGGCAGCATCGCGCATGGCCTGAAGCCGCTCGAGCTGAAATGCCAGATGCGCAGCCAGTTCTTCGCCCGAGGGGCCTTCGTCATTCGGATCCGGAGGCAGCAGCAAGCGCGATTTCAGAAAGGCCAGCCATGCCGCCATCACCAGATAGTCGGCGGCCAGTTCGATCCGCAGCGCCCGTGCCTTTTCAACAAAGGACAAGTATTGCTGCGCCAGCGCCAGAACCGATATTTTGCGCAGATCAACCTTTTGCGTGCGGGACAGCATCAGCAGCACATCGAGCGGACCTTCAAACCCGTCGACGTCTACGATCAATGCCTCTGCCGCAAGGCGATCCGCGACCGAGACGGGGTCTTCGCTAAAAAGATTATCCGACATACACCTGCCCGCCCATTAGGCGAGAAAGTTCGGCTTCGGCGGCTTGGATGTCAAGTTCCTGCGGGGCTTTGCGCATCGCCAACGCCCGTTCAGCGCGTTTCTGTGCCTGTTCGGACATCTTTTCGGCGGTGCTCAGCACCCTAGCACGGGCATCAAAAGAGCCGTTGCAGTACAAAACCACATCGCACCCTGCAGCTAGCGCCTGATTGGCAATCTCTTCTGGATTTCCGCTGAGGGCCTTCATCGAGATATCATCCGTCATGATCAGCCCGCCAAACCCGATCGTTTTGCGGATCAGGCTGATCATGGTCCGAGAAATCGTAGCAGGTTGAGGGTCAATCCGGTCATAGACCAGATGCGCCGTCATCCCCATCGGCAGATCGTTCAAATCCCGAAACGGGCCGAAATCGGCCTCGGTCAGGTCCTCTTGCGTCAGATCGACATGGGGAAGGTCATGATGGCTGTCCAGCGTGGACAAACCATGACCCGGCATGTGTTTGAGCACCGGCAATACACCGCCATCCAAATGCCCCTCGGCAACCGCACGACCGATCCGGGAAACCATTTTGGGATCAGACCCATAGCAGCGGTTTCTAAGGAACGGATGCGTCTCGTTCCGGGCCAGATCCACCATGGGGGCGCAGTTGCTGTCGATCCCAAGCTCGAACAGTTCATTCGCAATCAGACGATAGCGCAGATACATGGCACGTTCGGCCTGCTCTCCGCTCTGGGCCACGTGATCCAGCGGCGGCATCCATTCCCGTGCCAGCGGTGTGCGCAGTCGTTGCACGCGTCCACCCTCTTGATCAACAGTGATCGGGCAGTTTCGCCCCACAGCCTCGCGGAAATCGTCGCATAGGGCGCGCACCTGATCCGCAGACTCGATATTACGGGCAAACAGAATGAACCCTAATGGGTTCATCTCTCGGAACAGTTTTTTCTCATCAGGCGTCAGGCGCAGACCTTCAGCGTCGGTAATGACTGCGCCGAAATTCACCGCGCGGCAACCGGAATGCAATCAGCGCCTTCGGCCTGCAAAGCGGCACAGAATTGGCGCGAGTCGCTCAGATCGTCAAACCCCAGAACCCGAAGACGATAGAAAGTCCGCCCACCGCTTGAGGTTTTTTGTATAACACGCTGTTTTCCATCCATATAATCCCCGAATCGTCCATTCATGCGATCCCATTCCGAGCGCGCGACGTCCGAATTTTCATAGGCGCCAAGCTGGGCCATACGGGTGCCCTTGGTCAGAGTTTCAGGATCTACATCCAAGCCGACCGCAGCTTTGACCGCCGCGTTGATCGCGTCTTCGGTAGTGCTGTTTGACGTAATTGCGCTGCGCACACCGCCAGCGGGGCGCAGGACCGGGCGCAGCGACCGGCGCACACCAGGCAAAGCCGCCAGTTCTGGGTCCGGTTGCGATGCAGCCAGATCAGCCGGATCAATAGCAGGCTCTTCCTCGGGGATGGTCAAAGAGGCCAACTGAAAACTTTGCTCGCCAACCTGATCGGAATTTTCCGCCTCTCCCGCCAGTTCAGCAACCAGTGCATCAACCGCGCCCTGGCGCATCTGTGTGGCCGTCCGGTCAGAGACGTTTTCCTGGACCACATGTACGGCAGGTGTCGGTTGCAACGGTGCCACCGGAGTATCTTCATCTGTCAGGGAAACCGGGCGCGGTGCAAGGATCAGCCGATCAGCAGGCGGCGCTGCTGTGCCCACTGCCGCAACCGTGTTCACGGCCAAACCCTGATGATCCGCAGGGGTGCCACCCGGGCTATCCGGCTGAATACGCATTGGTCCATCTAAGGCCCGAACAACCGGCACGCCACTCACATCGCGCATTACCAAATTGTAACCCCAAACACCGATGCCAGCGACCAGCGCCAATGATGCAACGGCACCTAGAGCACTAACAATACGACCCAAACCCGCGGGATGGGGCGTTTCGTCATATCCGTGCAAGTCATTAGGGAGGTCATACCCATCCTGAGGATGAGCTTGATTCGTATAATGCATCTGCTCGGGGCGCATTTGCCCCGGGTAATCGTAACTTGCCATGTCCGCCTCACCGCCCGTTTAGCGCCGAAAATAAGGCGCGCGGGTCATTTCTTGCCTACCTCGTACCGGCGGTTCGGACGGTGTTGTTCACCGCATCTCCTGCGCCGGGGTAACGCCAAGAATACCCAAGCCTGCTGAAATCACAACAGAAACGGACCGGGCCAGTGCGATTTTTGACTGGCTTGTGGCAACATCGCCATCCTGAATAAACCGCAGCTGGGTCTCATCGTTGCCCTTGTTCCAAAGCGCGTGGAAATCCCCTGCAAGTTCATACAGATAGAAGGCAACCCGGTGCGGCTCATTGGTGCGCGCGGCGATCTCAACCAGACGCGGCCATTCGGCCAGCTTCTTGGCAACAGTCAGCTCAGAGGCATGGTCGATCTTGCCTAGATCGGCGCTTTTCAGCGTTGGGTCCTGCGCGTCGATCCCGGCCTCAGCTGCACGGCGCAGAACACTCATCACGCGGGCATGGGCATATTGGACGTAGAAAACGGGGTTCTCGCGGCTTTGTTCCAACACCTTGTCAAAGTCAAAATCCAGGGCAGCGTCATTCTTGCGGTTCAGCATCACGAAGCGGGTCACATCCGGGCCAACCTGATCGACCACATCACGCAATGTGACGAAGTTCCCTGCCCGCTTGGACATCTTGAACGGCTCGCCGTTCTTCCACAGTTTCACCAACTGGGTTAGCTTGATATCCAGCGGTACCTTGCCATCGGACAGAGCCGATACTGCGGCCTTCATCCGTTTGACATAGCCACCGTGGTCAGCGCCGAACACATCGATCAACGCGTCAAACCCACGGGTCACTTTGTCATAGTGATAGGCGATATCCGGGGCAAAATAGGTCCAGCTCCCGTCCGATTTCTTGACCGGGCGATCCACGTCGTCGCCATGCTCGGTCGATTTGAACAGGGTCTGCTCACGTGGTTCCCAATCTTCGGGCTTTTTGCCCTTGGGCGGCTCCAGCACGCCCTCATAGATCAGGCCCTTGTCGGTCAGGGATTGCAACGCAGCTTCAATCCGACCCGTGCCATAGAGCGACTTTTCCGAGAAGAACACATCCATCTCAACGCCCAGCGCCTTCAGGTCGGCGCGGATCAGGTCCATCATCGCGTCTGTCGAAAACTCGCGCAGTTCTTCCAGCCAGTCGCTTTCCGGTTTGTCGATCAGGCTGTCACCGTATTTCTCTTTCAGCGCCTCACCAATCGGGATCAGATAGTCGCCAGGATACAGGCCTTCGGCAATCTCGGGGCTCAGCCCGTTTGCCTCGCGATACCGTTCGTAAGCCGAGCGTGCCAGAACATCCACCTGCGCGCCGCCATCATTGATGTAGTATTCACGGGTCACGTTATGGCCGGAATAGGCCAACAGGCTTGCCAGCGCATCTCCGAACACCGCGCCCCGCGTATGACCCACATGCAAGGGGCCGGTCGGGTTGGCCGAGACGTATTCCACGTTGACCTTCTGCCCATGCCCCATGGTCGAGCGGCCATAGTCCGTGCCCTGTTGCAGCACCGCAGCCAGTACACTCTGCCAGACCGATGGCGCCAACCGCAGGTTCAAGAACCCCGGCCCGGCAACCTCGGCACTGGTGATCCGGTTATCCTCGGCCAGCTTTCCGGCCAGCGCATCGGCAATGTCGCGCGGTTTCATCTTGGTGGGCTTTGCCAGCACCATAGCCGCATTCGTCGCCATGTCGCCATGCGCCGCATCGCGCGGCGGTTCAACGGCCACGTTGTCAAAGCTCAGCCCTTCGGGCAGCGCGCCTTCGGACTGCATCTGTGCCAGCGCGTCCAGCACGAGGCTGCGGATCTCGGAAAACAGGTTCATTTCGAATGTCCTTTTGCTTGCCCGGCGGTTTACCACGCGGTGCAGCAAGGTCAATGGACGGCGCCAGAATGCGCTTGGAATAAGAGCCGCCGCCGCTAAGGTCGGTCATATCTATCTAAACGGAGATTCCTATGCGCCTTGCCCTGCCCCTGTGCCTGCTCTTGTCGACCGCCCTGCCCGCTTTTGCAGAAATGCCCGCCCCGCAAGGCCATGTGCTGATAACGCTCGGCGGCTCGGTTGAGAAAACCAACCTGCCCGCACGCGGTGCAGAGGACGGCGGCTTGCTGGGATATCTGGAGGTCACCCATGACGGGGCAGCTGGCTTTGACGCGACATTGCTGGATAGTTTGGATCAGGTCGAGATCACAATTCCCTACGGCACCGAGGACAACCAGCGCGACATCACCTTTAGCGGCCCGCTTTTGTCGGATGTGATGGTCATAGCCGGTGCCGAAGGTAAGACGGCCAAACCGATGGCAATGGACGGGTATCAAGCCGAAATTCCCTGGCATAGTATCTCGACCTATCAGCCTATCCTCGCCACCCACGCCGACGGCGCCCCCATGGGGATCGGAGGGTATGGCCCAACGATGATCGTCTTCCCACCCACCGACGACGCTGAGGCGGCGCAGGATCAGACGGGCCAACAAGTCTGGGCTTTGGCCTATATCGGGGTCGAGTGATCCGCCGGTATCGGGTGGCCAGTCAGTCTGGCATGATCCTGTAGCGCAAACCTGTCGGTCATCCCGGCAATATAGTCCGATACGATCCGGGCTAAGGCAGTCTCATCCTCAGCCTCTTCAATGTCCGCGTGCCAGCGCGCGGGCATTTGCTTCGGATCGCCAAGGTAGATTGGAAACAAATCCTCGACCACTTTGCTGACCTCGGCGCGCACCGTCATCACCGACGGCGCCCTGTACATCCGCGAAAACAGGAAAGCGCGAATTTCCTTCAGTTGCGCCCAAAGGCCTGTTGAGAACTGAATGACCGGATAGCCAAGATGCCGGATCTCTTCGACGCTCTGGGCACCGGACCCTGCGATCAGAGCCCGAGACGTGTCGATCACGTCCGACACCATAACCCCAAACACCCGCCGCAACGCCTCATGCCGACGGCGATAGGGGTCGAGGCCCGGGTACTTGCGATCCACCTCCGAATAACAGTCGCCCACGATCGGCAGTCGCTGAATGTCCTCGTCGCTGAACAACTCCGCCCTCAGCCCGTCCAACAGGTCATGATTGTTATAGGCGATGTCGTCAGACAAGGCCGCCACCTGCGCCTCTGCGCTTGCGTGCGTGTGCAGTTCAAGATTAAACGCCGCATTGCACTCCGCCAGCGCCCAGGGCAGTTCCCCTTCCACCGGTCCGTTATGTTTTGCAATGCCTTCCAGGGTTTCCCACGTAAGGTTGCACCCATCGAACTCGGCATAATGACGCTCGAGCCGGGTGACGATCCGAATGGCCTGCGCGTTATGATCGAACCCGCCATACGGCTGCATGATCTCATGCAAGGCATCCTCGCCAGTATGTCCGAACGGCGTGTGGCCAAGATCATGGGCCAGAGCCACCGCTTCGGTCAGTTCTGGATTCAAACCCAAAGCCCCGGCAATCGTCCGCGCCACCTGCGCGACCTCGATGGAATGGGTCAACCGCGTTCGATAACTATCCCCTTCGTGCTCAACAAAAACTTGGGTCTTGTGCTTGAGCCGCCGAAAGGCGCTGGCATGAATGATCCGGTCCCGGTCGCGCTGAAAGCATGACCGGAAACTGCTTTCTTCCTCTGGCACCAACCGCCCTCTTGCGCGGTCGGGATTCGAGGCAAAACATGCTCTGTCCAACGGTCTGTCCTTGTCGCCTGTCCTTGGGCTTTCTATATGGTAGAGTGGTTAAGAAATAAACCTTTGGAGTTTGGCATGAATCTGCCCCCGACAGTTACAGAACGCGCCTTTGACCGCCTTGCCGAGATCGGCGCAGCCGATCAGGGTCAAGCCCTGCGTGTCGCTGTCGAAGGCGGCGGGTGTTCGGGCTTTCAGTACGAAATTGCATTGGACAAACCCAAAGACGACGATTTGGTTCTTGAGGGTAAGGGGCAGAAGGTCATTGTCGACGCAATCTCACTGCCGTTTCTTGAAAATGCGGTGATTGATTTCACACAAGAACTGATCGGCGCACGCTTTGTGATCGAAAACCCAAACGCCACCTCCTCCTGCGGCTGCGGCACTTCGTTTTCAATGTGATCACCCGTGGGGGTTTCACCCCCACACCCCCAAGGTATTTCTAGCCAGATGAAGCAGGGATCCGCTCTCCGATTTCTAGACCGGAGAGCTTCACCTGGCGCGGTCATCGGCGCCTCCGCCTGTACCGCCAGCTGGTTTTCGGAGATTCTGGTTAACGGTCCGTTTCTTCATCTGGCCAAAAATACCTCGGAGCACGAGGCAGCGCCTCGCAAACCTGTTCTCCGCCTTGCCGTTGGGCCCGTTCTGGGCGATAGGTTGCCAAGGACTGTCGGAGGGCCGCGCATGAAAATCGCCACATTCAACATCAACGGCATCAAGGCGCGGGCCGAAGCATTGCCGCGTTGGCTGGATGATGCCCAGCCCGATGTTGTGCTGCTGCAAGAGATCAAGTCAGTCGACGATAACTTCCCCAGAGAGATCTTTGAGGCGCGCGGGTACAACGTAGAAACGCACGGGCAGAAAAGCTTTAACGGCGTTGCCATTCTGTCGAAGCTACCGCTCGAGGACGTCTCGCGGGGTTTGCCCGGTGATGATGAGGATGAACAGGCCCGCTGGATCGAGGCCACTGTCGTCGGCAAACAGGCACTGCGTATCTGCGGGCTCTATCTGCCAAACGGCAACCCCACCCCGGGGTCAAAATACGACTACAAACTTGCCTGGATGGAGCGACTCTATCATCGGGCCCGCGACCTGATGAACAGTGAAGAACCCGCTCTGATGGCAGGTGATTACAACATCATTCCCCAGGCCGAAGACGCAGCGCGTCCCGATGCCTGGCGCGAGGATGCATTGTTTCGCCCTGAAAGCCGGGCCGCATTTCGGAAAATTCTGAATCTCGGCTTCACCGAGGCCTTTCGCGCTGGCACGCAAGGTCCGGAACATTATTCATTCTGGGATTATCAAGCGGGTGCGTGGAACCGAAATGACGGGATTCGTATTGATCATTTCCTTCTGACCCCTCAGGCCGCTGACCTTTTGCGCGATTGCAAAATCGATTCCGAAATTCGGGGGCACGAAAAACCTTCAGATCATGTTCCGGTTTGGATAGATCTAGATCTGTAATCGGCTAAGCCGTGGCATCGAACTCATAGATCCAATCATATTTTCGGCCCAACCGCGATCCAACTGCCATCAACGCCAGTTGCGCCCCGACACGCATAGGGCCACGTAGATGGAAGTTGCGCGCGTTGGCTCCAGCGGCAGCGACCACCCGAGTTGCCCGCTGGCGACGGGTCGCTTCATAGGCGGCCAGTGCTTGCGAAACGCCGGATTGTTCTTCGAAAGACCGCCCCAGAGTCCAGGCATCTTCTAGTGCAAGGCAAGCACCTTGGGCCATGAAAGGCAGCGTTGGATGAGCTGCGTCGCCCAAAAGCGCCACACGCCCATTCTGCCAGCATTCAGCAACAGGGCGCAGGAACAATGCCCAGATATTCGGGTCCTGAACCTCTTGCAAAATCTCTTTGACCAAGCCGCCAAAACCTGCAAATCGCGCCTTCAGCTCTTCTGGATCACCGCGCAGACGCCAGCCTTCTTCCTGCCAGTCAGACCTCTCTTCGATTGCCACGATGTTCATCAGGGTCTGATCGCGCAAAGGATACGTCACTACATGCCGTCCCGGCCCCATGGTTAGCACCGCGCAAGGGTTCTTGTTGCGCCGGTCCCATGGAATCGTCGCGCGCCAGGCAACCTGATGTGTGAATTTCGGTGTTTCCCTGCCAGTCAGGTCAGCACGAATTGCACTTTGGCCGCCGTCCGCCGCGACTGCACAATCAACCCGAAATCTCGCCCCCGTATCGAGGATGATTTCGGCCTCGGACGGGTGCTTTCGCACCCGTTCCACACGCGCACCAAGGTGAAACTCTACCCCTTTTTGAACCGTCGCTTTGTAGAGAAGATCAAGCAGGTCAGCGCGATGGTAATAATAGGTAGGCCCGGCAGAGGGTGGCACGATTTTGCAGACCAGCCGCCCTGCCCGGTAATCACGAAGGGCCGTTCCATGGGACAAAAGCCCAGCCTCGGGCGTGTCCGCAACAACCTTCAGCGCACGCAGCACAGCCATCCCGTTGGCGCTGATCTGAAGGCCCGCGCCAACCTCGGTCAATTCTGGTGCCTGCTCAAACACGGTCACCACGGCGCCGCGCTGTCGCAGGGTCAAAGCAGCCGCGAGGCCGCCAATGCCACCTCCGACTATGCCGAATTTCGATCCGCTGATGTTCATGTCACCGGCTTAACGCAAAAACGCCGGAGCAAAAGGCCCCGGCGTCTATGTTATCAGATTTTCCCAGCGATCAATCGTCGCGGTGGACCTTTTCGCGACGCTCATGCCGTTCCTGTGCCTCAAGCGTCATGGTCGCGATCGGGCGCGCATCCAAACGTTTCAGCGAAATCGGATCACCGGTCATCTCGCAATAGCCGTACTCGCCTTCATCAATCCGGCGCAGGGCCGAGTCGATCTTGGCCACCAGTTTGCGCTGACGATCGCGGGTGCGCAGTTCCAGCGCGCGATCGGTTTCTTCGCTTGCGCGGTCAGCGACATCCGGAATGTTACGGGTGTTGTCCTGCAGCCCTTCGATCGTATCGCGGCTGCCAGCCATTAGTTCGTTTTTCCAATCCAGCAGCTTGCGACGAAAATACTCTAGCTGCCTGTCATTCATAAATGGTTCGTCTTCAGCTGGACGGTAATCTTCAGGCAGAAAAACTTCCTGCTTCATTTTTGCTCCCTCGGTGTGGCCTGCAACGCCGGTCACTCTCTCATTACCTGACATGCGGCAATCCCCTTCTGCGGAGCGTTTATCTGACAGCGCAGTAATTGTCACTATGCAAACGTCGCCCCGGCGCCGCGCCATTACGCGTGATCTAAATACGTCCAATCAAACAACAAAACCTTGTTTTTCTGTGAAAATTAACTGACCATTTCAGGGCAACGCCAAAAAGACGGCACCGGAGGTTAGCGCACGAATCAACCAAAAGCATTGTAGTTACTTGGCAATTTCCCTTCATGCGACGCAGCGACCTGGCTTGTCAAAATTTCTGCTGCGCGGTAACCCCAAGGGCGCATTTCGCGCGACACTTGATGAGGGGCCAATGACCGCACGTTTCCAAGGAACAGCCGAATACGTCGCCACAGACGATCTGACCATTGCGGTAAATGCCGCCGTGACGCTGGAACGTCCCTTGCTGGTCAAAGGTGAGCCGGGAACTGGCAAGACCGAGTTGGCCAAGCAGGTGGCCGGAGCGTTGGGGCTGCGGATGATCGAGTGGAACGTGAAATCCACCACCCGCGCGCAGCAGGGACTGTATGAATACGATGCCGTCAGTCGTCTGCGCGACAGCCAGTTGGGTGAAGAGCGCGTGCACGACGTGTCGAACTATATCCGCAAGGGTAAATTGTGGCAGGCCTTTGAAACCGATGAAAAGGTCGTGTTGTTGATCGACGAGATCGACAAGGCCGATATCGAGTTTCCGAACGATTTGCTGCAAGAGCTCGATAAGATGGAGTTCCACGTCTACGAGACCAGCGAAACGATCCGCGCCAAGAACCGTCCGATCGTCATCATCACATCGAACAATGAAAAGGAACTGCCCGACGCCTTCCTGCGCCGGTGTTTCTTTCACTATATCCGGTTCCCTGATGAGGCTACGATGCGCCGCATCGTCGAGGTCCATCATCCCGGCATCAAAGACGCGCTTTTGACAACGGCTCTGACCCAGTTCTATGAGATTCGCGAAACTCAGGGCCTGAAGAAAAAGCCATCAACCTCAGAGGTGCTGGACTGGCTCAAGCTGCTGCTGGCCGAGGACCTGACCGCCGAAGATCTCAAGCGCGATGGCGCCAATGCCCTGCCCAAACTGCACGGTGCGCTGCTTAAGAATGAACAGGACGTGCACCTGTTCGAACGCCTGGCATTCATGGCCCGCAACAAACGCTGAGCCGGTAAACCCTCGGTGATCGCCGCTTGCCTTAGCAAGTCTCGGATGCAAGCATTGGTCTCGGGTTGCCCGGCTTGTCCGGGCAATTTACCATCAGACCCAACGGGACTCAGCAATGCCAGAAACAGTAACAATTCGAGCCTTGCATCCGACTGATCGCGAGGACTGGGCGGATATGTGGCGGGACTATCTGGCGTTTTATGAAACGACGGTTCCGGATTCCGTCTATGACAGCACATTCTCGCGACTGCTGGGCGATGATCCGAACGATTTTTCTTGTTTCGTCGCGCAGGCCGACGGAGGGCTTGTGGGTTTGACCCACTTTCTGTTCCACCGCCATGCCTGGAAGGAAGAAAGCGTGTGCTACTTGCAGGACCTATTCGCCCGGCCCGAGGCGCGCGGCATGGGGGTCGGTCGCGCTTTGATTCAGGCCGTTTACGACGAAGCGGACCGGCAAGGTGCACCGTCTGTCTATTGGCTGACGCAGGATTTCAACCATACCGCGCGAAAGCTCTATGACAGGATCGGCAAACAGACACCTTTCATCAAGTATCAGCGCCCATGACGCGATGGGTCGCAATCTTGATCAGCTTTGTCCTGACTGCATGTGCCACGATTGAGCCTGCCGAAAGCCCACCCGAGATTGTGGACGTCGAACCACCCCTGCCCCCCGCCAAGTCCTTTACGCGTGCATATCCCTCGCCTCCGGCGCGGTCGAATGAAAACATGGCAGCGGATTTCATCTCTCTGCATTTCGCACTGGAAGGGGGTACGGAACTGCCTGTTTTTACCCGGTTCGAAACCCCGATCACGGTGCGGTTGACAGGGGCTGCGACGGCCTCGCTTCAAAAGGATCTGGGCCGCCTGCTGACCCGTCTGCGCACCGAGGCCGGGATAGACATCAAACAGATCAGGGACGGTCAGGCCAACATCACGATCGCGGCGGTCAGTCAAAAAGAGATTCAGGCCATCCTGCCTCAGGCTGCATGTTTCGTGGTACCCAATGCCTCAAGCCTTGAGGAGTACCGCCGGGATCGGTTCAAACAGAAAAGCAGCTGGACCAAACTGAGCAGCCGTGAGCGACTGGGCATCTTCATTCCCGCAGATGCAAGTCCGCAGGAAAAACGTGACTGCCTGCACGAAGAGATCGCACAGGCGCTTGGCCCGCTGAATGACCTGTATCGCCTTCCGGACTCGGTATTCAACGATGACAATATCCACACGGTTCTGACCGGGTTCGACATGTTGATCCTGAAGGCCGCATATTCATCCCAACTGCACAGCGGTATGACACGTGAACAGGTCGAAACGGCCATACCCGAAATTCTCTCGCGTCTGAATCCGCGCGGTGATGCGGTGCCGGTACAGCCCATGTCGGAAACTCCACGAGCCTGGATTTCAGCAATTCAGAAATCCTTGCAATCCAGTCGCAGCCAGCAATCGCGCATGAGGCAGGCCCGCAAGGCAGCCCGAATTGGCAAGGAACAAGGTTGGACCGATCACCGGCGCGCTTACCCTCATTACCTGATGGGCCGAATGGAACAGTTCAATGATCCGCATGAAGCGTTGCGCCAATATGATATTGCCCTGCAGTTTCTGCGCGCTACACCGGGCACGGAATTGCATCGATCCTACATCACGACCCAACTGGGCGCCTTTGCGCTTTCTCAAGGCAATGGGCCAGAGTTCCTGCCCAAAATCGACGACGCTATTAACGTGATGACACGGGCTGAGAACGCCTCGCAGCTTGCAACGTTATTGTTGCTGAAAGCCGAGGTCCTGAATGAAGTCGGCCGTTCCGCAGAGGCACGTTCCGTCAGACTGGACAGTCTGAGATGGGCACGATACGGCTTTGGCTCGGATGTAGTGGCCCGGTCGCTTATGCAGGACGTCGCAGAAGGACCAGTCAATTAACGGGGGCGATTAACGCATGATAATGGTTCTGGGACTGGCGGTGCTGGGTGCGCTCCTTGGGGCGCTGACCGCGCGCAAACGCAACGGCAGCGGCGCCGATATCGCGCAATATGCAGCCGGATATGGAATCGCCTTTGCGCTGGTCGGGCTTATCCTGTCCTTGGTTCTGGTTCGCTTTGTGGTGTAGCCCATGTTTGTTCCCTTTTTCGAAAACCTTCGCAAAGCCGGTATCCCCGTATCCCTGCGGGAATATCTGACCTTTCTGGAGGGTATGAAAAAGGGGCTGGCAACCTATGATGTCGAGGCGTTTTATTACCTCGCCCGCGTGTCGATGGTGAAGGACGAACGCAATATCGACAAATTCGACCGCGCTTTTGCCGCCAGCTTTGAAGGGCTGGAACAGATCGGGTTCGAACAGGTCCTCGAAGCCGTCGACATCCCTGCCGAATGGCTGGCGAAGATGGCGGAAAAGCACCTCAGCGAAGAGGAAAAAGCCGAGATCGAGGCCCTTGGCGGATTCGACAAGCTGATGGAGACGCTGAAAGAGCGGCTCAAGGATCAGCAAGGCCGCCATCAAGGTGGCAACAAGTGGATCGGTACGGCAGGAACGTCGCCCTTCGGAGCCTACGGGTACAATCCGGAAGGTGTGCGGATCGGCCAGAAGGAAAGCCGTCATCAGCGCGCGGTCAAGGTTTGGGACAAGCGCGAATTCAAGAACCTGGACGACACGGTCGAGCTGGGCACGCGCAACATCAAGGTCGCGTTGAAGCGCCTGCGCCGCTGGGCCCGCGAGGGTGCGGCGGAAGAGCTTGATCTGGACGGCACCATCCGCGCCACAGCCGAGCATGGATATCTAGACGTCAAAACCCGGCCCGAACGGCACAATGCCGTCAAGGTGCTGTTGTTTCTGGACGTCGGAGGCTCAATGGACCCACATATCAAAGTGGTTGAAGAGCTGTTCTCGGCCGCAAGAACCGAATTCAAGCATCTGGAATATTACTACTTCCACAACTGCCTGTACGAAGGTGTCTGGCGTGACAACATCCGCCGCTGGGACCAGCAGACGCCGACCCATGAGGTGCTGCGCACCTATGGTCCCGATTACAAATGCATCTTCGTCGGCGACGCCTCGATGAGCCCTTATGAGGTCGCCTATCCCGGCGGTGCCAATGAACATTGGAACCAGGAGGCTGGCCAGATCTGGCTGCAGCGGGCACGCGACCAATGGGCATCCAACCTGTGGATTAACCCAGTGCCTGAGAAGTATTGGGAATATACCCACTCAATCGGAATGATCCGCGAGATTTTTCAGGATCGGATGGTGCCGATGACTCTGGCCGGGCTGGAAAAAGGAATGCGCGAGCTGACGCGATAACGCCAGCCCGCGGATCAGGTTCTGCCAAGGCCGGGATTACCCGGCGATGGCCTGAATGCCCAGAAACAGAACACCCGACAACACAGCCGCCGCGGGCACGGTAATAATCCAGGCTGCTATGATCGTCATAAAGTGCGAGCGGCGCACCAGCTTGCGCCGGCGGCGTTCTTCCGGTGCCAGAACCGTCCGCTCAGGCACTGTAATGCGGGCTTTACGCAGCCGTCTTTCAGCATCCCATTCCCGGAAGAAGCCGACACCAAAGACGGCACCCACTGCAATATGGGTCGAGCTTACGGGAAGACCCAGCCAACTGGCCACGATAACGGTGATGGCTGCGGACAGCGCAACGCAATAGGCACGCATCGGGTTAAGTTTGGTTATTTGGCTGCCAACCATTCGGATCAGTTTTGGCCCAAACAGGAACAGGCCAAACGAAATGCCAAAGGCGCCGATGATCATGACCCAATAGGGAATACTGATCGCCTGGGTGAAATCACCTGAGGCAGAGGCTTGCACGATGGCCGCCAAAGGACCAACGGCATTGGCCACATCATTGGCCCCATGTGCAAAGCTGAGAAGTGCAGCGGACACGATCAGCGGAATGCCAAACAATATTTTGAGGGACTTGTTGCGGTTCTCCAGCCCTTCGGATTGACGCCGAATAACCGGAATCATCACGGCCCAGACCAACGCCCCGCAGACTGCCCCGATCAGCAGAGCAGTGCTCAGGTCGATCTTGACGATCTTCTTGATACCCTTCAGCGCCAGGTAGCTTGCAAACGCCCCCGCCATGATACCAACCAGCATCGGAACCCATTTCCGGGCCGCCGCGATCTTGTCGTCCTGATAGATGATCCTGGCCTTAATGAACCAAAGAAAACCAGCCGCCACCAGACCGCCAAGCATCGGCGAGATAACCCAGCTGGCCGCGATCTTGCTCATCGTCCCCCAGCTTACTGCGCCAAAACCGGCTGCGGCGATCCCCGCCCCCATGACGCCTCCGACAACCGAGTGGGTCGTGGACACGGGCGCTCCGACCCAGGTCGCCAGGTTGACCCAAAGCGCCGAAGACAGCAAAG
The DNA here is from genome assembly GCF_059609985.1 of Ruegeria sp. YTSA219. Classification (NCBI taxonomy): domain Bacteria; kingdom Pseudomonadati; phylum Pseudomonadota; class Alphaproteobacteria; order Rhodobacterales; family Roseobacteraceae; genus Ruegeria; species Ruegeria sp. YTSA219. Next base: position 148,137 of record NZ_JBXWMT010000002.1, read on the forward strand.
CCGCCATCATCGCCCAGATGAATACAGTCTGCGTTCCCATGCTTTCAGGAGCGATAATGCCCTTCGCGATCGTGGAAACAACGTCACCTCCAGCGATCAGCGCGCCTGCACTTTCGAATATGGCAGCAATCGCGATGGCGCCCCCCATGGTCAGCGCATTGGCCCCGACCGCCGGTCCCATATTGTTGGCAACATCATTGGCCCCGATATTCAGCGCCATATATGCCCCAAACATTGCCGCAAGTACTACGATCAGCGTGTTGTTGCCTTGTCCGAACAGGAAGGCTGCCACAAGACCTGCGACAACGATAAAAGAAAGCGCGATGCCAGACCCGACAAATGGGCGACCCACCTGTGAGGTTGCCACTTCTAGCCGAGAAAAGCGTCTAAGGTCGCGGTCAAGCGTTTCCAGGTGACGGGCTTCGTGGTCATTGTTGGACATTGTGTGTTCTCCGACGAGTTCCCGTGCGGATAAGGCGGCAGGCGGCGTTTTTCAACAGTTAGAATCCTAATGAACCCAGTTTCCACTGCGTCATGGCAGCTTGGAGACCTTTCAGGCCCACGGAAACGCTGATGCCTTGCCCTTGTGTCTGCTTATCCCCATATCAGAACCATGCTCCGAATTACTCCGATTCTTCTGGCGGTTCTGTATGCCGTGGTGATGTACCGGATCTCGGTCTGGCGCACTCATCGCGAGCTTGACCTGAAATCGACCGAACTGGCCGATCCCGCCCTCAAGCGTATGACTGACCGGCTGGCGGCGGCGCTGGGGATCGAGAGGGTTCCGGTCTATATATATGAAATCGACCCGGTGAACGGGCTTGCGGCGCCGGATGGACGAATATTCATCACACGCGGGTTTTATCGCAAGTTCCTCAATGGCGAGGTTTCCGCCGAAGAGATGGCGAGCGTCATCGCACATGAACTGGGGCATGTGGCCTTGGGTCATGCACGGCGACGGATGATTGATTTTTCTGGACAGAATGCGTTGCGGACAGCCTTGATGCTGCTTCTGAGCCGGTTCATCCCATTCATCGGTGCGATGATTGCAAACGCGCTGACTGCGCTTTTGGCGTCGCGCCTGTCACGTGGGGATGAATATGAAGCAGATGAATATGCCGCCGCCCTGCTAACCAAAGCCGGAATCGGCATCGGCCCGCAAAAGTCTCTGTTTCACAAGCTTGAGGATTTGACGCAGCAACGCGCGGGCGTTGTACCCGCCTGGTTGATGAGCCATCCCAAAACGGATGAGCGGATTGCGGCACTGGAAGTGCTTGAGCAGCGTTGGGCGCGTGGCTGAGGCTCGGCGGCGAGAGGCCAGCCTCTCGCGCTCTCCGAGGTAATTTTAGCCAGATGAAGCAGGGATCCCACTTAGCTGGCGAGCGCTTTACCCAGACGCGGCAGGCGGGCTTTTTTCATCAATCCACGCAAAGTCCATGTATCGCCTGACAGGCGGTTTGCTTCGGCCAGTACCTGCTGTGCAAGCTGGTCCAGCCCTTGCGGGTCGTTATACCAGAAACCATACAGCAGACTGTCAGGGTCACGCCGCTCAAGCCCTTCTTCTGCAAGAATATTTCTGGGGAAATCCTTGGCGTTGACCGTGACGATGGTATCCGCTGACGCGGCTACTGCAGTGGCCAAAACGTGGATATCTGCTGCGTCCGGCAGCCAGAGCCGAGCCTGCAGACCGTCATTGGCTGGGCGTTCTGCCTTGGGCCATTTGACCTGCGTCAGGGCAATCTCGGCACGGGCCTGCGCCTCGCCCTCGGGGCCCAGTTTGCGTGCGGCGCGGGCCCATTCCTCGAGGATGCGCGCCGACCATATAGGGGTGAAATGACCTAGTCGGGCGGTGCCCAACAGCATCTCACGCATCACCGTTGGATAGATGACGCAGGTATCGAGTACAGCCTTCATAACCGGTAGAACACGGCCTTGAGGTAACCGCTTTCAGCCAGCTGCGGCAGTTGCGGGTGATCGGGCCCGGCAAAGCCCGTATGGATCAGTTGGGCTGAGCGCCCGGCGCGCCCGATACCACGGGATGAGGCGTCGCGGAAGCGGCCCAGATCAGCAGCGTGCGAGCAAGAGCATAAGCCCAGATATCCGCCCGGCTTGACCAGTGTGGCGGCCAATCGCGCAATGCGTTCATAGGCCCGCAGCCCTGCATCCAGCGCCTGCCTTGATGGTGCAAAGGCGGGAGGATCACAGATAACGACGTCAAATTTAGCGCCTTCGTCGTTCAACTGAGCCAACACATCAAAGGCATCGCCTTGGCGCGTGTCGAATTGATCGGCAAAGCCAGAAGCCTCGGCCCCTTTTGCGGCCAACTCCAATGCCGCGGCCGACCCATCGACCGACAGCGCCTGTCCGGCGCCACCCGCCAGCATTGCCAACCCGAAGCCTCCGACATGGCTGAAGACATCCAGTACCTGTGCCTTGGGTTGAACCAGCTGCGCAGCAAAGGCGTGATTGGGGCGTTGGTCATAGAACAGGCCGGTTTTCTGACCGCCCGCCAAATCCGCCATATAGGTTGCACCGTTCATCAACACGGGCAAAGGCGCATCTGGGACAGTGCCGCGCAAGGTCAGGTTGACATCATCCAACCCTTCCAGACCGCGTGTCCGGCCCGAGGCGTTTTTCAGCACGGTCGTCACGCCGGTCACAGCGACCAGCGCGTCGGTCAACATGTCGAGATACGCCTCGGCCCAGGCGGCGTTTGGCTGGATCACACAGGCCTCACCGAACCGGTCGATGATGACACCCGGAAAGCCATCCGCCTCGGCATGGATCAGGCGGTAAAAGGGCGAGTCAAACAGGCGTTCGCGCATATCAAGCGCGCGGCGCAGACGGGTTTCGAACCAATCAGCCGTCAGCTCGGCGTCAGGATCGCGGTCCAGAACACGGCACATGATTTTCGATTCAGGATTGACCGCCACCAACGCGATCGGCGCGCGATTTTCATCCTCGAGCACGGCCAGCGCGCCAGCAGGGATTTTGCGCGTGCGACGGTCGGTGACAATGTCATTGGCATAGACCCACGGGAAGCCATGGCGCAGGCCGCGCGCATTGGCTTTGGGTTTCAGGCGGATACGGGGACGGACTGCAGTTTGGGTCATGGCGACCTCATAGTCGCGAACACGCCGAGGGGAAAGCCCTAGCGGTTGCGAGACCGCCAACCACCGCGCCGTTTCGGCGCCTGAGTAGATTGCAACCCTTCGGTCAGCACCTGTGTCATTGGGTGATCGACCTCATCTTTGGCATAGATGGCGTGCAGGTCAGACAGGGCTTGCCTCTGATCACGCCCCTCCGGAAGGCTTAACGCCCAGTCCAGAAAGATACTGCGACATTCGGGCAATGTGATGCCATCGATGCGATAGGCCTCGCGGATCAGGCCTTTGTGATCGTTCGGATCGTCATTGCGCGGCATCTTTATCCTCCTGAATCACGCGGCCGATAACTTCGGCGGCGATATCGTAGCTTTCCTGCAACGCGGCCTGCAACTGTTCTACCTGCTCATACCCGGTGGCCCGACACAGGAAGGCGGAACCCCCCTCTCCGATTTTATCGGCCTCGATAACCTTACCTGACAACAGCCGAGCTGCGCATTGCACAGACCAGCATAGATCGTAGCAATCCTTCAACGTTTGCGCCTGAGCGACATCCAAAAGCGCGGCTGCGACTGCACCGTCCAACCCGGCATGTACATCGCGCTTTGCAACACCGGACAGTAAAGCGCCTGTTTCGGCCATCAGCTCTATGTCCATCATGCGTCCGGCCCCATTCTTGGCATCCCAAATACCGGCGGGGGTTTTCGCGGCTGCCAGACGCGCGCGCATTTCGGCAACTTCGCGCAAAACCTGCGCCTGATCGCGGGAGCGCGAAACAAGCTCTGTTCGAAAGCCCTCGATATCGTCGGCCAGAGAGGGCTCACCGGCGACGGGATTTGCGCGCGTCAGGGCTAGGTGTTCCCACACCCATGCCTCATTCTGCTGATAGTTCGTGAAGCTGGCCCAACTGGTCGCCACCGGCCCCTGATTGCCCGAGGGGCGCAGCCGCATGTCGACCTCATAAAGTCGCCCCTGCGACATTGGAGCCGACAGCGCCGTGATCAGTGCCTGCGTGAACCGGGCATAGTAGGTCCGCGTGGCAAGAGGCCGTGGGCCCTCGGACATGTCCTGATCCAGCGGGTCGTAGATCACGATCATATCAAGGTCAGATTGCGAGTTGATCCGCCCTGCCCCCAGGGATCCCATGCCCAACACAGCGGCACCGCGACCAGGTGCGGGCCCGTGTTTGCTGGTGAACTGGTCCACAACACATGGCAGGATCGCAGCGATCACCGCGCTTGCAAGTTCGGCATATTGCTGCCCGGCCTGCACGCCGTCGATCAACCCGCGCAGATGGTGAACGCCGATCCGGAAATGCCATTCCTTGCACCAGCGCCGCGCCAGATCAAGCTGGCTTTCGTAGTCCTGCTCCTGCGAGAGTTCTCGCTCCAATTCGCCCTGCAGCACCGTCCGGCCCGGCCAGTCGTCAAAGAAGCTGCCGCCAATCACCGCATCAAAGACCGAGGCGTTGTGCGACAAATGCGCGGCCAATGCATGCGACGTGCCTACTATATCGACAAGCAGGTCGATAAGCTGCGGGTTGGCCTCGAACAGAGAAAACAGCTGCACGCCCGCAGGCAACCCGCGAAGGAAGCCGTCCAGTGCCAGCAGCGCCTCATCCGGTTGGGCGGTTTTGGCAAGACGCGTCAGCAGCTCTGGTTTCAGCCGTTCGAAAATCCGCGCCCCGCGCTGAGAACGCAGTGATGGGTAGGTCGTCCAGCGCGCCAATATGCTTTCGTCAAATTCAACTTCTGGCAAAGGTGCACGGGCTGTCGGGCCGGGGGCGAAAAAACCTTCGGTCAACTCATGAACCTCGGTCAGTCGCCGTTTCAGATCCGCAGTCAGATCGGCGCTATCAATCCCCATCAGGCATGCAATCCGCTCAATCCCGTCCGAGGATTGCGGAATCTTATGGGTCTGCGCATCATGGATCATCTGAATGCGGTGTTCGACTTCGCGATGCGCGCGGTAGTGATCGGTAAGCTTTTCAGCCACGTCCTCGGGCACCCACCCTTTGCCGGCCAAAGCCGCCAAACCCGGTACAGTGCCACGCACGCGCAGGTCCGTATCGCGACCTCCGGCAATCAACTGTCGGGTCTGAGTGAAGAATTCAATCTCGCGTATCCCGCCTTGCCCTAGTTTCATATCATGACCCGGAATGGTCAGCGCACCGCCTGTCCCTTTGTTTTCGCGGATACGCAAGCGCATGTCATGGGCATCCTGAATAGCCGCGAAGTCCAGATGCCTTCGCCAGATGAAGGGGCGGAGCGTATCCAGGAAACGCTGCCCCGCAGCGATATCGCCAGCGCAGGGACGCGCTTTGATATATGCGGCGCGCTCCCAAGTGCGGCCCAGACTTTCATAGTACCGTTCGGCAGCTTCCGCAGCCAGACAAACTGGCGTCACCGCAGGGTCAGGCCGCAGCCTTAGATCCGTGCGAAATACATATCCATCCGCTGTCTTGTCACTGAGTGTGGCGCAGAAATTCCGTGTCGCCCGGACCATCCCTTGCCGCGCATCATAGAAATCGTCCGGATCATAGCGCGTTTCGTCAAACAAAACGATCAGGTCGATATCAGAGCTGTAGTTCAACTCATGCGCACCCATCTTGCCCATGGCCAATATGATCATTCCCGCGGCAGAGGCGATATCATCTTCGGTCATCCCCGGCAATTTACCTCGCCGGATCAAGGTTGCAATCTCGGCCTTGGCGGCAACATCCGCTACCATGGCCCCGAAATCGGTTAGTGCCCCTGTAACTTTTTCCAACGGCCAGGCCCCTGCCAGATCCGCTAGGGCGGTCAACAGCGCTAAACGCCTCTTGGCCTGCCTCAGCCCCGGCCTGAGTTGATCCGCAGGCAAGGCCCTTGCGGTTTCCATAATGGATGCAAGCATCGCGTCCGGTTGCGCCAAAGCTTGCGGTAGCCAGTCAGCTTCCAGATCAATCAGGCCTTTGAGATAGGGGCTGGAACCCGCAGCCCCTGCGATCAGTTCCCCCTGCTCAGGTGTAATGCCACCCACTGCATCGCGCGCTTCGGAACCAAGTGAAGGATCAAAGGCGCGCGGTACACGGTTGACGGCAAGAAGTCCTGTCATTTCATCTCCGATGACGTGGTTTCAGTATTTCTGTGGCCAAATATCTGACCCGACATTGCAACAATTTGGCGCTTAACTCAAAACAGCGCCGCAGCAGACAACCCAGCCAATGTTTGAAAGAAACCGTGGTGCGTTAGACTGAAATTGCGCTTGTTCAGATGTCAGGTCAACCATCCGAAATTCAGAAATGTAAATCATTTTCACATTGACCTCTTGTAACTGGGTTTGGTGCCCCCATCTATTCAATGTGAAGGCAATTTACATCTAACCCGGAGAGCACCAATGACCGCATTGACCGAACACGCCGTCCCTGAAAACCCGGGATGGCTCAGCCGCGCAGAAGCCTGGCTTGACGATAAAGGCAAAGGGGCCTGGATCGCAGCCATGGTCCTTGGCTTTATCTTTTTCTGGCCCGTCGGCCTGGCCCTTCTGGCCTACATGATCTGGAGCAAACGTATGTTCAACAAATCCTGCAGCCGTCGCAAATCCTGGCACAGCCACATGAGCGCAATGAAACCCTCGGGCAACAGCGCATTCGACGCCTACAAGTCCGACACTCTGGCTCGGCTGGAGCGTGAGCAACAGGAATTCGAAGCGTTCCTGCATCGCCTGCGCGAAGCGAAAGACAAGGCCGAATTCGACCAGTTCATGGATGAACGCGTCCGCGAGAACCGCGAAAGCGATGAAACCGGCGATAACGCCTGATCGACCTTGCCCTGTTCCGACAATCGGGACAGGGTATTTGAAACATCTACCGGAATGACCCGTATGCACTCCTTGCCAGACCCGAACCGACAGCCCGAGTTTTACCAGTCCGTCACGACCAAACGGTTCCTGGCCTGGCTGTTCGATATCGCCTTTATTTCGCTGCTTTGTACCGTCGCCATCGTCCTGACCCTCGGGCTAGGCGTACTGATACTCGCCCTGATTTATGCGGTGGTCAGTTTTGTCTATCGCGTCGTCACAATCGCCAACGGCTCGGCCACTCTGGGTATGCGTTTCATGGGGGTCGAACTGCGCGACGCTTTTGGTGAACGAATGGACACAGGTAAAGCGGTCGCACACACAGCCGGTTATTTTGTCAGCATGGCATTTCCGGTGCTGCAAATCATTTCAGTCATCATGATGCTGACCGGCGCGCGCGGCCAGGGCCTGACTGACACCCTTCTCGGAACTGTTATGATTAACCGTCGCGCTTAAAAGACTGTCGCGTGAATCACTTGGCGGCTCCGGGAACGGTTGTTATCATCCCGTTTCAGGAACCATAGGACATTCATGCGACACACGCTGCCAATCGCGCCGCAATTCTACGTTACGGCCCCTCAGCCTTGCCCTTATCTTGAGGGCAAGATGGAGCGTAAGCTGTTCACAGCGCTGCAGGGCGAAGGCGCAAATCAACTGAATGACTCCCTTTCCCAGCAAGGGTTTCGACGGTCTCAGAACGTCCTATACCGCCCTTCCTGCACCGATTGCGCCGCGTGTTTGTCCGCGCGGATTGACGTTTCGGCCTTTCAACCCAGCAAAAGCCAGAAACGCGCGGTCAGGCGGAACTCATATCTGCGACGCCGGGCGAATTCCCCATGGGCTACCGACGAACAGTATGACCTGTTCCGCACCTATCTTGACACCCGACATGCGGATGGCGGCATGGCGGATATGGACGTCTTCGAATTTGCAGCCATGATCGAAGAGACCCCCATACGCAGCCGAGTGGTCGAATATTCAGACCCGGAATCTGGCAATCTGATCGCTGTCAGTTTGACCGATGTCTTGGATGACGGGCTGAGCATGGTCTATTCATTCTATAGCCCGGAACAGCCTCAGAATTCACTGGGCACGTACATGATTTTGGATCACATCGACATCGCACGCGAGGCGGGTCTGCCCTATATTTATCTTGGCTACTGGGTGCCTGGCAGCCCGAAAATGGGATACAAATCCCGCTTTGCAGGGCTGGAAGTTTACAGTCAGGGCGAATGGAAACGGGTCAAGGATCCCTATGACATTGCACATGACGGCCACCACCCGCTGTCCACAGCCCCCATCGCCGAACAGGTTGCCAGCATCCAACTGCCTGATCGTCACCCGACCAAAGGCTGAAACCTGATGCAACAAAGCCTCCACGCCGTTACGCTTGTCGTGCCGGATTACGATGATGCCATCGCCTTTTTCACGCATACACTCAGCTTTTCCCTGACGCAGGACATCGACTTGGGCGCTGGAAAAAGATGGGTCCGCGTAAGCCCACCCGGATCCACCGGGGGCTCACTTCTACTCGCCAGGGCCATCGATGCAGATCAGAGAACCGCAATCGGCAACCAGACAGGTGGTCGGGTCGGCTTCTTTCTGGAAACAGACAATTTCGACCGCGACTATAAGGACATGCTGGCCAAAGGCGTCCATTTCGAAGAAGCCCCGCGCCAAGAACCATATGGAACCGTAGCAGTCTGGCAGGACCCGTTCGGAAACAGATGGGATCTGATCCAATTCACCTGATCCGCATCTTCATCTGGCCAAAAATACCTCGGGGTTGAATTGACCGCAGGCCAAGAAGGGGCTGGCCCCTTCTACCTACAAACAAAGCAAAGGGGGCCAGCTGGCCCCCCTTTTCATTTGAACACCTGATCTTTGATCAATTCGGGATCAGATCCGGCACGATGGTCACAATCGCAGGGAAGAACCAAAGGATTCCGATACCTACCACCTGGATCAGCACAAACGGTACAATCCCACGATAGATATGGCCGGTGGTCACTTCTTTCGGCGCGACCCCGCGCAGATAGAACAGCGCAAATCCAAAAGGTGGTGTCAGGAACGAGGTCTGCAGGTTCACCGCCACCATGATCGTCACCCATTTCGGATCAAAAGACCCGCCATAGATTACCGGGCCTACAATCGGGATCACGATGTAGATGATTTCCAGGAAATCCAGTACGAACCCAAGGAAGAACAGCACCAGCATCACGATCAGGAAGACTGTGAATTCATTGTCAAAGCTCTTGAGGAACTGCTGGATATAGTGCTCACCGCCAAACGAGATCACCACAAGGTTCAGCAATTGAGACCCGATCAAAATGGTGAACACCATTGAGGTCACCTTGGCGGTTTCCCGCACCACCGGGGTCAGCACGCCGCTGGAATACAGAACCCAGCAGCCGAACAGCAAACCGAACAGGGCATACAGATAGGCCGCATAGGCTATGATGAAGGCAATCCAGGTTTCGGCCGAGGCGCTGCTCTGATTGATGCGCAGATCAAAATTGACCCCCATCAACAGGGCAATGACCACGGCGAAGGTGGCCCAGATGATGACCTTGCCGGACCGCTCCTGATCTTGCAGCTTGCGATAGGCCGCCAGCATGATCGCACCACCTGCGCCCAAAGCCGCCGCCGGTGTTGGGTTGGTCACCCCACCCAGGATCGACCCCAGCACCGCGATGATCAGAACCAGCGGAGGAAAGACCACCCGGATCAGATCATTGGTGGCACAGCGCGCCGCAGCCTCTTTGCAGCCATAGATGGCCAAGGCAAAGGGCAACGCCAGCATCACAAAGGTCAACCCTGACGACGTTGTTGGCGACACGAACAGAATATCGACAAGCAACATCAGGATCAGACCAATGGACCCAAGGATCAGCGGCTGTGGCGACCGTGACGGCGCAATGCCCCGACCCAGCACAATGGTCAGACCCAGCAACAGAACCATCACCGCAACACCCGTTCCAATCGGAGCGGCGTTGGCAATCTTCTCTTGCTGCGCGGTGGCCAGTTCTTCCTCGGTCAGACGGGTCGATTCTGCGGCACCACCTGCGTCATCAATGGCCGTTTGCTCGGCCACGGCCTGATCCCAGGCGGATTGACCATGCAGCTCAATCATCGAGGCTTTGCAGGTTTCGGAAACGTTGGTCCGCAGCGATGCGCCCTGCCCGATATCAGAGAAAGCCGAGACCGAGACGTTCTGGCTGCCGATAACCCCCAGATTGCCCAGCAGAACTGTACCCACGATCAGCGCGACAGGCGCACCCAGCAACCAGGTGAAACCTTCTGAACGGGTAATGGGCTCTCCGCTGCCGCCGGTCATGGGCACCGCAGGCGCCTTATGCGGGTTGAGCAGCGCATAGCCAAAGGCATAAAGCGCATATAGCAGCGCCAACATGATCCCTGGCAGCAAGGCGGCCTGGAACAAAGTACCGACCGAGACAACCGCAGGCTCACCCAGATAGGTCAGTGCGTCCGTGCATCCTGCGTCAACCGCGCGGGTCTCTTGAGCCGTCGAATACAAGTCACCGGCCAGCGTTCCCAGCAGAACAATCACGATCGAGGGCGGGATGATCTGCCCCAGCGTACCTGAAGCCGCAATGACACCCGTCGCCAATTCAGGCGAATAGTTGTTGCGCAGCATGGTTGGCAGCGCCAGCAAGCCCATGGTTACAACGGTCGCGCCCACGATCCCGGTTGAGGCCGCAAGAAACGCCCCCACGACCACAATCGAAACGGCCAGACCACCCGGCAACGGTCCAAAGACGCGCGCCATTGTGGTCAGCAGATCATTGGCGATCTTCGACCGTTCAAGCGTGATGCCCATCAGCACGAACATCAAAACCGCCAGAAGGGTTTCAATGGACTGACCGGCCAGAACACGCTCGTTCATGCGGTTCACGATGAACGACACGTTGCGGTCCAGAGCGGTTTCCCAGCCCGAGACAAAAACAGGCTCGGCAATCCTTGGTAAGTCCGGGAAGCGGAACACTGATATGGTATCGGGTTTAACCCCCGTGCTGACCAGATCCTGATACGCCGCAGAGCCGGTGTCGATCGCCTGGTGAATCAGCAAACCTGCGCTGTCCAATGCGGCGATGATGCCGAATGAGATCACTCCTGCCCCGCCGATGGCGAAGGCCACCGGAAAACCGGATAGAATACCTCCGAAGAGGCAGAAAAATACGATAATGAGGCCTATCTCGACGCCATCAAGTCCGAATAGCATTGTCTGGTTCTCCGTCCCTAATGCGCGCCTTCGTAGGCTTCTTCACCCTCGCCAAGGCTGTCCTTGTCGAGGTATTTTCCAACACTTTCCGGGCCTTCCACATATTCCAGATACGAGCGGTACAGGAATGCAATCGCGTGCAGGAACACCATCGCTGCGAAGGCGATCAGCAAGATCTTGAACAGGAAATAGCCGTTGAATCCGTTGGGGCTGAACCCGATGGTTTCCACGTTCCAGCGCAGCGCGCGGGACTTGGCCACCAGCCGGTCCAAAGTATCACTGGCCGAGGGCTTCGGCACGATCAGATGCCGCCACATGAAGTACCAGCCATACATCCAGGTCAGCACCGCCATCGGCATCATGAACAGTATGGCACCACACATGTCGACCACACGTTTGGCGCGGTGGCTGATGCCGGCATAGATTAGGTCAACGCGGACATGGCCGCCCTGTACAAAGGTGTAGGTGCAGCACAGGCACACGACCATGGCGTTATACAGTTTCAGCTCTTCAGCGAACCAGCTGATATCCATCTGAAACGGGATACCCAGCCCAAAGGACATATCCGGGCGGGTAAAGACCCGCTGCATGAACACGATGATGATCTGCTGAACCACCATCAAAAGGCCTGCCCAGGCGAAGAAACGCCCCGTCGTGTTGGCAAAGCCTTCAAGCCCGCGCACCATCGCCCACATGAAGTTGCGGTAGTAAAGACCAATGGCCGTCAACACTAGAAACAGCGTGAAAACCACAAAGAAGAACTCGACCGACCCGCCGTAATAGACAAAGCGCATGACTGCTTCTTTGTCCGACCAGTCTAGCCAGAGTTGCGGATGCGTGATGGCGTATCCGAAATTAATGAAGGCTTCGGCAATGTTCTGAATGAACCATATCAGTCCATTCCACAGGGCGCCGAAGAACGAGATACCGTTTTCGTCCTGCATGTTGTCCCCAGGTCGCGTCAGTTGCACATTTGAGAGTTACAGTTTGTCCGACCGTCAGATGCGCAACGGGAATGGCTCCCCCGACATGCGGGGGAACCGATTTCAAAGATCGAAGTGACTTAGCCGCGAACGCGGTCGCGCTGCGAGGTGTAGACACCCGACGACAGATTGTTCCAGGCCGAAGACGCGGCCATGGATTCCATCGCGCTGTCGTGGATGCGCTTGAACAGCTCGTCGCCCATGTTCTCGTCCAGGACTTCCTGGCTTGCGGCACCAAACGCGTCCCAAACGCTGTCCGGGAACTCCATGACCTTGACGCCACCTGCCTGCAGACGCTGCAGCGCCGCGCCGTTGTTGGCCAAGAATTGCGCCAGGTTCCACTGATGGCATTCACCTGCGGCGATCTCGATGATCTTCTGCTGCGAGGCAGACAGGCTGTCATAGACCTCGCGGTTGGTTGCCAGCGAAAGACCCGCACCCGGCTCATGGAAGCCCGCGGTGTAGTATGTCTTGGTGATTTCCTGGAAACCGGCTTTTTCGTCAGCCCACGGACCGATCCACTCGGTTCCGTCGATCGCGCCGGATGACAGCGCCTGATACACTTCGGAGCCCGGAATGTTCTGTACGGATGCGCCCAGTTTACCCAGAGCTTTACCGCCCAGCCCCGGCATGCGGAACTTCAGGCCGTTGAAATCTTCGGGGCTGTTGATCTCTTTCGAGTACCAGCCACCCGCCTGCGCACCGGTGTTACCAGCCAGGAAGGATTTCAGGCCAAAGATTTCGCCCAGCTCGTCATGCAGTTCCATACCACCGGCATGGTAGTACCAGTTCACCAGTTCCTGGGCGGTCATACCAAACGGAACAGCGGTAAAGAATGCATAGCCCGGATGCTGACCCACAAAATAATAGTCTGCCGCGTGGTACATGTCGGCCTGACCGGATGATACCGCGTCAAACACTTCGAACGCGCCAACCAGCTCACCGGCTGCTTTGATCTCAACGTTCAGGTTGCCGTCCGACATGGTGGTGATGCTGTCGGCGCAGCGCTGCGCGCTGTCGAACACACCTGCAAGGCCACGGCCCCAGGATGTGACCATGGTCAGCGTGCGCTTGCCCTGTGCATAGGCCGGTGCCGCCAGCGTGGTCGCTGCAGCAGCCGAGCCGCCCAGTGCGGATGTTTTCAGAAATGAACGACGGTCCATATGAGTGATCCTCCCCTTCATAATCATGACCCGGATTGTCCGGGCCTGTCGTATTCAACAGCGGCAAGACTAGTCACAAGGAAGTGAAAGGGAATACCTACTACTGCGTAGAAACGCGGCTTTCTGCGCGAATTGCACAGGCAATAACGGTCCAATCATAGCAAAACAGGGATTTTTGGTGCCGTTTTCCCGCCAGACGCCCAATCTTTTTGCAATTTTGCTGTGGCTTGCGTATCGATTCGTCCATGCAAAGACTTCGACAACTGGTCTCGTTGACCTATGCTCAAAAGCTGTCGCTGGTGGCGGCGATCCCGCTGGTCGTGGCGGTGGCCGCGATTGCGGTGATGGTTGCCTATGAGGCGCGCGCCACTGCCGAGCGCGAAATTGAAGCACTGGAACGCTCTTTGATTCAGGCCAAGAAGGAAGAGCTGCGCAACTATGTGACTCAGGCGCGCAATGGGTTTGCCTATATCTACGGGCGCGCGGCTCCGGATGACGCCGCCGCCAAAACTCAGGTAGCGCAAATCCTGTCGGCCATGATCTATGGGCAGGACGGGTTCTTTTTCGTCTATGACTATGACGGCACCAATCTGGTAAGCCCCCGTCAGACTGAGTTCATCAACCGAAATTGGGAGGGTCTGACCGACAGCGACGGCACACCGGTGGTGAATGAGTTCATTCGCCTTGCTCGTCAGGGTGCGGGTTGGCACAGCTTTATGTGGCAAAAGCCCTCGACCGGGGAAGAAGCGCAGATGATCGCCTATGTCGTCGGCCTTCAGGATTGGCGCTGGGTCGTGGGCACCGGGGTATTCATCGATGACATTGTTGCTGCAGTTGCCAGCGCACGGGCCGAGGTTGAAGCGCGCGTGCAGCGTACCTTCATGTATATCGGTGCCATTGTTCTGGCCGCTGTTCTGATTGTCTTTGCCTCAGGCATGTTGCTCAACATCCGCGAAAGACGTCTGGCCGATGCCAAACTGAAACAGCTGACCCAGCGGGTATTCGACGCGCAAGAGGAAGAGCGCGGCCGTGTGGCACGCGAGCTTCATGACGGGATCAGTCAGATCCTTGTGGGCGTGCGCTTTGCGTTGGACAACGCCCGCCGTCGCCTGTCGCGCGGCGATGATGTGGGCGCGCATGATCCACTGGACAAGGGGATCGAGCATCTGGGAACCGCCATCAGCGAGGTCCGCCGCATCAGTCGCGACTTGCGCCCCGGCGTGCTGGACGATTTGGGCCTCGGCCCCGCGCTTGAGGCTCTGACAGATGATTTCCGCGAGAGAACCGGGATCGAGACCGATTTCTCGACCGTTGTTTTCCGCAACCGGCTGGATCAGGATAGCAAGATCGCCCTCTATCGCATTGCCCAAGAGGCCCTGACCAATATCGAACGCCATTCCGGTGCCACCCATGTCACCATCGATCTGCGCGGGCACAAGAAAGGCGCAACCATGCGAATAACCGACAATGGCCGCGGTTTGCGCAACTCTCCGGGTCGGGGCAGTACCGGGATTGGGTTGCGCAATATGCAGGAACGGATCGAGCAACTTGACGGATCGCTGCGTATTCTGTCATCACGCGGCCACCGCAGCGGCACAGTGATCGAGGTCAGCCTGCCACTCAGCCACCTGTTGCCGCCACAGGAAGACGCAACTCCGAACCGAAAGGCCGGTACATGAGCGACCAGACGATCCGGGTCCTGATTGTCGACGATCATCCAATGGTGGCCGAGGGGATCCA
This sequence comes from Ruegeria sp. YTSA219, assembly GCF_059609985.1. NCBI lineage: Bacteria > Pseudomonadati > Pseudomonadota > Alphaproteobacteria > Rhodobacterales > Roseobacteraceae > Ruegeria > Ruegeria sp. YTSA219. Next base: position 163,210 of record NZ_JBXWMT010000002.1, read on the forward strand.
GTCGATCCTCGAAAGCTATGATGACATTACCGTGGTCGGGACACTCAGCAGCGGAAAGAAAGCGGTTGATCAGGTTGCCGATCTGAAGCCTGACGTCATCCTGATGGACCTGAACATGCCCGGGCTAAGCGGTCTGAGCGCAACCGAGATCATCCTTGAACGCATACCGGACACCTGCATTCTGATCCTGTCCATGCATGACAGCCCCGAATATATTTCGACTGCTCTCAGCCATGGTGCAAAAGGGTACGTGCTCAAGGACGTCCCAACGGATGAAATCAAAAAGGCCATCGACGCCGTCATGCGGGGTGAACAATATTTGTGCACGGGCGCAAGCGGTTCCCTCAAACCCAAAGGCGACACAACGCGCGAGGCTTTGACCGGGCGCGAGCAGACGATCTTGCTGGAGCTGGCACAAGGGAAATCGAACAAGGAAGTCGCCCAAACACTTGATATCTCAGTGCGAACGGTCGAAACCCATCGCAAGAACATCAAACGAAAATTGGGCATATCCTCAACTGCCGGCCTGACCCGCTATGCGCTGGAGCACGGCGTTCTACAGGGCACCAGCCCAGGGTTCTGATCCCGTAGCGCGGCACGCGCTGCTCGGCCTAGCCGCCGCAGGCAGGCGGGCAACGGGCGAGAGCACTCTTAGTTACCGTCAATCCAGAAGGGCGTCGCGCCGGACTCCTTCCTTGTCATGGTGATGCTGAAGAACACGCCCATATAACTGACGGGTCCGTTCCACCCCACCGCACATGCCTTCGGTTTCGACAAAAGAAAAGATCCCGACATATCGTCTGCGCTCTCCTTTCACGGGAGCGACCCGGTGCAAGGAATAGCGCCCTTTGAAAATCTGCAGATCCCCTGGGTTCAACACCAACTGGTGCACCCGTGTCCGATCACCGCCCAGAACCGCAGAAACAGCCGCGAAATTCTCATCCTCGGCGCTTCGCAGGTTGGGGGCATATTCGAATTCACCACCGAATTCTCCATTCTGAATGGCCAGCGTCACGGTGTAGTTGTTGGTGTCAAAATGCCAGGGAAACCCCTGCCCTTCTTCGACCACGTTGATGATGACATCAGCCAAAGGATCATCGTAGCGAAAGAACCGGTCTTCGGACTCGTTCAATGCCGTTCGAATGAAAGGTAAAAAACCAGCGAACTCATAAATACGTCGCAGCGGTCCGGATTTGGAAAAACTGTCCGCTGGCACAAAGGCATTCGACCGATCATAAAATCGACGCACCGGATGGCTTGGCGCCAATGCCGGGTCGTCTTTGGTGAAATACGGATTCGTTCGGCTAAATGACCTATGTGCACCAACGGCAGTCTTATCAGCTTCTTTCAGCAAACGCGCCACGCCATCCTCGTGTACGAAACCTGGAAGAACAGCACAGCCGTCCCGATCCAGCTCGCGCCTCAGATCACCTATCAGCTGCTCATATGCCCATGAACCGGGGCGGTCTATCGGGTATCGCCCGAGATCAACCAGATCCTGCAACATGTTCGGCCTCCCTCGCCACTGCAATTAAGTCCAGCGTGACTCAGCCTAAAATCACGATCATGCCCGTTTCGGACATCGGCATGACGCATTTCGACACTTCCGTGCCACTCGCCAAGCATTGCAAAGGGGCGAAAATCCCGAAAGTTCCGAACATGCGTCAAAATGCGCAATAAAATGTCGCAAAATACCACCCAGAAGTTAGAAAATTGGTGCAATTGCCTGTTGACGCCCCTTTCCACCGCCCATAATGTCCAACCCACGCAAAAAGGAGCCTCTGGCGATGAGAACGCTAGTCGTAATCGTAGGAACCACGCGCATGGGCCGGTAACGGTAAACCATAATCGAACCCATGCGCCTCCGAAAATCTCGGGGGCTTTTTTTATGCGAAACGCAAGACACATGTCGCGAACGGAGCAAAGCAGATGACACGTGAGATGACCGGCGCAAAGATGGTAGTTCAGGCCCTCAAGGATCAGGGCGTGGACACGGTATTCGGATACCCCGGTGGCGCCGTGCTACCGATCTATGACGAGATCTTTCTGCAAAACGACATTCGCCACATTCTGGTGCGTCACGAACAGGGTGCGGTTCACGCCGCCGAAGGCTATGCCCGCTCGACCGGCAAGCCCGGCGTTGCACTTGTGACCTCGGGCCCCGGCGCTACCAATGCGGTGACCGGGCTGACAGATGCGCTTCTGGACTCGATCCCGATTGTTGTTCTGACCGGACAGGTTCCAACCTTCATGATCGGCTCGGACGCCTTTCAGGAGGCTGATACTATTGGCATCACCCGCCCCTGCACCAAACATAACTGGCTGGTAAAGGACACGAATTCGCTGTCCGATACCCTGCACGAGGCGTTCCATGTCGCCACCTCGGGCCGCCCTGGTCCGGTTCTGGTCGATATCCCCAAAGACGTTCAGTTCGCAACCGGTGACTATAGCGCCCCAAAGCCCTCGACCTCGCACTACCAACCGATAGTGAAGGGCGATCTGGAAGAGATCACCGAGTTGGTTGCTGCGATTGAGACCGCCAAGAAACCCGTCTTTTACACCGGCGGCGGCGTCATCAATTCGGGCCCGGCAGCCAGCCAGTTGCTGCGGGAACTGGTAGACGCAACAGATTTCCCGATCACTTCGACCCTGATGGGTCTGGGCGCCTATCCGGCGTCGGGCAAAAACTGGCTTGGTATGCTGGGCATGCACGGGTTGTATGAGGCCAATCTGGCGATGCATGATTGCGATCTGATGATCAATATCGGCGCTCGTTTTGATGACCGCATCACTGGACGGATCGACGCGTTCTCGCCCGATTCCAAAAAAGCGCATATCGACATCGACCCGTCTTCGATCAACAAGGTGATCCGCGTTGATATCCCGATTGTTGGCGATGTGGCCCACGTGCTTGAGGATATCCTCAAGGTCTGGAAATCGCGCGGTCGCAAGACCAACACCGCAGCTATTGCGAAATGGCAGGAACAGATCGGCGAATGGCGCAAGGTGAACTGCCTTGCCTATACCAACAGCGAAAAGACCATCAAACCGCAATACGCGCTGCAACGCCTTGAAGAACTGACTAAAAAACATGACCGTTACATCACGACCGAGGTTGGCCAACACCAGATGTGGGCCGCTCAATACCTTGGCTTCGAAGATCCCAACCGCTGGATGACCTCAGGTGGTCTGGGCACGATGGGTTACGGATTCCCGGCCTCTATCGGTGTTCAGATGGCACATCCCGACGCGCTGGTGATCAACGTGGCTGGTGAGGCCTCGTGGCTGATGAACATGCAGGAAATGGGCACCGCAACGCAGTATCGCCTGCCGGTGAAACAGTTCATCCTGAACAACGAACGCTTGGGCATGGTGCGCCAGTGGCAGGAACTGCTGCATGGCGAACGGTATTCGCATTCCTGGTCCGAAGCGCTGCCTGATTTCGTCAAGCTCGCCGAGGCGTTTGGCGCCAAGGGTATCTTGTGTTCTGACCCCGCCGATCTGGACGATGCGATCATGGAGATGATCAACTATGACGGCCCCGTGATCTTCGACTGTCTGGTCGAAAAGCACGAGAACTGCTTCCCCATGATCCCGTCGGGCAAGGCCCATAACGAGATGCTGCTGGGCGAGGCCGAGACGCAGGGCGTGATCGATAGCAAAGGTTCGGTTCTGGTATGACAGCGCAGATGATCAGTTTTGACGCAACGCGCTTCCAGCCTACGCCGGACGAGTTGAACGAAGAAGCTGATGATTTCATCAATCCGGATGTGTTTGGCAAGGAACTCAGCATCTTTCTGAGTAAAGAGCTTGCCGCATCCGGGTTTGAGGTTTCCTTCGCCTGTGCCGAGGACTGGGGATGGTATCACGAAATTGATCATGACGAGCCGTTTGCCCTGGTTTTCGGCTGCTCAAACTATGGTGATGGCCATCTGGTTCAGTTCTCACCAAAGACCGAGCATGTGAGAAAGATGTTCAAGAAATACCACGCAGCCCCCAAGGTGGATGCATTGCGTGGCGCAATTTGGAAAATTCTGGAGAATGCCGAAGGTGTATCGAACCTTCGCTACGAAGAGGACTAGCTCAGCATGTCTGCCCTACATATCAAAAAAGGCTCCACCCGCCATTCGGCCTATAACCTACGACCCACGTTTTCCGACGTGCAGGAACGCCATACCATTGCAGTTCTGGTCGAGAATGAACCGGGGGTTCTAGCCCGCGTCATCGGCCTGTTCTCGGGCCGTGGTTATAACATCGAAAGCCTGACCGTGGCCGAGGTTGACCATACCGGCCACCTCAGTCGCATCACCATCGTCACCACCGGCACACCGCAGGTGATCGAACAGATCAAGGCGCAGCTGGGCCGGATCGTATCGGTACGCGACGTGCATGACCTGACGGTCGAAGGCGCGTCGGTCGAGCGGGAATTGGCCATCATCAAGGTGGTCGGCGACGGCGACAAGCGGGTCGAGGCGCTGCGTCTGGCCGATATTTTCCGTGCCAATGTCGTGGACAGCACGTTGAATTCGTTCATTTTTGAGATCACTGGCGCACCTGACAAGATCGACGCCTTTGCCGATCTCATGCGCCCGCTGGGTCTGATCGAAATCGCCCGAACCGGCGTTGCAGCCCTGTTGCGCGGCGATTGACCAAAACTGCCCCGCCGGCGCATCCAGTTGGCGGCGGGGTATCGGCAATACCCAATTTGCAAGATCACAATACGCCAAACGTGAACATCAACGTCACATTTGCCTAAAAAGTTTAAGCTAAATCAGAATTAACCTATTGCGTCTGTGCATCATCGCGTTAGCCTTCAAGGGTAGCGCGGCGTTGGGATGCGTCCGCTGGGACATCTGTACGATTTCAGACAGCGCCTGGTTTGTTGGCCAGTTGTGTCGCGGTTATTCGGAATACACACAAGTACCGGGACGAAAATGACGAACGACAGCCGCAGCCCCGACGACCTACGCAGGATGTTCGGCGCCAATCTGAGAACTCTTGCTGGACAATATAATTCAGTTTCCGAGCTGTGCCGCCAGCTTGGAGTGAACCGAACTCAGTTCAATCGCTATCTTGGCGGCGAAAGCTTTCCCCGACCCGATGTCCTTGACCGAATATGCCGCTTTTTTGATGTTGATGCTCGGATTTTGCTCCATCCCTTGGATCAGATTGACCAACCGTCCAAGCACCCGGCTGCCGTCGCCCTGACTGAGTTTCTAGGATCCACCCCAGCCACCTTGACTGAAATTCTGTTTCCCGGCGGGTTCTATTATGCGACCGAGACAGAACTTGATGGCACAAAACCCCTGAGGCACAGGCTTTTTCACGCCCGAAGGTTACCGCAATGTACTTTGGTGAGAGGGTTTGAACCAATTTCCGAGACACCCGGAGCATCAGTCGCAGAGCGCGAAGTCCAGGGTATCGTGGCTTGTGCCGGGCGGCAGATTTATATGCTCATGTCCTGTCGTGCGTCTCAGAAAAGTAGGATCTATCTGGTTACACGTGGAATTGAAAATCAAACAAACTGTTGGCGCGGTGTCGCAATTTGCCTGTCAAAAACTACAGCTACAGCAACGACGACACGGCGGATATTGCTCAGACATTTAGGGGACGACACCTCGACAGTCCTGGCCGCCGCGCGCATTGCACGCCGACCAGAAGTCATGGCCCGCGCTTGACAACGATCCTGGTGTGTTAACCCGCGATTTCCCCGCCCTGAGAGATCAGCCAGTATAGGTGCCAACTGGCGTGCCCCAATAGCGGCAGTACGATCAACAAGCCGAAAAACCAGGGAATCATTGCGGCAAACGTCAGAACCGCAATCAGCGCGCCCCACCCCAGCATCAATCTGCGGTTTGCGGCCACATAGCTATAGCTGGCAATCATTGCGGTCACAAAATCCAGCTCTCGGTCCAAAAGCATCGGAATTGAAAGCACCGTGATCATGTAGAGGATGGTCACAAAAATCGCGCCAACAGCTGTTCCAACCGCCAACATCGTCAACCCGTTTGATGTAAGGAACACCTCAAGGGACGAAGACACATTGGTCATGGTCGATAGCCCCATAAAAAGGGCAAAGATCATGTGGCCAAGAAAGAACCAGAACAGAAACATCACAACGATGATGGCGCAGATCGAAGGTAACTGACGGCGGCTTTGACTCAGGATTACGCCAAATATGGCCCGAGAATCCAAACCTTCACCCTCTTGAATGCGCCGCGATACCTCATACAGCCCCACCATGGCAAAGGGGCCCAGCATCGGGAAACCGATTGCGGCCAAAATCAGCCAATAGGTCGTTCCGGTCGTGAGAGTGACCCAAACCATCAGCCAGCCCATCAATACATAGAACCCGGAAAAGAGCAGCCCAAAGAGCGGAGCGCGGCGAAAATCGCTCCAGCCTCGCCTTAGGGCCTCGTGCAGCATTTCGACATCTACCCGCCCCATGTTCGGAACACCAAACTGTTTGTCCATGGCTTTTATCCTTCGTATCCGGTCGATTTTCAGGCGGGTCGTTTTTGCGGCCAACTGGTGGCAGAATGATAAGCAGATCCGATGGACAAAATGCGAGAGTCCGCTCCGCGCGGACCAAAGATCTGCATTCCCATCGGCAAGCCTTCGGATCCAAATCCAACAGGAACCGAGAGGCAAGGCAGTCCGATCAGGCTGACCGGCACCACGACCTGCATCCAACGGTGATAGGTATCCATCCGGGTGCCGTTGATTTCGGTGGGAAATGCAAGCTGCAAGTCGAATGGCCAGACCTGGGCCGACGGCAGGATAAGCGCATCATAGTCCTGGAAAACTTCGGTCGCACGTCGGAACCACTCGGTTCGCACAACACTGGCACGATGGACCTGCATCGCTGTCAGCGCCAGACCACGGTCCAGTTCCCATTGCGCAGTATCCTTCAGTGACGCGCGGTGTTCTGTCAGAGACGCAAGACCGGCGGCCACGCTCCACGAACGCAATGTAATCCAGCTATTCCACATCTGGTCTGCGTCAAAGGGTGGTGTGAGGGGTTCGACCTTGGCCCCGAGTTGAGTGAACACCTCGAGCGCGTCACGGCAAATCTCGCGGATACCAGGTTCGAATGGAAAGGCTCCGCCCCAGTCATCCAACCACCCGATACGCATTCCGGTCAGATCTGCGGGTTGGACCGGAGACACGGTTTCCCCCGGATGACCCAAAGGTTGAGACGGATGAGTGCCGCTGATCACATCAAGCAATAGACCAATATCTTCGGGGCTCCGCGCCATCGGGCCCAATGTAGAAAGCTGGTGCAAGTATCCGTCACCGTCGGGTTCGTTTGGCACCCGCCCCCAACTGGGCCTGAAGCCATAGACGTTGTTCCATGCCGCAGGGTTGCGCAGGCTGCCCATCATGTCAGACCCATCGGCCAGCGCCACCATGCCAGACGCCAGCGCAACTGCTGCCCCACCGGATGAACCGCCGCAGGTACGCTCGGGGTCATATGGGTTGCATGTGACGCCATATACAGGGTTGAACGTATGTGAGCCCAACCCGAATTCCGGGGTATTGGTTTTACCGATCAGGATTGCCCCGGCCTCTTTCATCCGCTGGGCTAACAGATCGTCTGTTTCCGGAATGAACCCATTCAGGATTGGTGATCCTTGGGACGAAACGACGCCCGCAACATTCACCAAGTCTTTGACGGCAATCGGCAGACCATGCAGCGGACCACGGTTTGGTCCGGCATCAACAGCACGGGCCTCGGCCATCAAATCATCAGGATCACGCATTGCCACGATTGCATTCAGGCGCTCGTTCACTGCGGCGATCCGCTCTAGCGTCAGTTGCATCAGCTCAGCCGCCGATAAACGCCCAGAGGACAATGCACTCAACAATTCCGCAGCTGTTATTTGGCCTAGATCCATCCCTGGGCTCCACCTTTTTGGTCAGCCTAGCCGGAGCGTATCCTCATTTAAACCCTCAGTTTGAATGCATCTTTTTTAGCAAAGACCACCCGAAGTCACTTGGATCGAGACTCAAAATGCAAATTGCTGTCGTGCCCAAGAAAGTGTTTTACGCACAAAAGGATGGAAAGGACGCTTAACACAAGCCAGATCCCGCCCCACATCATGGTCGTGCCGCCGAATTCTTGGGCCAGCATGTAGGCATCCGAGCGGACACCCGAGCGCCGGATCGTGTCATCAAAGATATCATAAGGCACATAGATCACGCTGGTCAGCCCGATCACGCGTAAAGCCAGATCACAGATCGGCCGACTTAGATAGAACGCCATGCCGATCATTACCGCCCCAACACCTGCACAAAACGCCATGGCAAAGGGATCGCGAACATAAAGCGCTGTTACCAACAGCATCACGCCGCCAAATCCACCCAGCACCGCCCGGTCCCAATGCGTGCGCAATGCTATCAGCAACAACCCCATCCCTAGCGCCAGCGACCCGAGATAACCGGCGGACAGGCTGAAGAATCTTTGCCCACCACGCGCTGTGACAAGACCACCCTGCTGCGGTGAGATCGAGAAGCTCTCGACCGAACCACCGGTTAGGACGACGGTTATCGCGTGCGACAGCTCGTGCAGGAAAACGATGAGTATCTTCAGAGGCACCACAATCGGCGTAGACCAGAACACAAACACCAAAGCGACAAGCGCAATCAGTTGCCAATGTCCTTTGATCAGCTTCATCATGGGCATCGAACGCGCTGCTATCAGCCTTCGCCCTGCGCTTCGGAACGGCTTTTTCCGGCCACGTTCAAGGCCAGCGTGGCGGCCATGAACCCGTCAAGATCCCCATCCAAAACCCCCTTGGTATCCGAGGTTTCATGGTTGGTCCTCAGGTCCTTCACCATTTGGTAAGGCTGCAGAACATACGACCGGATCTGGTTGCCCCAGCCCGCATCGCCCTTGGCCTCGTGGGCTGCGTTGATGTCAGCATTGCGGCGGTCCAGCTCTTGCTGGTACAGGCGGGATTTCAGCGCTTTCATCGCAATATCACGGTTCTGGTGCTGGGATTTCACGGATGATGTAACAACGATCCCGGTCGGGATATGCGTGATCCGCACGGCTGAGTCTGTCGTGTTCACGTGCTGACCCCCGGCCCCCGAGGACCGGTAGGTGTCGATGCGAATCTCGGACGGGTTGACCTCGATCTCGATATTGTCGTCCACCACCGGGTAAACCCAGACCGAACTGAACGAGGTATGCCGTTTGGCCGCCGAGTCATAAGGTGAAATTCGCACCAGCCGATGCACGCCGCTTTCCGATTTCAGCCAGCCATAGGCGTTGTGGCCAGAAATTTTGTACGCCGCGGATTTAATACCCGCCTCTTCGCCCGAGGTCTCGGATTGCAGCTCGACCGTATAGCCCTTTTTCTCGGCCCAGCGGACATACATCCGCGCCAGCATCGAAGCCCAGTCGCAGCTTTCGGTGCCGCCTGCGCCCGAATTGATCTCGAGGAAGGTGTCGTTGCCGTCGGCCTCTCCGTCCAGCAGCGCCTCAAGCTCTTTTTTGGCGGCTTTGGCTTTTAGCTTTCTGATCGCCTCTTCAGCGTCGGTGACGACTTCTTCGTCCTCTTCCATCTCGCCCAGTTCGATCAATTCCATATTGTCGCTGAGGTCGGTTTTGATGGATTCATAGATTTCAATAGCATCGACCAGCATCTGCCGCTCTCGCATCAGTTTTTGCGCATTCTCGGGGTTGTCCCACAGGTTGGGATCCTCTACCCGGGCATTGAATTCCTCAAGGCGATGGGGTGCGGTTTCATAGTCCATGCGCTGCGCCAGCAGCTCTAGCGACTTTTCAATTTCCGCCACGGTATTCTGGGTTTCGGCGCGCATGGTTACGTCCCAACTTGCTCAATCAGGCCTGCGTGATAGCAAGAGCGTGGGGCCACCACAAGACAGCGGAGACCTGAATGCATATTGTTCCGGGTGATATCATGGATTGCTGGGGATTATGCCGTGCCACTCTGATCGCCGAAGCCCAGCATGCGTTAGTCTGGAAAGTTCACGCGCGGGATTATGGGCCGGCCGCGCTAAAGTTATACCACCGCGCAGATCGCGGGAACGAAGCTGCTTCGACCAGGCTTTTGTCGCTTTGGCAGGATCGTGGCGCGGTTGCCATTTATGCCGAAGCGGGCAAAGCCGTATTGATGGAGTGGTTGGAGGGTCCGACACTGGGTGACATCGCGCGTGACGGAAACGCTGAAAGCGCGCTGCAGGTTTTCTCGGAGATGGCCCACCGCCTTCACCAAAAGCCCACGGTTGCGTTCGACGAGCTGCGACCATTGCACGAGGTATTCAATCCACTGTTTGATTGCACGTTTGCCCGCGATTGCCCTGATGCACTACAACGCGATGTGATCCGCGCAACGGAACTGGCATCAAACCTTCTGACGAGCCAACCGCAGGTGGTGCCGCTGCATGGTGACCTTCACACCGATAACGTAATTCAAACGCCTTCAGGGGCACAGGTAATTGATGCAAAGGGGTATCTGGGCGATCCTGCTTTTGAACTTGCAAACGCACTGCGGCATCCCAAAGGTATGCCCGATCTGGTTCGCAGCCGCGACCAGATCGAACGTTGCCTCCAGCTTTACTCCGGAGCGTTAGGTGTGTCGCGGAAACGTCTTGCCCAATGGGCCGCTGCAAAATGTGCGCTATCCATCATGTGGCGCGGCCATGGGATAGTTTCAGCTGCGCCCGAGGCGACGCTCTTGAACCTATTGTTGCGCGCGGCGGATCAGTAAAGCCCGCCGCCCTGCAAATCGCCCTGGCTGGCATTTGGGCCAACGGTGATGGTGTCGCCGGTCGACGTGGTCACCTGACGGCCCGAGCTGTTGACCTCTTCAAACAGCGGCAGATCGGAACCCATCGCAAAACCACCGTCATAGATGCGGTCGATAAAGCCGTCGGCGCCATCGCGGAAATACTCGGCCACGACAAAGTCTCCGGACGCATCAGATGGCAAGCGCGCGCCGCTGAACCGGTCGATTTTGATAAAGTGACCACCTGGGGGCACCTCGAACGGGCCTCCACCGTATTTCTCGACTGCGGTTTCCATGAAGCTTTGGAACACAGGTCCACACAAAGTGCCGCCATACGCGCCCCGGCCCATCGGGCGGGGGCGGTCATAGCCGATATAGCAGCCTGCAACAATGTTCGAGGTAAAGCCGATGAACCAGGCGTCTTTGGATTCGTTGGTTGTTCCGGTCTTCCCAGCGGTGGGCACAGGCAGATTGATAACGCTGGATGCCGTGCCGCGATCTACGACACCTTTCATCATCGACGTCAGCTGATAGGCGGTAATCGCATCCATGACCTGACTGCGGTTTGTCTCGATCGTGGGGGATTCATCAGGTTCCAGCCAGGCCGAATTACAATCCAGGCACTGGCGGTCATCGTGGCGATAGATTGTCTTGCCGAACCGATCCTGAATACGGTCAACCAGAGTGGGTTCAACCCGCTCGCCGCCATTTGCGAACATCGCATAGGCCGCAACCATCTTGTACAGCGTCGTCTCTTCGGACCCCAGCGAGTTGGCCAGGAAAGCACCCATCCGGTCATAAACGCCAAAGCGTTCCGCGTATCCGGCAACCACGGGCATCGTGACTTCTTGCGCCAGACGGATAGTCATCAGGTTCCGCGACTGTTCAATCCCGGTACGCAATGGCGTCGGCCCGTAGAATTTGTTGGTCGAATTCTTGGGTCGCCACAGGCCCTGCGGTGTGTTCACTTCGATCGGAGCGTCGACCACAATGGTCGCAGGGCTATACCCGCTGTCCAACGCAGCGGCATAGACGAAAGGCTTAAAGCTTGACCCGGGTTGACGCTGCGCCTGCGTGGCACGGTTGAACACAGAATCCTGATACGAGAATCCGCCCTGCATCGCCAAAACCCGGCCCGAGTTCACATCCATCGCAACAAAGCCGCCCTGAACCTCGGGGACCTGACGGGCCGACCATTGGCCTTCTTCCCCGGCCATTACCAGAATGACGTCACCGCGTTTGAAGTTGTCGAAGAAGCTGCCCTGCATCCACTTGATGTCCGAGCGCGGGATGATGCCGTCAGCCGGACCATTTTCAATGCCGACGGTCAGGGCCTGCTCACCGACATCCAGTACTACGGCGGGATACCACTGCGTTGGCAGAACCACATCACGGGGGATTTCCAAAATCGCCAAGGCCTCACGCCACTGCACCTCATCCGCCAGAATTTCTTCGGCGATCACTTCGTCAGTCCCGTGCCATTTTCCACGAGACCGGTCGTATTTCTGCAGCGCCTCGCGCAGGGCGTGCGCGGCTTTGACTTGCATTTCCTCGTCCACAGAGGCGCGGACAGTAAAACCACCTGTGAAGAACTCGCCCTCGCCGAAATCTTCGCTCAGCTGGCGGCGGATTTCGTCGGTGAAGTAATCCCGCGGCGGTAAGGCGGTGCGGAAACTTTCGAAATCACCATTCTGGACAGACCGCAAAGGCATCTCGACCTCGGCCTCATAGGTCGCCGTGTCGATATAACCGTTTTGGTTCATCTCGCGCAGCACGTAATTGCGCCGGTTCACAAGGCGTTCTTTCTGCCGAACCGGGTGATAATCCGACGGCGCCTTGGGCATAGCCGCCAAAGTGGCGGCCTCATGCGGAGCCAATTCCTGAAGGGTCTTGTTGAAATAGGTTTGCGCTGCTGCGGTTACACCATACGAGTTCTGGCCCAGAAAAATCTCGTTCATGTACAGTTCTAGGATCTGTTCCTTATCCAGCGTATTCTCAAGCCGTGTGGCCAGGATGATCTCTTTGATCTTGCGCTCGGCCCGACGGTCCCCCGACAACAGGAAGTTCTTCATTACCTGCTGTGTGATCGTCGATGCACCCCGTACATTCTCGCCCTTGGATTTCACTGCCTCGACACCAGCGGCAATAATCCCGCGCGGATCATAGCCCTTATGGTTATAGAAATTCTTGTCTTCGGCCGAAATAAAGGCCTGCTTAACCAGTTCGGGGATTTCTTCTGACGGGGTGAACAGACGGCGTTCCTGCGCAAATTCGTCGATCAGCTGACCCTCGCCAGAATAAATCCGGCTGATCGTGGGCGGTTTGTACTGCGCCAGGGATTCGTGACTGGGCAGGTCGCGCCCATACATCCAGAACACCGCGCCGATAACCAGCGCAGCCATAAAAATACCCAGGGTCACGAGGCTGAATATCGCCCCGAAAATCGAAAGAATGAAACGGATCACGTTACTGCCTTTTGCTCGCGGTGCCGCCTATATAGTGTCGCACCTGTGCAGGGTCAAAACACCATGGCCAATAATAGCCGGTTTGCGCCACGGGGTCACTGTCCAATCAGGGATCGTTTTACCATATCGTCCTGGCGCCATTTCTCTAGCCCATCCCGAATACCGCGCGCCATTCCCATGCGCCATTCCTGATTTCGTATGTTTTTCAAATCTCTAGGGCTGGAAAGGAAGCCAAGCTCAATCAGAACGGAAGGAATATCCGCTGCCTTCAGAACCGAAAATGAGGCTGTGCGAATTGGCTTGTTGTTCATCGGACCACCCTGTTGCGTCATTCCATTCGCCAGCATTTGTGCCAACGCATCCGTACGCGGCCTGGTTTCCTGACGCGCAAGGTCCAGCAGAACATCTGCAACCTGATCATCCGCACCGCTCAGATCGACGCCCGAAATCAAATCACTGCGGTCGTGCCGCTCAGCCAGTTTGTGGCTTGCCACATCCGAGGCATCTTGAGACAGCGTATAAACGGCCGCGCCATGAGCCCGCCCTTCTGTCAGAATGTCGGCATGTAAAGAGATGAACACATCTGCACCTGCACGGTGTGCCAATGCAATACGACGTTCAAGAGAAACGAACTGATCATCGGTCCGCGTCATCTCAACCTCGTATCCGCCCGTGCGCAATAGCATCTCGCGCAGCTCTCGGGCAAAGGTCAGCATCAGCGTTTTCTCATCATCACCGTCAACTTCGGCGCCGGGATCAATTCCTCCATGCCCGGGGTCCAACATGACACGCAAAGTTCCGTTGCCCTGCCCCACCGGAGCGACCGATGTCTCTGCTGGTTCGGGCAAATCCCAGCCGGTTTGCCGGGGCGTTCCGGCGCTGGCTGCGAAACTGTCGAAATCTGTCCCTTGCAGCCCAAGCGTCAAATGCGCGGCCCCAGTCGCAGAGTCCACTCGCATATCCGCCGTCTCAACCGCCAGAGGCGCGCCCAGTTCGAGTACCATGCGGGACCAGCCCGGTACATAAGAGCCGAACTGCACACCGCTGATACGGCCAGTCTGTAGAAAGCGGTCACGATCAAGACCGGTCCAGTCTACCTCCTGGAAATCCAGGATCATCCGATACGGGTCGCGCAGGGTAAAAACGCGATAAGGCACCCCCTGGCTAAGCCCAAGCTGGATGCTTACACCGGACCGCCCGTCATCAACAATCGAACTTTGGTCTGGCAAAACACGGGCGAGTGCGCTGAAATCCTGCGCAACTGCGGTACTGCCTAGCGCCCAGATCAGCGCGATGGCGTAGATAATTCTGCTCATGGCCTCAAGTTTTCCCGAGATCGATTGAAGCGCAGCCTACCCGACCCGCACTTGGATGTGAACGCTTTAGGCTTGGGCAGAAATCAAGCCCCGATCAGCCGTGAAACGCTGAAGTCGCCGAAGCCCCTCTTCGATATCCCCGGTCGAACGTGCATAGGAAAAACGGATAGTGCCATGCCCGCGCTGAGGATCGAAATCCAGCCCCGGAGTGACCGCCACGCCGACCTTATCCAAAATCTCAGCCGCAAAGGCACGGCTGTCGTCGGTCAGGTCAGACACATCGGCGTAAACATAGAATGCCCCATCAGGTGGCGCGATATTGGTGAAACCGGCTTTGGGCAGACCGTCCAACATCAGCGCGCGGTTCCGCCGATAGACATCCAAATTTGCCTGCAATTCTTCATCACAATCCATCGCAGCCAGCGCCGCCACCTGGCTGGCATGGGGCGCGCAGATAAACATGTTCTGCGCGATCCGTTCGACAACGCGCACCTGATCCTCGGGCACAACCATCCAGCCCACACGCCAACCTGTCATAGAGAAATACTTGGAGAATGAGTTGATCACATAGCACTCATCTGTCAGCTCCAGCGCGGTGACGGCTTTGGCTTCGTATTCCAGACCGTGGTAAATCTCATCACTGATGAAAGACGCACCCTGCCCCTGAGCGGCCTCGATCAGCGTCCCCATTGCGGAGCGATCCAGCATGGTGCCTGTCGGGTTGGCCGGCGAGGCCACCATCAGCCCCTGCAAATTTAGCCCGGCGAAATCGGCTGGCACCGGCTGCAGGCGGTGTTCCGGAGCGGTGGGCAGATCAACCGCGACCAGCCCCAGGGCCCGCAATATCTGCCGATATGACGGATAGCCGGGGGCCCCAATACCCACGCGATCCCCGCTGTCGAACAGCGCGGTGAACGCCAGCAGAAATCCGCCTGACGAACCGGGGGTTACCACCACCCGTTCGGGATTGAGATCGACATTATACCACTCGCCATACATCTGCGCGATCCGGCGGCGCAGTGCTGGCAGACCCAATGCAACGGTATATCCCAGCGGGCCTTGCTCCATTGCCTTAGCCAATGCCTCGGTCGCCCCTTTGGGTGCGCCGGTTCCAGGCTGGCCGACCTCCATGTGGATGATGTGACGGCCGGCTTCTTCAGCTTTGCGGGCAGCCTCCATCACGTCCATCACGATGAACGGATCGACCCCGGACCGGGTTGAGTTTCGCATGGCCATCTCCCATGTTGCAATCATGGCTTTTGAACGCGTATCCAGGCTGGCGTCAATCCCAGCCCTGTTGCTGTTTGCAGTGACTTGGCTCGTAGGCGCTGTTCAGGCCCAAAGCCTGATCCGTGATCCAGATATTGAACACGGTCTGCGAGAGTTGGCCTTTCCCGTTCTGCGCGCCGCCGGTCTGAATACCAACCGGGTCCAGATACTGGTGGTCAATGACAGCACGTTCAATGCCTTCGTTCTGGATTACAATGCGATCTATCTGAACTATGGGCTAATTCTTTCAGTTGAAAGCCCCGAGATGTTGCAAGCGGTTATCGCACATGAGGCGGCCCATATCGCCAACGGGCACTTATCGCGCCGTTACGAAAACCTGAATGCAGCACGGCAAAAAGCCGGGCTTGGGACGGCTTTGGCACTGATTGCTGCAGCTGCTGGCGGCGGCGAGGCCGCATTCGGAATTGCAGCCGGTACTAATTCGGCAGCCCTGCGCAGCTTTCTTGGCCACACCCGCGCTGAAGAGTCCTCGGCGGATCGCAGCGCAGCAAGCTATTTACGTTGGGCCGGCATCTCGCCCAGTGGCATGGTGTCTCTGCACCGTAAATTCGCGGGGCAAGAGCTGTTAAACACGGTCAACCAGGACCCATACATGCGATCACACCCCACCAGCCGCGAGAGGCTGCGCGCCGCCGAGGCGTTTCTGGAAGAGTTCGGCGATAAAGCCAAACCCAGCCAGAATGCCGATTACTGGTTCGCAAGGGCGAAAGGTAAGCTTTCGGCCTTCATCCGCTCGCCCACATGGACGATGCGGCGCGCCAAAGAAGAAACCGCCCAGGACATACGACTGATGCGCGAGGCAGCAGCCCACCATCAAAACCGTGATCTGACCAAAGCGCGCGCTGCGATTGATGGTGCTTTGGCAATCCGGCCCAATGACCCCTATTACTATGACCTCAAAGGCCAGATCATGCTTGAAAACCGTCAAGTGGCTGATGCGGTAGCAGCATATGGCAAAGCCGTTGAATTGGCGCCGAATAACCCACTTATCCTAGCCGGATTCGGGCGGTCCCTGTTGGTTCAAGGTAAGACATTGGAAGCCTTGGCCATTCTTGAAAAAGCACGGGCCAGAGATTTTCGTAACGCAAGATTGATGCAAGACCTGGGTGCAGCTTATGCCAAAACAGGCAATACTGGCATGGCATCGGCGGTTACAGCCGAAAGATATGCCCTGCAGGGCCGTTTGGATGACGCCGGTATTCACGCGAAACGCGCGGTTGCGCAGTTGCCGGTCGGATCACCGGGTTGGCAACGGGCCCAAGATGTGTTGATTGCGTTTGAACAAGCAAACAAGAGTAATTCGAAAAGGAAACGGAAATGATCCTCAGACACGCTGCACCAGCCCTTCTGGGGCTTTCCCTGATCGCAGGATCGGCGCAGGCCCTGGACCTGAGCCAGCTGACCGACGCCGAAAAACAACAATTCGGAGAGCAGGTACGCGAATACCTCCTAGAAAACCCCGAAGTCATCATCGAAGCGATCAACATTCTGGAACAACGCAACGCCGTGGAAGAAGCGCAGGCGGATAAAGAGCTTGTCGCCAGCAATGCTGATGAGCTTTTCAACGACGGGTACAGCTGGGTGGGCGGCAATCCGGACGGAGATATTACTCTGGTCGAATTCATGGACTATCGCTGCGGATATTGCCGCCGTGCGGTTCCCGAAGTGGCCAGCCTGCTGGCCGAGGATGGCAATATTCGGCTTGTGATCAAAGAGTTTCCGATCCTCGGAGACGCGTCGATGATCTCATCCCGCTTTGCCGTTGCCGCCAAACATGTTGCCGGGGACGATGCCTATAAACAGGTTCACGATGCCCTGCTCGAATTCACCGGGGAACCGTCGCCGGTTACTTTGCGCCGTATCTCGGACGGGCTGGGTTTAGACAGTGACGCGATTCTGGCGGCAATGGACAGCGAACAGGTCACCGAGGAAATCCAAAAGACCCGTGAATTGGCGCAGCGGATGCAGATTTCGGGCACGCCTTCGTTTGTGCTGGGCACCGAAATGCTGCGCGGGTACCTGAAAGCAGATCAGATGCAGCAAATTGCGAATGCCGTTCGCGCCGAGCAAGGCTGATTTGGCAGGCCGGTTCCGCAACAGGAGCCGGCCATTCCGTCAGGGCATCGGGTCGCCAGCAAGGTGGCTTAGATATTCCTCTAGATTAGACCAGCCATCGCCGTCCCGGTCCGCCCAGACATCTGAGGGATCATTCGGGTCCAGGCCAGTCCGCCCTGTTTCCCAAGTATCAGACATTCCGTCCCGGTCAGTATCAACTGCCGCGTGAACAATGGGCAAATCCGGCCAACCGCCCACCTCGCCCGGATCGTTTATCCGATGTCCATCACAGCCGCGGACGTTTTCGATCACCATCGCATCCAGACTGTCCAAAGCTTGGTCATCCCCGTGCCGGGCCCCCACGGTTCCAAGAACGGTTTCGTATGTCGTGCTCACCTCGGCAGGTTCAACCGACAGCGGCTGGTGAGGTTCAGCCACTAGGAATTCGACCGCCGCATCATCCGCAATCTTGCCCTTCACTGATCTGTCGCATAGCAGCTCAATACGGCTGTCCAGATGCAGGTTATCTTGTTCGAAAACCGAGATGCTGAACCCTTTGTCCGCGCCATAAGGGAACACCTCGAATGCGGCAGGGGGCGGCCTGTTCCGTGTACTGGGGCCCGGCAGGACCACGTTTCCCACATAGGCGATCCATGTGTCGCCGTAATGGTTCCAGAACTCACCGAATTGCGAGGTCGCGTCGTAGAATACGTTGTTAATAATGTCGACTTGCCCAGATGGTGACGACTGGATGTCTGGATTTCTGTCGCGGTTATGGGCAAACAGGTTTTGATACAGGGTGACCCGCCCACATTGCCTTGCCGTTCCATCATCGGAACACAGCAGAGCCCCTTTTGAATGCTTTCCCTTTGTATGGGTGGACTTATCCAGAGCCAGGGCTGAGATGCTGCGGGCTATCGTGATATCTTCGCTTGGCAGGTTTTCCGTTCCAACGCCCAGATTTTCATCCGTGGCAAATTGGATCGAGACACGGTCAACGTAGATATTCGAACTGCTCTCTATGGAAAGCCCGTCCACGTTCGACGAGGGCTTGTAACTGGGTCCAGGCCGAAATTTGAGGTTCCGCAGCAAAACGTCCTGCGCCTCAAAAATCATCAGGGGTGAATCCAGAACCTTGCCAAGTTTGATCTGCACCCCCTGTCCCGGCGCGGTCTGTCCGGAGATATAGGTGTTCGAAGCCACTTTCATCTGGGTGTCTACAGTGATCGTCCCTGAAATATCGAAAACGCAAACCCGTCCGGAGCCGTCATTTTCGACGCACTCACGCAGGCTGCCCGGGCCGGTATCGTCCAGGGTTGTGATATGAAACACTTCGCCGCCACGCCAACCCGTAGCGTTCTGCCCATATCCCACCGCACCGGGAAATGCGGGCTGATCGGCCACTACGCTATCTGCCACCGTGAAACCCGAACACCCGGCGATCACTGCACCCAGGCCGAAGGCTTTCAAGTTACGGCGCATTGCATAAGCCCCCTGTTAGAGTCCAGACCGCAAAGACCGAGGGCCGAAGAGGCAGGAGACAATCTAATCTTCAAACGATCGCTTACTGGCATACGACTAAGAAACCCATGAAACAAAAACAACAAATCTAAGCGGGAATGAAAATCTCATTCCTCACAATAATGTGGACCAACATCGTCGCGTTTTCAATGAGGTGTCTGGGATTGGGGTCCACCAGATACACGCGGCCAATAACGTGCAGGCCCGATGAATTGACCCTCCATGCCTGCCGAACTGGTCATTCAACGGCCAATCAAGCTGGAAAATTACTCAGCGGCTTCCTGCGCAGCGTCCAATTCAGCGGCCTTCTTCTCGACCTCTTCAACAATGTGGTCGACCATCTGATCGTTGGACATCTTGTGGCTGGCCTTGCCCGCCAGATACACCATACCCGATCCGGCGCCGCCGCCGGTAAAGCCGACATCGGTCATCAGCGCTTCGCCCGGGCCGTTCACGACACAGCCGATGATTGAAAGGCTCATTGGTGTTTTGATATGTTCAAGACGCTGTTCCAACGCCTCGACTGTTTTGATCACATCGAACCCCTGCCGCGCACAAGAGGGGCATGAGATGATATTAACCCCGCGATGGCGCAAGCCCAGAGATTTCAGGATCTCGAACCCTACCTTGACCTCTTCGACAGGATCCGCAGACAGGCTGACGCGGATCGTGTCGCCAATGCCCATCCACAATAGATTGCCCAGACCAATCGCCGATTTGATGGTGCCCGAAACCAGTCCTCCGGCCTCGGTAATACCCAGATGGATGGGGGCGTCCGTGGCCTCGGCGATGCCCTGATAGGCAGCTGCCGACAGGAAGACATCGCTGGCTTTCACGCTGATCTTGAATTCGTGGAAATCGTTGTCCTGAAGAATACGGATATGCTCTAGCCCGCTTTCAACCATCGCTTCGGGGCAAGGCTCGCCGTATTTCTCGAGCAGATGCTTTTCCAAGCTTCCCGCATTCACCCCGATCCGGATCGAGCAATTATGGTCACGCGCGGCCTGAATGACCTCTTTCACCCGACTTTCATTGCCAATGTTGCCAGGGTTGATCCGCAAGCATGCTGCGCCTGCCTCGGCAGCCTCGATCCCACGGCGATAGTGAAAGTGGATATCCGCCACGATAGGTACCGGACATTCGCGCACGATCTCTTTCAGCGCCTTGGACGAGGCCTCATCCGGGACCGAAACGCGCACGATATCCGCACCCGCCTCTGCGGCGGCCTGCACCTGAGCCACAGTCGCCGCCACATCCGTCGTCAGCGTGTTGGTCATCGTCTGCACCGCAATCGGAGCGTCACCTCCGACGGGGACGTTTCCAACCATGATCTGACGAGATTTGCGGCGGTAGATATTGCGCCATGGGCGCACGTGATTAAGGGACATGTGGACGGGTCCAAGACTGTCTGAGTTGGTCTTTAAATAGTCAGCCTAACTGGCCACTGCAATGGCCAGATCATTCTGTCGGTGCGGCAGAGCTTTGCGCCTGAAGTTCCGCCACCAGTTGCTTGAGGGCGACGTTTTGCTCGGCCTCAAGATCAGCTACCGTATAGCGTTCGGAAACCGCATCCTTGGACAGTACGACACCTTTAGCGACAGTTCCTGGTGCTCCGACCGGGCCGAAATGGTCACCATTCATCGAGAAATAGACAGATCCGGCGGCACCTGCACGTAGGTTAGGCGGTTCTTCTGTCAGCGGTACCTCGAATGTACTGCCCTGTTCGACGGTTCCAAGCGTACCCTCGAAGATGATACTTCCATCCGCAGCGGTGACCCGCATCCACGCCGGATCAACGGCGACGATTTTCAGGGTCGTATCAATCTGTTCAACCACCTGCGGCAATGCCGGGCGAAGAACCGTATGGACTTCGGCAACCTCAACCTTGGGCGGCTCAGGCGGCTGGAAGGTGCCAACGGTACGCGGGTCCAGTGTAGAAATTGGTGCATCACGGGCAACGAGCACCGGCAAATCCAGGGCCTGTGGGCGATACAGCCTATCCAGAGCCTCAGCCGAGGGGGTGTCGATCAGCGCGACTTGATCTTCGGTGGTGCCACGCGCCGCCTCAAGCGGGTCCAAATCAGACAAGACAACCGGAGCCTGTTCAACCGGGCTTACCTGCACTTGCTGAATCCGGTTCAGGACGGACCATCCGCCATATCCAATACCGCCGATCACAGCCAACAGAACCAGAGACGACCCGATGGCACGCGGCTCGATCTGGCTGACCAACGATTCCCGTCCGGGAATATAGGGAGTGTTTGGCGAGATAAACGGATCGCGCCCCATCGGACCGCGAGCCGGCAAGCTGCCCGAGGTCTTTCGAACCACCGACGCCTCGGCCGACATGCCATGTGCGACCTCAAACCCGCTTTCCTTACAAAACGCAAAGAAAGTTTCGTCGGGGTTCATCCCCAGATAGCGGGCGTAAGAGCGCACATACCCAGCGATAAATCCGGGCGTATCGAAGGCGTCCGGGTCGGCATCTTCTATGGCTGCAATGTAGTTGGCTTTGATCCGCAGTTCGCGCTGCACATCCAGTAGGGATTTGCCCATTGTTGCGCGTTCACCACGCATCATGTCACCCAGCCGCACCTCATAGTCGTCAAAGCCCTTGGGCCTGACGTCAGTGTCGCCTTCGGATCCGCGCTGTGATCTGCGCCCAATCATCCCTGCTGCCCCATTCTGCCTGTGCGTGTTTCACGCCGTGGTCGAATCATTAAAAGAATGATTCGCGCCGTAGTTTTGTTAGCGTAATTTTAGCACGCGGCATACGAATTGCACACTTTAGCGTTAGGTTAACCGGCAAGTTCGGCGCGATTTAGCGCACAATGTGACCAAAGTTCGTCCATCGCCTGGATCAAACGGTTCATTTCGCCAGGTCCATGAACCGGGGACGGTGTGAAACGCAGGCGTTCTGTTCCACGCGGAACAGTGGGGAAATTGATGGGCTGAACGTAGATTCCATAGTCATCCAGCAGCATATCGCTGAGTTTCTTCGTGTGCACGGGGTTGCCGACAATCACGGGCACAATGTGGCTGCCGTGATCAATCAGTGGCAGGCCCATCCCCTTGAGCCGAAGCTTGAGGATCTTTGCTTGCGTCTGATGCTGCTCTCGCAATTCGGACGCAGTTTTGAGGTAGGCAACCGAAGCTGCGGCACCCGCAGCAACGGCAGGTGGCAGGGACGTCGTAAAGATGAAGCCCGGAGCATAAGACCGCACAGCGTCACACATTTTAGTGCTGGCCGCGATATAGCCCCCCATGACGCCATAGGCTTTGGCCAATGTGCCGTTGATGATGTCGATCCGATGGGCAAGACGATCACGCTCGGTCACGCCACCGCCGCGCGGTCCGTACATGCCAACGGCGTGGACCTCATCAATATAGGTCAGCGCACCAAATTCATCGGCCAGATCACATATCTCTTCAATCGGGCCAAAATCGCCGTCCATCGAATACACCGACTCAAAAGCGATCAGTTTGGGCGTTGCGGGATCATCCGCTTCAAGCAGTTCGCGCAGATGGGCGACGTCATTGTGGCGGAAGATGCGCTTGGACCCGCCGTTGCGGCGCACCCCTTCGATCATCGAAGCATGGTTCAATGCGTCAGAATAAATGATCAGACCAGGAAACAGTTTCGGCAAAGTGCTGAGTGTCGCGTCATTTGCGATATAGGCGCTGGTGAACAGCAACGCAGCTTCTTTGCCGTGCAGATCGGCCAGCTCGGCCTCAAGCCGTTTGTGGTAAACCGTGGTGCCCGAAATGTTGCGGGTTCCACCTGATCCGGCGCCTGCGGCATCCACGGCCTCGTGCATCGCCTCCAGCACCACAGGGTGTTGCCCCATGCCAAGATAGTCGTTGCCGCACCAGACGGTGATATCTTGCTGCGATCCATCGAGGCGCGTGCGCACCGCATGCGGGAAATGACCATTGCGACGTTCGATATCAATGAAGGTCCGGTACCGTCCTTCGTCATGCAGCCTTGCGATCGCTGAATCAAGCTGAGCAGTATAATCCACCGGTTTCTCCTTAGTTGCCCGACCGATATTACGGCGACCGAACGTCTTCTTCTGCGCAGGATACGAATCTGCACCAGAGCATTTCCCACTGCCTGCTTGATACCGCAAGCACAGTGAACGCTTATTTGATTTGCATCAAATATCCGCTCTGACCCTGACCGACAAGTAAAGTTACGCCCCCTGGACGCGAGGAAACGACGCAGGCACAGCACATTATCTCATCCGGGTTTCCGATATTATACCAGATTCCTGTCCTTGCGGGCTAGACGGCAAAAGTGGCGCTGATAGGGTTCCGGAAAATCCAAATCAAGCAGGAGCCCTCTTATGTCGCTGGACGCTGTTCTGAACCGCATCGACGCCGATTTGCCAACCTCAATCGACCGCCTGATGGAACTGCTCCGCATTCCGTCAATTTCCACCGATCCGGCCTTTGACCAACAGGTCAACCAGGCAGCTGACTGGCTGGTATCTGACCTGAAAAACATAGGAATTCAGGCTGAAAAACGTGAAACCACCGGACATCCCATGGTGGTCGGGCATATAGGTGAGGACAACAGCGCGCCCCATGTTCTGTTCTATGGCCATTATGACGTGCAACCCGTTGACCCGCTGAACCAGTGGAACCGGGATCCGTTCGATCCGGCCATTGAAGAAACCGAAAATGGGCCAGTTATCCGGGGTCGGGGCTCTTCGGACGATAAGGGACAGTTGATGACCTTCGTCGAAGCGTGCCGCGCATGGAAGGCCGTCCATGGCACCCTGCCCTGCCGCATCACCTTCTTCTTCGAAGGCGAAGAAGAATCCGGTTCGCCGTCGCTGGTCCCGTTCCTGCGTGAAAACGTGGCCGAGTTGAAAGCGGATCTGGCATTGGTATGCGACACTTCGATGGTGTCGCGTGGGGTGCCATCAATCGCGTCTCAGCTGCGCGGGATGCTCAAGGACGAATTCACCATCATCGGTCCGCGGATCGACCTGCACTCGGGCCATTACGGCGGACCGGGGCTAAACCCGCTGCGAGAGCTCTCCAAGATTGTCGCCTCGTTCTATGACGACGAAACCGGTCGCGTCGCTGTCGACGGCTTTTATGACGGGGTTCATGAGGTCCCGGCCGAACAGTTGCGCCAATGGGAAAACTGCGGGTTCGATGAGGCGGATTATCTGAACTCGGTGGGGTATTCTCAGCCACATGGCGAAAAAGGATATTCGACATTGCAGCAACAATGGGCGCGCCCGACGCTTGAGGTAAACGGGCTTTGGGGCGGTTATAACGGCGCCGGTTCGAAGACGGTCATTCCCTCACAGGCGCATTGCAAGATCACCTGCCGTCTGGTGGGTGACATGAACCCTGACGCCTTGCGCGACCAGATTCGCAAGCATGTAGAAGACCGCCTGTCACCCGACGCGAAAGTACAGTGGGACAACGATCTTGAAGGCTCGCCCGCATCCGTCATGAATATCAACCGCCCCGAATTCGAAGCCGCCCGAGGCGCATTGTCCGATGAATGGGGGCGCGAGGCTGTCTTTACCGGAATGGGCGGATCGATCCCTGTGGTCGGCTATTTCAACACGGAGCTGGGCATGGATTCCATGCTGGTGGGCTTTGCCAATGATGACGACGCCATTCACTCACCGAATGAGAAATATGACGTCAAAAGCTTTCACAAGGGCATCCGGTCCTGGGCACGCATTCTCGACGCGCTGACCCGATAAGCAAATCCGGGAATCAAAAGGCCAGATGAAGCTTGGCTCGCTGCTTCATCTGGCCAAAGATACTTTTGGTAATGTGCCGCAGATCGGCAGAGGTACCCCCTGCCCTGAGTTACATATGGATCACGCGCCCGTAAGCGTCCAAAACGCTTTCATGCATCATCTCGGACAAAGTCGGATGCGGGAACACTGTGTTCATCAGGTCCTCTTCGGTGGTTTCAAGCTGGCGCCCGACCACATACCCCTGAATTAACTCAGTGACTTCCGCGCCAATCATGTGGGCGCCCAACAGCTCTCCGGTTTTGGCGTCGAAGACTGTTTTGACCAGCCCTTCGGGCTCTCCAAGCGCGATTGCCTTGCCGTTGCCGATGAAGGGAAAACGGCCGACCTTGATGTCATAGCCAAGCTCTTTCGCCTTTGCCTCGGAATAGCCGACCGACGCAACCTGCGGATGGCAATAGGTGCAGCCCGCGATGCTTTCGGGCTTGACCGGATGGGCATGTTTCCCGGCGATCAGATCGGCCACCATGACACCCTCATGGCTTGCTTTATGCGCCAGCCATGGCGCTCCGGCAATGTCACCGATGGCGTATAGGCCATCGACACCAGTGCGACAGAATTCGTCAGTCACGACATGGGTCCGGTCGATTTTCACACCCAGCGCTTCAAGCCCCAGATTTTCGATATTGCCGACGATGCCCACGGCAGAAATCACAGTGTCAAAGTCGTGCTTTTCGACCTTTCCCTTCACCTCGATATGCGCAGTGACTTTACCCTTAGCGCGGTCCAACTGCTTGACCATCGCCTTTTCCATGATCTTCATGCCCTGTTTGATAAAGGCTTTCTTGGCGAAGGCGCTGATCTCGGCATCCTCGACGGGCAGAACCCGGTCCATGACTTCAACCACCGTCGTATCTGCACCGAGCGTATTGTAGAAGCTAGCGAACTCGATCCCGATTGCACCCGACCCGATGACCAGCAGTTTCTTGGGCATCCGCGGCGGCTGCAGAGCGTGTTTGTATGTCCAGACCAGATCACCATCCGCTTCCAGCCCGGGAAGCTCGCGGGCGCGCGCGCCGGTTGCCAGAACGATGTTCTTGGCTGTCAACTCTTCGCTGCCCTTGTCGGTTTTGACGGAGACCTTGCCCTTGGCCGGAATCGTCGCCTCGCCCATGACAACCGTCACTTTGTTCTTTTTCAGCAGGTGACCGATACCGCCTGAAAGCTGCCCGGCGACACCGCGCGATCGCTTGACCACAGCATCCAGATCATATCCGATCTTCTCGGCCTTCAGCCCAAAATCCTTTGCGCGCTCCATCAGGTGAAACACTTCTGAAGACCGCAGCAGCGCCTTTGTTGGGATGCAGCCCCAGTTAAGACATATCCCCCCGAGATGTTCGCGCTCGACCACGGCGGTTTTCAAACCAAGCTGTGCTGCGCGAATGGCTGCGACATACCCGCCAGGACCAGCGCCGATTACGATCAGATCAAAAGATTGTGCTGCCATGTTTCCCTCTCGGAGCAGGTCATTTCCAAATTAGTTTACCATTAAACTAATATCAGCCACCCTTCAACACTTAGTCCCCGCGACAAAAGCTACGCAGGGTAAACCCATACGGATTGCAGAGGTTCGAGCCTATACCGCACCCGTTCAAAACGCTAGAAGATAGCTAAGTATCCCAGTTGCTCCATTCTAAATCCATTTACGCGAAAGGCATAACATGGCTAAAACGCTGAAAGATCTGGCCCTCGCCCTAATCAACGCCACGCTTATCCTGGTGGCCTTGTGTTTGTTTTTGGGCTGGAAGCTGACCACAACAGCGCAGTCCCTGATGTCTGATTTTTCACAGAAGGTTCAGATCGTCGCCCCTTTGGGCAAAGAGGTTCAAGGCGTGCGCAGTGAATTGGCAGCACTTCGCACTGAACTCGCAACTATACAAGTCAATGGCGCGCTTGCCGACACCGCCACCGCCCAACGGGTCTCGCAAACGCTCGACCGTCTGAGCCAAATCGAAGATACGCTGCAGGCGGCGCAGTCTCGTATCGTTGCGGTTGCCGAAACGCCTGACGCCTTCATCGGCACCGCAATAGAAAAAACGGCCGACACTGTGGCCGACCGTATTATCACAATCAAAGGTTGTTCGGTCGAAGGCTAACCTGCGGCCTGAAGCTCTCGGACGGTGGACCCGTACCCGCCCATGTTTACATAGGCGGCCTCATGTTCGGTCATGGGGCGCGACAATGCTTCGTTACGATAGGGGAAACGGCCGAACTTTCGGATCACCTCCCTATGCGCCCTTGCATGCAGCAGGTTGGTTGACTTGGATTCGTCGATATTCTGGCACATCAGGCGTACACAACGCTCTTGGTCACACAGATTTTCCGAGTGCATCAGTGGAAGATAAAAGAACTGCCGCGCGGGTTCGTCAATCTTCAGATCCCAGCCCTTGTCGATGGCGCATTTCGCTGCCGACAAGGCCGCCTTATCAGTGGCGAACGCCTTACCACTGCCGCGGAACATATTTCTAGGAAACTGGTCCATCAGAATTATATAGGCCAGTGCCCCGCTGGGGTATGTCAGCCAGAGAGAGAACTTTCCCTCATTAGCAATTTCCCATGTGGAAAGAAATTTTTCGCGGATCTCTGCGTCTAGCGCTTCATCCTCAATATACCAACCATCTGGACCCACTTGATCCAGCCAAAAACTCAATACTTCTTCAGGCCCTACCATTGCCTTGCTCCGTCGTTTTGCCCTCCCCAGGGACGTAACGTCATTTAAGGCTGATTTACAGATTTGTGACAGTAAAAATTTGCAACACTTGCGACATAATTTCGTGTCCTAGGCTACATCTTGCGTTTCCTGATCGGCTTCGGCGGCTTCGATAGCCACCTCTTGCGCCAATTCGAAAGCCACCGGCGAGGCCGTTGGGTAAAGCGGAGACATGGTGCCCGTCTCATCCACAGGAATCGCCGCACGCTGTGTCATGCGATACATCGCATAGACAGCAGTGGCTGCAAGCAGTGCAAAGATGATCAGGAAAAAGCCCGACGGTCCGAACACGTCATCGCCCATCAACCAACCGGTAATCAGCGGGCCAGCAATGGCGCCCAGTCCATTGATGAAGACCAGACCGCCAGAGGCCGCCGCCATATCCTCATGCTCCAGAAAGTCATTCGTATGCGCAATCAGCAGCGAATACAGCGGGTTAGACATGCCGCCAATCACAAAGGCCGAGGCCAGAAGGAACGGAAATGAAGTCGACCCGAACATCATCGCAGTGGCCGCCCCGCAAGCACCAATGATGCCCGCCAGCATGATCAGGAACCGGCGATCCATCCGGTCCGAGAACCAACCCAGCGGATATTGCAGCAGTATTGCCCCGACATAGAAAGCCGCCACGAAGGTCGAAATCTCAACCAGTGTCAGCCCAGCGCGCGCGCCATAGACCGCCGACATACCAAACTGGGCCGAGAACACTCCGCCCAGCAGGAACATGCCCACGCAGCCCAACGGCGACTTCCCCATCAGTTCACGCAATGTCATGGGCTTGGTCGTGTCAAATGCCGGTGTCGGTGAAATCGACAGCAGAATCGGAGCAAAGGAAACCGAAACCAGAATGGATGCGATCACAAAGGTTTCGTAACCAGCAGGATCGCCAACCAGCATAAGCCCCTGAGCGGTGATGATCCCAGTCATCTGTACGATCATATAAAGCGAAAGCGCCTGGCCCCGGTTCTCGTTATTGGCCGCGTTGTTCAGCCAGCTTTCGGCGGTGACATACACTCCCGAGAAACAAAACCCGATCACGACACGCCCCAAAGCCCACGCGACTGGCTCGGTCAACATCGGATACATGATCATCACGGCCGAAATAAAAGAAGCGAGCGCAGCAAAGACCCGCACATGCCCCACCCGCCGGATCATCTCCGGTGCAAGGCGAGAACCTCCGAGGAAACCTACGAAATAAGCTGACATCACAACAGACATCTGAAGGGTCGAAAACCCTTCGATCTCGCCTCGGACGCCCAGGATTGTGCCCTGTAGGCCATTGCCAATCATAAGCAGGCCCATGCCAAGAAGAAGTGACCACGCGCTGGTAATGACCTGAAGCATAGAGGCCTCCGAGATTGCTAACCTGAACTAGAGATTCGTTTTTATATCAAAAACGGCTTTGAACCAGCTTGTCTACGACATCGAAACGCAACGATCCCGACAACACGCCGCTCAAGGGATCAAAAGCGACCCATCCCCATATGAAAAGAACCGATAGTTCTGCGCAATCGCGTGCTCATAAACCTCTTGCATCCGATCCTGCCCCATCAAAGCTGAAACCAACATCAGCAGCGTGGATTTCGGCAGATGGAAATTGGTGATCAGCGCATCCGTGACGTAAAACTGAAAGCCCGGATAGATGAAGATGTCGGTATCGCCCTCCCAGGGTACGATCTGCCCACTGCGGGCGGCGCTTTCGATCAATCGCAGCGCGGTTGTGCCCACCGGAATGACACGGCCACCTATGGCTTTGGTTTCACGAATTTCACTGACGGCTTCCGCACTGACCCTGCCCCATTCTGCATGCATCTTATGGGTCGTCACATCCTCGACCTTGACTGGCAGAAACGTTCCGGCACCGACATGAAGCGTAACGTAGGAAACAGAAACGCCGCGCGCGGTAAGCGCCTGCATCAGCGCTTCGTCAAAATGCAGCGACGCGGTGGGCGCGGCCACGGCCCCGGAGTTGCGCGCCCAGATCGTCTGGTAATCCGTCTTGTCCTGCGCATCGGCAGGACGCTTGGCGGCAATATAAGGCGGCAGCGGCATCGCGCCGGCCTGTTCCAGCGCAGCATCGAAATCCTGCCCCGTAAGGTTAAACCGCAGAAAGGCCTGCCCGTCCGCCACCCTATCCAACTCAGCGCTCAGTTGATCCGAAAACCGGATAACCTCACCTGTCTTGACCTTCTTGAGCGGTTTGATCAACGCGGCCCAGGTGCCGTCTGCCTGCGGATCAAGCAACGTCGCTTCGATCGACGCAGACACCGGCCCTTGCGCACTGTCGCGATGACGCCGCCCGGTGAGGCGTGCCGGGATGACCCGCGTATCATTCAACACCAGCCGATCACCGGGTCGCAGCCAGTCTGGCAGGTCAAAGACGTGCGCATCCGAGATTGCATCGCCCTCGGCCACAAGCAAACGCGCCGAGGACCGCGGGTTGGCAGGCCGGGTGGCAATCAAATTCTCGGGCAGGTGGAAATCGAAATCGCTGAGTTTCATGGGCGCGCCTTACAGGGTCGTATCAGATTCGGCTATATCCCTGTTCAGTTGTCTTTTGGCGGCGATCCAAAGGTGCGCTTGGGCTCATCCGGCTTGGCTTTCTGTGCATTTGGCCCATCCTGAACCTTCGGCGCGGGCTCCCTTAGAAGGTTGCGCAAGAACAATGGCGCAAGCCCTGACAGAGGGTTGACCGAGACAGAGGGTGATTTCAAAGGGCCGGTCAGAGTATAATTGAACGCGATCACACCTTCACCTTTTTTGGTGAAGACACTTCCAATCGCATTCACCAGATAGATTGGGGAAATCGCGCCACGCAAGTTCAGCATTTCGCTAACCGTGTCGATTGTCCCGTCGAAGGACAATCCCATCGAAGGACCGACGGCGCTGCCGCTGAGAACCTTGATTTCGGTCGGAGTAATCCGCATTCGGCTTTCGATGCTCGAGAAAAAGATGCCTTGCCCAGCCATTTCATCCACAAGCCCAACAAGGCTGATTGCGTTCAGCAAGGCAGCCATGGCCGGGGCGTCATGAATTCGGGTGTTCACGATCTTCATGATGACATCGAAGTTCCCGGCCCCGCCGACCGGTTCCAGTTGCAGGTCCAGTTTGCCACCGCGCGCCTGGGTTATCATTTTGGCCGATCTCAGAACGTCGCCTGCATCACCAGAGATTAGATTGACTGCACTGCGCCCTCCGCGCGGGGTCACCTGCCCGCGCACAGCAGCACCGCCGTTTACATTCGCCGTGAACGCGCCGCTGACACCGCCAGTTGTCGCAAATTTTCCCTTGAACCCGGTCAGGGCGATCGTCTCTGTAATCTGGAGGCGATCCAACACTACATCCAGCTCGGGCCCCTGCCCGGAACCACCGCCACCACCTTCGGAGGATCCAAAGGTCGCGCCCCCCAGATTCATCACGCCCCCTAAAACCCTGATGTCGGGCAAGGCTGACCCCCGTGAAATCAGCTCCGCCGGAACCGCAAGCCAGTTCCCCAGTTCGAATGAGCTGAACTCTACACGATCGAAAGCACCATTTTTGAAATTAATGGAGGCCAGGCTTCTCAACCCCGCCGCATCCAGCCGAAGTGTATCCACGCGCATCTGATCGCCCAGCGTTGCCTCGACATCGATCGACCCCTTGGTACCAGCGCCTTTGCGCCACCCGAGCTCGGGGATAGACAGCACTACGCCTTCCAGATCCGATGTCGCCGTCAGTTTCGGGGGGCGGCCAGCACCGATGCCCAAGGTTATTTCGGCAACGCCTTTTCCAGTCAGCATACCCTTTGGTAACCCGGCACGCAGCTCGGTCACCAACCGGGGCGAAATCTCGATCTGCCCTTTCAGTTCACTGGGTTTCGGTTCTCGACCCCCAATAGGCTGGCGCCAGGTTGCCTGCAGGGGCACGTCGCCGAAATATCCGTCGCCGCCGACTTCGACAGCGGATTGATCACCTGAAATAGTCAACTGAGGCGCGCTGACGACAAAACCTTTGACCAAGCGATCACTGTGCACATCACCAATCTTACCAGTAAAGTGAAACTGGGTTTCATCGAACTTCAGCCCCTTCTTCATCGGCAGAGATAAGGTGCCTGACAGTTCCACATCGCCAGAGGCCACATCCACGGGCAAATTTGCCTTTGTCATCAGCTGCAAAGGGGGACGATCCATCAAAGACAAGGCGGCCGTTGCCGAGCCCTTGGCCTTGACGCGCACAATCGCCGGCGAAAGCTTTTTGATCGACGTATCTGGAATTATGAAGGATGTTCCTGACCCGTCTATCGGGCCGCCCTGATCGGCAATGACAACCGCTTTCTCGGCTGTCACCGTAAACCGTTGGTTGATCAGGCTGGCCTGCCCCTGAGCGTCCTGGACCGGCGGTAAAGTTTTGGCAAAGCGGACTTTGGCGTCGTCGAACCCGAAGTCCAAGTAAATGTCCGGCTTGGTGTCCGGCTTCAACCGCAATGCAAAATCGACATCCGAGAGCCGGCCTTCATATAAATTGTCGGACACCCATTTACGCGGCTTTTCGGCAAGTAATTGGGGCCAGTATCTCAGCAACTGGCCTGACTCCAACTCGTCCAGATGGGCCTCGAGGTACCCCGACCAACCTTCGGCTTCACCATTCAGATTACCCCTAGCACGCAGCGTTAGGTTTTCGTCTTCAACCGTCATCTGTCCGAGGCGCAACTCGAACGGGGCCAGCTTCATCTTCAGATCAAGGTCGGCACGCGCCAACTTGAGGGGTTCCGGAAACAGACCAGCCGGGTTGATGTCGATGCTGCTGAGACGGAGTTGAGAGGTCAGGCTTTCCAGCAGTCCATTCTCGATACCTCTCAAAAAGGCCCTTCCCTCGGCCTGAACGGACCCCCAGGCGGAGACTACAGAAACCTCGTCGAAATCCAGCTCCTGCCGACTTGGGTCATAGCTGAAATAAGCCCTGGCGGATTCAAACGGAATCGGTTTTGTCTCTTGGTTGGCTTGCACCGCGCCTGCCGCAAGGTTTAGGGTCGCAAATAACGGCCCCAGCGCCGCGTTGCCATCAACACTGCCGCGCACCGCGCCCGAGATCGGAGCGTCAAGGACCTGCAACCATGACAAGGCTAGGCTTTGACTTGCAATATCCTCGGCAGGCAGGTCGGTTATCGCAAAGCCAAAGCTTGCCTGGGGCGTTCCAAGTACGCTGGTATAATTTACCTCAATCGAACTGGCATAATCGCGCCCTGTCAGAACAGAGAACCCGGTGGACATGCGCATTTCGTCACCGGTACGGATGATCGAAATATGTCCGCCGTCGAAAACCCAGGCGCGCGACAGGCGCAAATCCTGATAGTCCAGCGTCAACGACTCAAGCTCGACCGACCTCAGCCCCGACAGCAGCGGTGACAAAAAGACATCGTCAGATTCCTCGATCAACTCGATCAATGTCCGCGCCCGCTGAACCGGTGCACTGCCAGAACCGACTGTCAACGAAAGCGCCCCGTCCAATCCGCGGGTCAATGCGATTTGGGCATCGCGCAGGGTAATCGTGCGCGGCCGGATTTTCCCCCGTAGCAGCCACCGCATCGACAACCGTGTGCGCATATCCGCCACTTGCGCGATCTGTTGTCCCGCCGCGTCGCTGATCGTCACATCCGTCAGCCGCAAACGTGGCAGCCAGTTTTCGTTGACGATAAAGCTGGCGTCGCCAAAGCGGATCTTGATCCCTCCAAGGCTTTCATCCAGCCGTTTTTCGGCCTGCGCCCGCATCCAGTCGGGCGCGTGCAGTTGTTTGCCAATCAGAAAGAACCAGCCGCCAAAGGCCAGCAGGCAAAGCAACAGGAAGGTTCCGACGATCCCCCACGCAGCGATGCGGCGGCGTGACCGACGGCGGCGGGGTTTCCCGTCCGGGCCTTCTTGTGTATCTTCTTGCCGCGCCAAATTCCGACCCACGCCCTATTACCTGCTTGCACCGCACCATGATGTCAGGCAGCACTTAAAAACCTTTAGCGGAGTTTCCAATGCCCGACGTTACAGACATCGCCCCCGGTTTCACTTTGCCCCGCGACGGCGGTGGTGAGGTTACGCTGTCAGACCTGCAAGGCAGCGCCGTCGTTTTGTTTTTCTATCCCCGTGATGATACGCCGGGCTGCACCAAGGAATCCATCGGTTTCTCGGAACAACTTCAAGCCTTTGCTGATGCCGGCGCCCTGGTTTTCGGCATCTCGCGCGACACGGTGGCTAAGCATGACAAATTCGTCGCCAAACACGGTCTTACGACGCCACTTTTGTCCGACGAAGGCTCGACCGTTTGCGAGGATTACGGTGTGTGGGTCGAGAAGAACATGTACGGGCGCAAGTCGATGGGGATCGAGCGTTCAACCTTTCTGATTGACGCCGACGGTAAGATCGCTCGCATCTGGCGAAAGGTCAAAGTGCCCGGCCATGTGGAAGAGGTACTGGAAGCCGTGCGCGCGCTGTAACCCTCTTCACCGCGGTCGTCATCCGGATTATTACCCGAACAAATCTTGAAAGCGGAGATATCCCGGTGTCGAAAACACTGACCCAAATGGCGACCGAAGTTCTGACCACAGCAGACGGGCGCGAAAAGACCGCCCTGTCCAAGCGCCATGCCGCAGCTTGGTTTGCGGCGCGATCAGGGGACGCTCCTGCGATTGAAGTGGGCACCGCAACACCGCCGTTGAATCCCGCCCGACCGGACAAACCAGATTTGCTGTCCCCCCGGGATGTCCCAAGGCGCCGCCCCGGCTCCGAGGCTGGGCGCATCGCCCTGCTACACGCGGTCGCCCATATCGAACTGAACGCGGTTGATCTGCATTGGGATTTAATCGCCCGATTTGGCCATGTCCCTATGCCTATCGGTTTCTACGACGACTGGGTCAAATGCGCCGAAGAGGAATCGCGCCACTTCGAAATGGTCTGTGATTGCCTGGAACAGATGGGCAGTCATTACGGCGCCCTGCCCGCCCATGCGGGTATGTGGCGCGCTGCCGAAGATACAGCAGTAGATTTGATGGGCCGTTTGGCCGTAGTGCCGATGGTGCTTGAGGCGCGGGGTCTGGATGTGACCCCCGGCATGATTGACATCTTCCGCAAGGCCAAGGCTGAACAGGCCATTGCCGCGCTCGAGGTGATCTACGCCGAAGAAGTCGGGCATGTTGCTTACGGGTCCAAGTGGTTCCATTTCCTTTGCGGACGCGAGAACGCTGACCCAAAGGGTATCTTTCACGATCTGGTCCGGCGCTATTTTCATGGCGTTCTTAAACCGCCCTTCAACGAAGAAAAGCGGGCCGAAGCCGGGTTACCGCCGGATTTCTATTGGCCGCTGACCGAAGGCCTGCCGCCGCCCGGCTCTGCCCGCTAGGTCGGCATGCACGGTCATAGCGGTCTTTGAATCATCCTCCAGTTGATGTAATCGGCAATTTCTCGCCGAGAATTGGCGGGATTAACCCTGTTTGTTGTGTGAACTAGTTAACAATCTTGCCCAAATCGGACGTCCCCTCTATTCAGTTGCCCCAAGGGACGGAGACCACTCACAACCGATCCCGAATTTGGGGATCGAGAGGTAAGGCGCGTGCGAGCACGTCTGGCAATCAAACTACATTCGCTGCTTGAGCAGCACTTCCCGGAACGCCGGGTCTTTCTGAAATCTGACAATGACACACGGTTCATCCGGCTCAGCTCAGAGACACAGATCTTTGCAGTTGCTGGTGTTGCCCTGTTTGTTGGCTGGACTGCGGTCACTACGGCAATCCTGTTGATGGACAGCATCGGATCAGGCAACTTCCGAGAACAGGCCAAGCGCGATCAGGCGACATATCAGGAGCGGCTGAATATTCTGTCAGCAGAGCGTGACGTGCGCGCTCATGAGGCTCTGATGGCTCAGGACCGGTTCAACGCCGCGCTTGAACAGATCTCTGCGATGCAATCCGAGCTGCTGGCGTCCGAAAACAGCCGCCGTGAGTTGGAAACGGGGATCGAGGTAATCCAGTCCACCCTGCGCACCACCATGAAACAACGGGAATCTGCCCGTCAGGAGCTTGCGGCGCTGCAACAATCAGATTCCGATGATGGGCTCACGTTGGCAAACACTGCCAGCCCCGAACAGATGGAATTTATGACCGTTGCTCTGACCCGCACCGCGCAGGAGCGTGATCAGATCGCAGCCGACGCCCGGAACGCACTGGATCAGCGGGACGATCTCGAGCTTGAGATCCGGCTGATGCAGGAACGCAGCGACGAGATTTTCCGTCAGCTAGAAGAAGCAATGATCATCTCGGTTGAACCGCTCGACAAGATGTTCCGACAGGCAGGTATGCCAACTGACCGTATCATTGAAGAAGTACGGCGTGGCTATAGCGGCATGGGTGGCCCCCTCACCCCAATTTCCTTCAGCACGCGCGGTGAGGACCTGACCCCCGACGAGATCCGCGCGAACACTCTGTTGCAACAGATGGACCAGCTGAACCTCTATCGTATCGCAGCAGAAAAGGCCCCGTTTGCCAGCCCGGTGAAAGCGGCTGTCCGCTTTACCAGTGGCTTCGGCACGCGCCGTGACCCAAAAACGGGCGGTCGCCGCATGCATAACGGTTCCGATTTCGCCGGTGCACTTGGAACTGATATCTTTGCGACCGCCGACGGCGTAGTCACCCATGCGGGCTGGCAATCGGGTTTCGGGCGTCTGGTCAAAATCCGGCACGCCTTCGGAATTGAGACACTTTACGCTCATAACACCAAGTTACGGGTTAAGGTTGGCCAAAGGGTCTCGCGCGGGGATCATATTGCTGATATGGGTAACACCGGACGGTCGACCGGAACGCACCTGCACTATGAGGTCCGCGTAAACGGAAAACCAGTTAACCCAATGACTTACATCAAGGCTGCAAGAAATGTTTTCTAAGAGCAAAATCAACGAGCCCGGAACCAATGCCCCAGAGGCCGCCAAGCCTGCCGCTCCGGCCACTCCGGCAACCCCTGCACCGACGGAAACCAAGGCCAGCACCGCGCCCAAACCCAAGCCACCCGCATCGGTCCTGTCTTCGGATCTGCACATCACCGGAAACCTGAAAACCTCGGGTGACATTCAGGTCGAAGGTACGGTGGAAGGTGACATTCGTGCGCATCTGCTGACCATCGGTGAAACGGCGACCATCAAGGGCGAAGTCACTGCAGATGACGTTGTCATCAACGGCCGTATCGTTGGCCGCGTGCGTGGCCTGAAAGTGCGCCTGACCTCGACCGCACGGGTCGAAGGCGACATCATTCACAAGACAATCGCCATCGAAAGCGGCGCGCATTTCGAAGGCTCCGTTCAGCGTCAGGACGATCCTCTGAACCCTGGCCGCAGCGGAAAACCGGGTGCTAACCCGGCTGCTGACGTCAAACAGTAATCCTGACAGACTGACAGGAAACAAACGCCGCGGGACAGCCTGCGGCGTTTTCTTTTGCAATTCTGACCGAAAGGCTTTCACTGATCAGGTTGGTTCCAGGTCGCATTGGCCTCGATCACTTCTGCGACCATCAGCGCCTTTTCGGACAATTCTGGTGGCGTGCCATCATCAAAGGCAAGCTGCTGCATTCTTCGATACATGACTTCAGACGTGTAAAAATCAAATGCAGCCGTGCCGTCCGGGCTTTCCCAGAAGGCCGTGATCCAAACCGAGGGTGCATACCCGTAACACCAGTCCTGCCAGAACCGTTCTGCCAAAGTCGCCGTTTTAACTGCGGCTACTTGCGCCAAAAGGCCATCCATTGGCCAACCCCCGAGGCGAAACATGCAAAGCGTATCGTCCAGACATTCTTCTGAGCCCCCTTCGATCGCCTTCAGAAGAAAACGTTTCTGGAAATCGTCCAGGACACGCCACTCCTCCGACGACCAGTTCCGGGCCTGTCCCGTCGGATACCGGCTCAGGCTGACTTCGATCCCGACAGAGCTTACCTCTTCGCCACAGGCCAAGACCTCTAGCACACGCGGCAAAAGATAGGCCCAGGTATTCTTGGCAATCCCTCCCGGATCACTCGCTGCAAAATACCAGTCCTGAAGATAGTGCAACGGCAGTTCCTGAATGGGCGGGTGAAAGAAATCAGCCTCGATATCCGGTTCCATGCAGCACCCTTCGCAGACCTCGATATTGCTTGGCTTTGGACGTTTAAAAACGCGATAAGCATCCTGAATGAGCGGGAAGAACGGATCATCCGGCAATAACTTGGCCTTAACCGGCTTATTCGTCTTTGACGTCATCGTAGGCTGAACCCATATTTCCATGCCACACCCATAGGTCTATCTGCCCACTTTTGACGTGGCAAGCGCGCTCAAATACCCCTTCATTCTCCGCCGAATTTCTATGTGTGATGAGTAGCTTCGATATTTCTGTGTTTTGGATTACACTACAGCCCGTTGGTTTTCGGAGGACTTTTCATGTCAACAAAACTCATGGCTGAATTTTTCGGTACATTCTGGTTGGTGCTTGGCGGTTGCGGCAGCGCTGTTTTAGCGGCTGGCGTCGCGGATGTCGGTATCGGCTGGTTGGGCGTATCTTTCGCCTTTGGCCTAACAGTGCTGACTATGGCATTTGCCGTTGGCCACCTTTCAGGCGGGCATTTCAATCCGGCAGTCAGTCTGGGTTTAATGATCGGCGGACGGTTCCCGGCTAAGGATCTGCTGCCCTATTGGATTGCTCAGGTCATCGGAGCCATTGCAGCAGCGGCTGTTCTGTATCTGATCGTCAGCGGCGCACCAGATTTCGCCGGGGTCGGAGGCTTTGCGTCCAATGGCTATGGCGAGGCTTCACCCATGGGCTATTCGATGATGTCCGCCTTGGTGATCGAGATCGTGCTGACGGCATTTTTCATCCTGATCATTCTGGGCGCGACCTCAAGCGGTGCTCCGGCAGGGTTCGCGCCGATTGCCATCGGTCTGGCGCTGACGCTGATCCACCTGATCTCGATCCCGGTGACCAACACATCTGTCAACCCGGCACGGTCAACCGGTGTTGCCCTGTTTGCCGATGGGCCGGCGCTGGCTCAGCTATGGTTGTTCTGGGTTGCCCCGCTGATTGGTGGCGCGATTGGTGCGCTGATCTGGAAGGCCATGTCTGACGACTGACCCAAGCGCACGCTTACAAAAAGACCCCGGCACCTGACCAGGCACCGGGGTCCTTTTATCTATTCGGTCACGGTGACCTTTTTCATCGCATCCGGCTGGCCGATTACGGCTCCGTTCGGGCCTTCGCCTCGCTTGATCGCATCAACAACGTCCATACCGTCAGTAACCTGACCGACAACCGTATATTGACCGTTCAGGAACGGCCCAGGTTCAAACATTATGAAGAATTGCGAGTTGGCACTGTCGGGATCCTGCGCCCGCGCCATGCCAATAACACCACGATCAAAGTTATAGTCCGAGAACTCAGCTGGCAGATCCGGCCGATCCGAACCGCCAGTACCGGCACGACGCATATCGCCACCGACCCGGCCGTGTTCAACGTCACCGGTCTGAGCCATGAAGCCGTCGATCACGCGGTGAAACACCACGCCATCATACTGACCAGCAGCGGCAAGGGCGCTAATTTGTTCAACATGCTTGGGGGCAATATCGTCAAACAGATCAACGGTTACGGTGCCATTGGCCCCCTCGCCCTCAATCTCGATCTCAAGGCCCGTGGCCAGTGCAGGACCGGCCAGCAGGACAAATGCGGCGGCCAGCTTATACATCGGCAGCCACCTTGACGCTGATCATACGATCCGGGCTTGCGGGTGGCTCGCCCCGAACGATGGCGTCCACATGCTCCATCCCGTCGATGACACGGCCATAGACCGTGTATTGGCCGTTCAGGAAATGGTTGTCGCTAAAGTTGATGAAAAACTGCGAATTGGCCGAGTCCGGATTCTGCGACCGAGCCGCGCCCAACGTACCGCGATCATGCGGCAGTTTCGAAAACTCTGCCGGAACATTCGGCAGCGATGACCCGCCTGTGCCTGCACTGCGCAGATTGAATCCGTCTTCCATATCGCCGTGCTGCACGTCACCGGTTTGCGCCATGAAACCGTCGATCACACGGTGAAATGCCACGTTGTCATATTCACCGCTGCGCGCCAGTTCCTTCATCCGAGCGCTATGCTGCGGAGCCACTTCTGGCAGCAGCTCGATGACAACATTGCCGCCCTTCAGCTCGATAATGATTGTGTTTTCGGGATCCTTGATCTCGGCCATGTGGCCCTCCTGTCGTTTGTCTTGCGCAAATACCTATGCGCCACGCACGCGAAAGCCAAGTGACGCATTGACCTGAGGGCAAAATGCAGGAAAAGAACCGCCTAGATCGGTTGCCAAACACGAGGATCGCGCGATGGGCTGGAAAACGCTGGACGATATGGACCTGAACGGTAAACGCGTGCTGGTGCGCGTGGATATCAATGTGCCCGTGGTGGATGGGGTCGTGACCGACGCTACCCGGATTCAGCGCATCGTTCCCACAGTACGCGATATTCTCGCCTCAGGCGGCAAGCCTATCCTTTTGGCCCATTTCGGACGCCCGGGCGGAGAGCGGCGCGAAAGCCTGTCGCTGAAACAACTTATTCCCACACTGGAAAGCGCCTTTGGCGCGCTGGTTCTGTTCGCAGCCGATTGCGTCGGAACCGAGGCCGAGCTTGTCGCAGACACTCTGCAAGCCGGGCAAGTATTGCTGTTGGAAAACACCCGTTTTCATGCTGCTGAAACCAAGAATGATCCTGATCTGGCTGCTGGCATGGCCAAACTGGGCGAGGTCTATTGCAACGACGCCTTTTCCGCTGCGCACCGCGCCCACAGCTCAACCGAAGCTATCGCTCGCCTGCTGCCTGCCTGCGCTGGTCGGCTGATGCAGGCCGAGCTGCAGGCACTTGAAAGCGCCCTTGGCGCGCCCGAGCGTCCGGTGACAGCGGTGGTCGGTGGGGCAAAAGTGTCAACCAAGCTAGAGCTGCTGGGCAACCTGATCGACAAGGTGGATCACCTGATCATCGGCGGTGGCATGGCCAACACCTTTCTGGTGGCACAAGGTATCAGTGTCGGCAAATCGCTGGCCGAAACCGCGATGAAAGACACTGCCGCAGAGATTCTTGCCAAGGCGGAAAACTCTGGATGCCAGATCGTTTTGCCGTGTGACGTGGTTGTCGCAAAAGCCTTCCAGGCCAATGCGCCGCATCAAGTTTTGCCCGCAGACCAATGCCCCGAAGACGGCATGATCCTGGATGCAGGCCCCAAGAGTGTCGCCGCTATCACTGAAATCATCAGCCAAAGCCGAACCCTGATCTGGAACGGCCCTTTGGGCGCCTTTGAACTGGAACCCTTCGATGCCGCAACGAATGCGGCCGCACTGAAGGCTGCCGCGCTCAGCCGTTCGGGCCAGTTGGTCTCGGTCGCGGGCGGTGGTGATACCGTAGCCGCCCTGAACGCGTCCGGCGCGGCGCGGGATTTCACCTATATCTCGACAGCAGGCGGCGCATTCCTGGAATGGATGGAAGGAAAAACCCTGCCCGGCGTCGCCGCGCTGGAACAATAAATTCAGCTGCACGGGTAATTTTGCGAATCGGGGGATTCACAAGCCGAATCACCTGTGACATAGTGCAGTCAGATGCCAAGCATAATGGCACGACATTGAGGCAGACTTCATACGGCGGTAAACAGAGTGTCCCGTTCCCATCGGCCCGGTTTGGGCTCAGTTGCTTTTTTCTCGGTGGCTTTCATGCTGGGTGTGTATTTCACCTTTGCTGCCGTCCAGGGAGACTATGGCCTGTTTCGACGGGTCGAGATTGCAGCGGAACGGGATGCTCTGTCGCGCGACCTTGCAGCGTTGAGCACCGAAATCGCCGAAATGGAAAATCTGACCCGCAGGCTTTCAGACACCTATCTTGACCTCGATTTACTGGATCAGCAGGCGCGCTCGATCCTTGGTATGATCCGCTCGGATGAGATTGTCATCCGCTGAGCGGGACCAAAATTCTTCGTCGGAAATCCTTGCTGTGGTAACGCATACGTCCCTACCTGAACGGTTTTCCGCGTGTCAAACCACAGCGCAATATTTCCACTCGCCAGAAAGCCTCAAATGTTCTATTAGATAGTTTAACGCTAAACTATCTTGCCGAGAGGGGGAGATCGCCACAATGGCTGCGCGAAAAACCACAAAGAAACCAAACGTTTCTGCGGAAGAACTCAAGACCTATTACCGTGAAATGTTGCTGATCCGCCGATTCGAAGAAAAGGCTGGCCAGCTATACGGCATGGGTCTGATCGGTGGTTTCTGCCACCTGTATATCGGTCAAGAGGCAGTTGTTGTGGGACTGGAAGCAGCCGCCGAAGAAGGTGACAAGCGGATCACCTCTTATCGCGATCATGGGCATATGCTGGCCTGCGGCATGGATCCGGGCGGCGTAATGGCAGAACTGACCGGGCGCGAGGGCGGATTGTCCAAGGGCAAAGGCGGTTCGATGCATATGTTCTCGAAAGAGAAGCATTTCTATGGCGGTCACGGCATCGTCGGGGCGCAGGTTCCTCTGGGTGCCGGTCTGGCCTTTGCCGACAAGTATCAGGAAAACGGCCGCGTCACCTTCACCTATTTCGGGGACGGTGCCGCCAACCAGGGTCAGGTCTATGAGACTTTCAACATGGCCGCCATCTGGGAACTGCCGGTGATCTTCGTGATCGAGAATAACCAATACGCGATGGGGACATCCCAGGCGCGGTCGACTTCGACCAAGGATATCTACCACCGGGGCGAGGCGTTCGGCATCCCTGGCGAGATCGTCAACGGCATGGATGTGCTAGCGGTCAAAGAGGCCAGCGAAAAGGCTGTTGCCCATTGCCGCGCGGGCAAAGGTCCGTACATTCTGGAAATCAAAACCTATCGCTATCGCGGACACTCGATGTCCGACCCGGCCAAGTACCGCACCCGCGAAGAGGTTCAGAAGGTGCGCGAACAAAGCGACCCGATCGAACATGTCCGCGAGCTGCTGCTTTCCGGCAAACACGCGACCGAGGATGACCTGAAGGCGATCGACAAAGAGATCAAGGAGAT
Source organism: Ruegeria sp. YTSA219 (assembly GCF_059609985.1). Lineage (NCBI taxonomy): Bacteria > Pseudomonadati > Pseudomonadota > Alphaproteobacteria > Rhodobacterales > Roseobacteraceae > Ruegeria > Ruegeria sp. YTSA219. The sequence continues at coordinate 206,159 of NZ_JBXWMT010000002.1, forward strand.
CGTCAATCAAGCCGCTGAATTCTCGAAAGAAAGCCCCGAGCCGTCGCTGGACGAGCTTTGGACAGATATCTACGCCTGAGAGGACGATTAAGACATGGCAACCGAAATTCTCATGCCCGCCCTTTCCCCCACGATGGAAGAGGGCACCCTGGCCAAATGGCTGGTCAAGGAAGGCGACACCGTATCAAGCGGCGATATCATGGCCGAAATCGAAACAGATAAGGCCACGATGGAGTTTGAAGCCGTTGATGAAGGGATCATGGGCAAGATCCTGATCGCTGAAGGCACCGAAGGGGTCAAAGTAAATACCCCTATCGCCATCCTCGTCGAAGAAGGCGAAGACGCCTCCGCCCTGCCCGCGGCTGCACCCGCAGCCGCAGCGACGACCGAAGCCGCCCCTGCTGCGGTTGAGGCCCCTACTCCTGTCTCTGCCCCAGCCGCACCTAAGGTAGATCTGTCCCCAGATTGGCCAGCTGATGCCGAGATGAAGTCCGAAACTGTGCGTGAAGCCCTGCGCGACGCCATGGCCGAAGAAATGCGCAATGACGGTGACGTCTACCTCATGGGTGAAGAAGTCGCGGAGTATCAGGGCGCTTATAAAATCTCGCAAGGTTTGCTGGATGAATTTGGCGCCAAGCGCGTAATCGACACCCCGATCACCGAACATGGTTTTGCCGGGATCGCAGTTGGTTCGGCCTTTGGCGGGTTGAAACCGATTGTCGAGTTCATGACCTTCAACTTCGCCATGCAGGCGATTGACCAGATCATCAACTCGGCCGCGAAAACGCTCTATATGTCCGGCGGTCAGATGGGCTGTCCCATCGTGTTCCGGGGTCCGAACGGTGCCGCCGCCCGCGTTGCCGCGCAGCACAGCCAGGACTATGCAGCCTGGTATATGCAGATCCCCGGCCTCAAGGTCGTCATGCCCTATTCAGCGGCCGACGCCAAAGGCTTGCTGAAATCCGCGATCCGTGACCCGAACCCGGTGATCTTCCTGGAAAACGAAATCCTCTATGGCCGCTCATTCGAAGTGCCGCAGGTGGATGACCTGAGCATTCCGTTGGGCAAGGCCCGCATCTGGCGCGAGGGCACAGACGTGACCATCGTCAGCTTTGGCATTGGCATGCAGTTCGCACTGGAAGCTGCAGACAAGCTGGCCGAGGACGGTATCAGTGCCGAAGTGATCGACCTGCGCACCATCCGCCCGATGGACACAGGCGCAATCATCAATTCGGTGATGAAAACCAACCGTCTTGTGACCGTCGAAGAAGGCTGGCCGCAAGGCTCGGTCGGCAGCTACATTTCATCGGTGGTGATGCAGGAAGCGTTTGATTACCTCGACGCGCCTGTCATCAACTGCACCGGCAAGGATGTTCCGATGCCCTACGCAGCGAACCTCGAAAAACTGGCGCTGGTGACCACCGACGAGGTGATCGCAGCCGTCAAACAAGTGACCTACCGGTAAGGGAGCAACAGACAGATGCCCACCGAAATTCTGATGCCCGCCCTGTCGCCGACCATGGAGGAAGGCACGCTTGCCAAATGGCTGGTCAAAGAGGGCGACACAGTCTCCTCCGGAGATCTGCTCGCCGAAATCGAAACCGACAAGGCCACGATGGAGTTCGAGGCCGTTGACGAAGGCACAATCGGCAAAATCCTGATCCCTGAAGGAACCGAAGGGGTCAAGGTCAACACCGCCATCGCGGTTTTGCTGGAAGAAGGCGAAAGCGCTGATGATATCAGTGCAACGCCTGCAGCGGCTCCGGCGGCGGCGCCAGCCGCCACGGGCAACGAGGCCTCCGCTCCAGCGGCGTCCGAAGCGCCCGTCCCCGCCCCGGCAGCGCCGGTCAAGGCAGATGGCGGTCGTATCTTCGCCTCGCCCCTGGCTCGTCGCATCGCTGCGCAAAAAGGTCTCGACCTAGCACAAATCAGTGGATCCGGCCCACATGGGCGTATCGTCAAGGCGGATGTCGAAAGCGCAACCGCAGCCCCTGCTGTGGCGGCTGCCCCGGTACAGGCCGCAGCAGCACCCGCAGCCTCAGCTACGCCAACCGGCCCCTCGACGGATATGGTTATGCGGATGTACGAATCCCGCGATTACGAAGAGGTCAAGCTGGACGGGATGCGCAAAACCATCGCCGCGCGCTTGACCGAGGCCAAACAAACCATCCCGCATTTCTATCTACGCCGGGATATCAAGCTGGACGCACTGCTGAAATTCCGCGGTCAGTTGAATAAGCAACTTGAGGCCCGTGGCGTCAAACTCAGCGTCAATGACTTCATCATCAAGGCCCTGGCCAATGCGCTGCAACAGGTACCCGAATGCAACGCCGTCTGGGCGGGAGATCGGGTTCTGCAGCTGAAACCCTCGGACGTGGCCGTTGCCGTCGCGATCGAAGGTGGCCTGTTCACGCCGGTCCTGCAAGACGCCGACACCAAGTCGCTGTCAGCGCTTTCAACCGAGATGAAGGACCTGGCTGCCCGTGCCCGCGAACGCAAGCTGGCCCCGCATGAGTATCAGGGCGGTACATTTGCGGTCTCGAACCTAGGCATGTTCGGCATCGACAATTTCGACGCTATCGTGAACCCACCGCATGCGGGCATTCTGGCCGTCGGCACTGGCGCAAAGAAACCAGTTGTTGGTGACGATGGCGAACTGACGGTTGCAACAGTCATGTCGGTTACGATGTCGGTCGATCACCGGGTCATTGACGGTGCCCTCGGTGCGCAGCTGCTGCAGGCGATCGTCGACAATCTGGAAAACCCGATGGTCATGCTAGCCTGATATCTGGCTAAAAAAAGGCCGCCTCTACTGGGCGGCCTTTTTCTTTAAGAACCTTCAGATCTAGTGATCTTTGCCCAGCATATGATCCATCGAGATCGAGGGCTGGTCACATCCTGCTTCACCGACGATCTTGGCCGGAATACCGGCAACAGTTTTGCATGGTGGCACCTCTTGCAGCACCACCGAACCGGCGGCAATCCGGCTACAATGGCCCACTTTGATATTGCCCAAGACTTTGGCGCCGGCGCCGATCAAAACGCCATCACCAATCTTGGGGTGACGTTGCTCCTCTTCTTTTCCGGTCCCGCCCAGCGTGACCGAATGCAACATCGAAACATTGTCGCCAACGATGGCCGTTTCACCGATCACGATGGAATGAGCATGGTCGATCATGATCCCCTTACCGATTTTGGCAGCCGGGTGAATGTCGATGCCGAAGATTTCGGAGGACCGCATCTGGAAGAAATAGGCCAGATCATATCGCCCCTTGAGCCATAGCCAATGGGCGACGCGGTAGGCCTGCATCGCTTGATAACCCTTGAAATACAGAATCGGTTGCAGAAGACGGTGGCAGGCCGGGTCCCTCTCGTAGACCGCCATCAGGTCTGCGCGGGCGGCCTCAATCAAATGGGGATCGTCAGCATAAGCTTCGTCCACGATCTCGCGCAGAACCATCATCGACATTTCGTTCGAGCATAGTTTAGCGGAAACGCGATAGGACAATGCTCTGGTCAGGCTGCGATGATGCAGAATACAGGCGTGCACCAATCCACCCATCAGTGGTTCATTCTCGACCGCGGCCTGAGCCTCGGTCGTGATGCGATCCCAAACGGGATCTACAGGTGTGACATGACTGCGCTTTTCCAACATGGCTTTTGATCCTTTGCTGCGCCTAGAATGCCATTTAGTGGCTAAAACGCCAAACGCAAACCCGTGATCGGCAAAGCAACGAAAATGAATGAGGCTGACCTGAAGCAAATCAACGAGAAAATCCGTGCCAGGATGGACGAATTGGAGCGCCAGTCGCAGGCCGGGAAAGATGCGCAATCTGTTGTTAAACTGGATCAACAATCTATCGGTCGTCTGAGCCGGATGGATGCGCTACAGAACCAGGCCATGGCCAAGGCGCACCAAGTCAATCGGGACCTGGAATACCGACGCCTTTTGGCCGCGCTGAAGCGGATTGAAAGTCAAGAATACGGATTCTGCGAAGATTGCGGCGAGCCGATTCCAAATGGCCGACTTGAATTGGACCTCGCCGCAACCAGATGTGTCAGCTGTGCTTCTGGTTAATGCGGAACCGGATCAAATGACGCAGCACCGTCTCAAAACACCGGCAATACTGCAGATCATCGAATGAGGGTTCGGCGGCAAGGTGCCGGTTTCGCGCCGCAGCCATTAACGAACCGTTGCCGAACAACGGGTGTAGCCGCCCTGTTTTACTTACATGGCCATCAGCCGTTTCAGCTTCGGCAATCATACGTCGGCATAAACGGTCACGCTGATCGGGCGGCGCGTTCAACAAAACACGCGCCGCCGCGCTGACATCTCCGTGCAATACGGGCCGCACCGCGCCTATCCGACCTGCAGCCTGACAGGCAATCCGGGTCCGTAAGCCGCAGATATCTGCGAAACCGACACCTCATAAGACCCTGTAACAGTATCCGTGGCCTTCATGGATGACGTATAGTGCCAATCCGGCTGGGCAACGACCTCTTCGCGGATCAGGCTACCATTCTGCCGAACCTGAACAAGGTAGGCTTCGGTTTCTTCATTCAACGGCACATCCAGCCCGGACCAGTCATCGCCATCCAGACGTGTCCGCCGCACCCATGAGAACACGTCCCTCGAGCTGGATTGCTGCACGCGAAGATGAGAGGGGGCATAGGGCCGCAAACCATTGCCTTCAAAGGCCTCGACCAGATGCTCGTAAGAGGGATCTTCATACCCTCTGGTTGCAGGGCCAATGCGATAATGTTTGGTCAGGCCACGTTCCGACCGCAACAACCCTGTCTGGAAGACACGTTCGTCCAACAACACGAACATTGATCCTTCGGGCCAGAGATCGGGCATAATCGCATCTGTCCCCAGCTGACCGCGCAACCGCCCGGACACGGAGTAGGCACCTGTCGATTGCAAAGCCGCATCCGCGAATTGGAACACCTCCCAGTTGTCCGGCGTTCCGTCGCCAATCGCCGCAAGATTTGCCCCGCTTAACAAGGCAGACCGTGGACGGGACTCCAGGACGCCATCTACAAGATTGACACGTAAGGCATCGCCCTCGTCCCAAAGTCCGACACTGGCCCTTCGCATCGGGCTTTCGGTGAAGCCTAAAATGGCCTGCCCTGTTATCACCTGTTGCAACGCGTAATCCTCATCGCTTGATGCGGCGTACACCGCAACGCTTCCTGGCCAGGGGTCTGCTGCAACCGCAAGATATGGCGCATGCGGCACTTCGGAACCGGTGATCAGAGGCAGGTCCAAGAATACCGGCAGCACCGGCACCGGAGCGACAAATGGCTTCGTCGTAACTTCATCAGCGGGGGCATCTGGCGGTGTGTAAACGCCGGGCTCGATCCTGACAGCCTCGGCCAGTTGCATTTCGACCTGTTCAAGCCTGTCAATGCGATAGCGCGCGTCCTGCCCACCACTGACCAGCCGCACAACATCCCCTGCCCCGACATTCAAAAGCGAAGGCGGTAATGCAAACCTAGCCGTTTCACGCGAGACACGCGCCTCACTCAGCCAGCGTTCCACCGTTTGACGCCCCTCGGCCCGCGTCATGGACAACGGCATCTCATTTACCGATACCGAATGGGTTTCATCATCAGGCAACACAGCCTCTTCCGAGGCTATTTCATGGTCAGCATCAGACTGAACAAAGCGCAGCCTGACACGGCCAGACATTTCCGCCTCAGCCTCGCGGCGATATTCCACGTGTCCGTCAATGTCCGAAGTGATGGCCAACTGCTCTTCATTCAGGGTCAGGGCACGTGCGCCATCCCGCATCTGAAAGATCAGCTTTCCTTCGCGTTCAAGCGCATCGAAACCATACCGCAGCATGAGCGGTTGCAATGCCGAACGGGCATCCGAAACCTGTTCAACCGCATAGCCCTGAACGGAACCGTAAAGGCCCGAGACATCAATCTCGGTAACACCGGCAGCATGGCAAAGCTCGGTTACAACAGAGGCCAGCGTTCGTGAGCCGGAACGCCCATTAAGCCAATGGCCGCGGGCATAGTTGGCCCCATCGCTCCACTGGCTGCGCAGGTTTGGAAAGGTCGGATAGGGCCGCGCATCCCACGCCCAGACATAGGCATTGGACACGTCCACCATCGGGCCGCCATAGCTGGATGAAACTGGATTGATATCTGCGTCCGACCAATAGCCAAGAACCGCCCTGAGGTATTGCGTCTGCAGAAAGTCGTCCCGAAGCCCGTTTGAATATTTCGGCAACCCGGATTCTGAAGATTTAGGGTCTAGAAACTTGTTGGGCTGGTTGGTGCCTTTGTCTACTGCCGCACAACCGAGCTCAGTGAACCAGATGGGCTTGGACTCTGGCAACCAAAGAGTCGGGTTATCGCTACGCACACCATTGATTCGCTCGTGATGCGGTTGTGACCACCAGTTGCGAATGTCCTTATAACGCCAGATCCACGGCTCGTTATGTGAACCATCTCCGATCGGCGTACGGATTTGTGCCGCCTCTTCTTCGGGCGAGGCATAATACCAGTCATAGCCTTCGCCACCTTCGATGTTCCCACGCAGATAGGAAAGATCGTAGATGGATTTTGCGCCGGCATCCGCATCCACGTGATCTTCACCGTCCCGCCAGTCGGACAGAGGCATGTAGTTGTCGATACCGACGAAATCTATGTTGTCATCCGCCCAAAGCGGATCGAGGTGGAAGTAGCGATCCCCACTGCCATCATTTGGCTGGTAGCCGAAATACTCGCTCCAGTCCGCCGCATAACCGATCTTTGTGTCTGGCCCCAGAATACTACGCACTTGCCCTGCCAAAACGCGCAGCTGCTCAACGGCCGGAAATCCGTTTAGGCCACGAATCTGGGTAAGACCGCGCATTTCCGAACTGATACAGAAGGAGTCCACCCCACCTGCCGCCTTACACAAGGCAGCGTAGTGAAGAATAAATCGGCACAACCCCCATTCCTGCGGGCCAGAATAGGAAACCGTGCCGTTTCCGATAACAAAATCATCCGCTCGCGCCTGACCAAAGAAATCGGACACCTGAACATCGGCCTCAGCCATCTGGTCCGGAGACCCGTCCCGCCCAGGCGCAACGCTCAGGGTGATGCGACCGCGCCAGGGAAGGTGGGGCTGATCGCTGGCGTCTGACCACGGATCGGGCAATCCGTTTCCACCGATCTGATCCATCAGGATAAACGGGTAGAACATGACCCGCTTCCCCTCTTGCTTAAGGTGTTGGATCGCTTGAATGACCGACGCGTCCGCTGGTGTCGCGCCATAGACGGGCTCGTTATTTTCCTGACGAACGATTTGGGCGGTTGCCCTTGTCAGCCCCGCGACACCCCAGGACATATTTTTGCCTTCGATACCATTTTGCAGAACCTTTGGTTGTATCTTGCATTGACCGCATCGCAGATCACTTCCGAACCAGGACACAACCAAAGAGGCGGCTTCACAGCCCGGAAGTTCACTTTTCAAGGCTTGTGTGGACGTCACGAGATCAGGCAAACCAGAGGTTGAATTCACATTGGCCGCCCAACTGCGGCCGCGGCCTTTTGTGTAATTCACCTGCTGGGACGCCAGTGCATATTCACCGGTCCCAGGCATTAGCGCCACGCCTCGTACAATACGTGACAAGGAATTTTCGGTATCAGGCAAACCAGGCTGCTCTTGCCGCACGACCTCGAACGAGAACTGCGGGACGCGGTTTCCAAAAGCGCCCAGCTTCAAATCTTCGATCACAATATAGGCGGTGCCACGATAGGCCGGGACATTTCCAGTACCTTCGATTGCTTCGATCAACGGATCGGGCAGCTGATCGTCGGTGCCAGGATAGACGCGCATATTCAAACTGCTGCGCTCAATCTCTTCGCCATCTGCCCAGACACGCGGCACGTCAGATATTTGCCCCGCGCCCAACGCGACCGCTAATGAAACTGAATAGCTGTAGCTGTTGGTGGTCGTTGTAACCTCGGGCTGCTTGGGGGATCCCTTGCCACCCCCAACCGATTGCGTGGTAGAGCTGGTGCTGCGGGCTTCCAGAAAATCCGAAGCCCAGATAACCTGCCCCCCGACACGCATCCGACCAAAGATGTTGGCGACAGCGGCGCCCTCGCCCGTCTGAGTAAGGCGAAAACGGTCCAATCGGCCCGTTTCTACAACTTCGCTGCCGCTGCCCATGACCGACTGGCTCATCAAACGCTGGTCGATGACACGCCCAAGAGTGGCACCAATGGCACGGCCGATAACTGCCATGGACAGCCCCGCAACCGTCCCGCCAATGGCCCCGCCAACAGCGGCACCCGCCGCAGACAGTAATATCGTCGCCATCTAGATATCCTCCGTGGGGAACTCAAAACAAGAAACGACCCGCCGTCGCCACGGGTCGCTCAGGGCGCTTTCAACAACGCCATGTCCGGAATAAGCGTGAATGAACCGAGGGATGTCTCGACAGGTGCTGACAATCCCCAAATGCTTGGCAACGCCACTTTCCCGCATACGAAACAGCAACACGTCTCCGACAGAAAACCATGCCGGGTCTTTCTCGATAAGATGGCGGCGTGCTGCGGCCCACATACGCTCTTCGCCCTGTGGTTCAGACCAATCCATGCTATAGATCGGGACGGCCTCAGGTTCGTGCCCAAGCACCGCCCGCCATACGCCGCGCAGCAGGCCCAGACAGTCTGTCCCGACCCCTTTGACAGAAGCTTGATGAACATAGGGGGTACCAAGCCAGCTTCGGGCCTCATCAACAATGCTTTGCTTTATCGGGATCATCGTCTGCTGCCTCCGCGGTTCGCCCCGTTGTTCTTGGGAACGGCCATCACCCAATCTTCGGAAGGCAGGTCAGGAAAACCTTGGAAATTATTGATATTATTGAACTTCGCACGACAGGTCGTCATGCGCTTGTCACAACCCGCGGTCAGCCTTACCTTGTCGCCCTCGGCCAATCCTCCGCTGATTGCAGACCACAGAACGACCGATCGACCTGTGTCGGTCTTTTGGTCCTTCTTGACCGCCCCCCACAGCCCAGCCGCACGGCCTGTCAGCACATCAAGCCGCCCACGTTCAAACCATGCCTCAAGGTGAGTTTCCGCCCCTCGCAGCTGCAAAATACTGCCCCCCGTCAAACCGACGATTTCGGCTTCGTCAGAATATCCCGGGGCATCGGTGTTGAACCCGCACGCCTTGTCGCCCAGCACGGCTGTGCAGGGCTTTTGGTAAATCCGGCCCAAAGGTCGGTTCAACTTATCTGTCAGGCCCCGCAGTTCGGCATGAAAAGCCCCACCTGCCCGTCGCAATTCACCAATTGATCCGCGGAACTGCAACATTCGCTGCGATGGATCGGCCCAGTTCACAAGCCATGCCCGCACCTCGGCCCCGTCGAAGCGACCGGATTCGATATCCTCTTCGGTTACTGCGACATCCGATAACGCACCCATTGCTTCCGAGTTATCAATGGACAGCCCCGTTGCCTGCTCGATCGCGGCCGCCGTCAGACCCGAACTTGCATTGAAGTCCAGGCCTTCAAAGCTCAGCTTCAGGTCATGGTCGGTAAAGCCAAGCTGAACACCGTCTGTGCGCGTAATCGCCCAACACCGACAGGTCGTTGTCAGGCCGCTCTGCAGATGGGCCTGCAGGGCCTGTTTGTCACCAGCCATCAGACACGCACCTCGACCACTGGCACGTTCGGAACGTCCCCTGCCTGAAAACTCGCGACACTTGTTTGGATCTTGTCGGTGTCAAACCTCACTGGCACATCGAATTCAAAGCCGGCGGTGATATCAACCCGTTCAGGCGGAGGCGAATAGAACGTGACCAACCCCGAGTTCAGATCCACCTCGAAGTCGACACCTTCACGCATCTCATCCTGCTCGACGCCTACGCGGACGGTTCCCAATACGGGTTTGACGACCGGCCTTACATAACTGAATCCACCCGAGGAATAGGTCTTTACCAGCTGGAATTCTGTCGCTACGCCATCACCTTCCGCAATGATCTGGTCGCCTTGGGCAACTTCGCCCGTAGCCGCACCGGATTTGAAATCGGACCAGTCTTTCCAGCGAAATCCAAACATCTGCCCCTGCCTCGCCTCGAAGAACGAGACCAACGTTTCGATGTCATCCAAGGATCGCATACCCAGACCGGCATCATAGCGACGCCGCGAATGCGCCCAGGGGGTATTGCGCTCTTCGAACCCATTCGCCAGCGTCACAATATCCGTGCGCCTCTCGGGCCCACCGACCGAACCAAAACTCAGGCTGGCCGGAAATCTCACCTCGTGGAAATTCATGGTCTGCTCCTTGATCTACCTATTGCGATTGCCACGGCCCAGCGCGCGGCTCATCTGGGCCGCGATCTGGCTTTGGCTTCGACGGAAACCCTGCACGTCCGGGGTCGTGATGTTCATCACCACGTTCACCGCAGAGCCTCCGCCAGACATGCGCACGCCCAACTTCCCATCGGTACCGCGGGCCAGCGGCATGATGGCCTCGGGGCCAGCCTCGCCCATCAGCCCGGTGCCGCCACGCATTGGAAACGTGGTTGGACCGCTGATCACTCCGCCGTTGGCAAAGGGCATCACCCGTCCCTGACTGAAACTGCCGCCGTCAGCAAAAGGAAGAATGCCCTTCACAAAACCTCCGATCCCATTGGCTAGAAGGCCGCCGAAATGATCCGTGACCGGTTTGATCGCGGCAGAATAAGCGGTGCGGATCATCGAGTTCTTCAAAACGTCCAGCGCATCGGAAAGGTTCATTCCGTCCATCACGACGCCATCGAACGCCCGCCGCAGGCCGCCGGACATGCCACGCTCCAGCGTTGCAACATCCTTGCCCGTTTCCTCAAAGGCTGCTTTGATGCGCTTCATCTGCCCATCAAATGCCGCGGCCATCGACGCCGCATCACCCAACGAGTCGCCAAGCGCCTCGCCTCGCTCCTGCAGGTCGTCCAACCCGTCACGATCCGTCATCACGCTCTCCTATTGTCTTGTCCGGATAGGCCGCCAGCAACGCATCCAGACCCATTCTGTTCATCGAAGGCATGCCCGCGCCCTGCCCCAGCATCAGCCGCAACTCGGCCGGGGTAAGGCTCCAGAATTGATCCGGTGTCAGGCGTAGGCTGAGGTATCCGGCCCGCATCAATGCGGGCCAGTCGAACCCGCTCATGCCTGCCCCTGCACCATGAAGGCCCTTGCCAACAGCTCGGCCGCTGCACGTGCGCCGTGCATTGGCCCGCCCTCAATCTCGGCACTCAGCAGATCGGCGCGGGTGACATTGGCCCCGCCCCCCCGCAGCCCGGCGACGATAAGCGCCAGAACATCACCGCTGGAATAGGCGCCGCCTTCGAACCGTTGCACCAGTTCAACCAGTGTCCCTGTGCCCAACTCCCGTTCCAGTTCCGCCAAAGCGCCCAACGTCAGCTTCAGAACCCGTTGCTCTCCATCGATGGTCAGTGCCACCTCTCCCGTCCACGGATTGGCCATCGTTACAGCGCCGTAAAGGTCAGAGCACCGGCGCTTGCCATGCTCATTTCATAGGTCGCTTCGCCATTGTGAGAGCCCGCATATTCGATGCCGGTCACCTGGAACGCACCCTCAACAATCCCGAAATTCGGGATGATGATCTGGAAACCCGGTGTCTCACCGTCAAAGAACAGCTGTCGCGCGCGCTCATCCGTTCCTGCGTCCTTGAATACGCCCGAGCCCGAAATCGAGGCCGACTTGACCCCCGCGCCAGACAAAAGCTCGCGCCAGCCACCCTGGCTTTCCAGGCTGGTCACATCGACACTTTCCGCGTTGAAACTGACCCGCGTGGCACGCAGCCCCGCAATGGTCTCGAACAGGCCTGAGCCGTTCATATCCACTTTGACCAACAGGTCTTTTCCGTTCTGGGCAGCCATTTGCTCTCTCCGTTGATTACTTAATCGTCTTCCACGCGGGCGCGGAATCTCAGGTCGATCTGGCGGATCGCGCCGCCCGTTCCGGTCCGACGGGCCGAGGCACGTTCGAACCACAGCCCGACCAATCGGCCTCGATCCAGGGTCAGCCCCGCACTGTCCAAGGCGTCACAAACCGCCCCCGCCAGCGTTTTTGCTGCACCGAACCCGGCAGCTTCGGACACGACAGACACCGTGAAACGATGGACGGCACCGGTCCCCGATCGGTCCGAGGCATCGCGCACCTCTTCCGGGCCCAGCGTCACATAGGTTTGCGGCACTGAACCCGCTGGAACGGCGTCATAGATCGCTCCACCTGAAAGAGTGCTGATCTGTGTGTCTTCCGACAATTTCTGGTAGATTGCCGCCTGCAACGCGGCTGAAACGCCATAGCTCATACCGCCACCTCCTCATCCGCAAAGCAGATCAGGTACTGGCCGCGCGGGTCTCGCTCGGCGACGGCGCGGATAACGAAACGGCGTGTGCCTTCCGCAAACCGCTGATCCGGCGAGGGGCGCATGCTCGATCCTTCTGGCGTGCCACGAACCACAATCCGGTAGCCGACACGCGAAACCGGCAACCCTGCAACATTTCTCTCTGACCCGCTGCGCGCAGTGACTTCGGCCCAAACCGAGCCCAAGGCGACCCATGTTTCCAGATACCCACCGGCGCCATCAGCGGTGCGCACAGAGGATTCAAGCAACAGTTTTCTATTCAGCCGGGGCGCCTTCATTGGGCCACCCCTGCACCAAAACGAACCACACGATAGCGTTGGATCAGGCTGGTCACGCCAAAGGACATACAGCCGGCACCCAACGTGGTCTCATCCCGGTATTCATAGTAATGCGCGGCCAACAACAGAACCGCCTGCCCAAGATCTGCCGGCAAGTTTGACCATTCCCCGGCAATACCGGCGATAAACGCGATCTTCACGGATCCGCCGGTCGAAATAGCGGGCAAGACAGCCCCGGCAGGGCGTATCCGCGGGCGCTGGCTATCGCGATCCAATCTGTATCTGTCAGACGAAACGGCGGTTTCAGTACCCGCTGCATCCGTCAAACTGACCGTATTGATGGTCGAGACCGGCGCCACAGGCAGCACTTCGCCCGCAGGGTCACGCCAACTGTTAAGGCTCCAGGAAAACTCACGCGTGATAAGTACCTTCCCGGTACGCGCCTCAATCGCAGCAATCGCCGCCCTTAAGAAGCCCTTGAGCACTTCATCCTGCACGCTGGCACCAGTAAAGCCTGTTCCCAGCCTCAAATGCGCCTTGAACTGATCCACCGGCAGCGCCGCATCCGCGATGGCGGTTTCTTCGATCAACATCATCCATTCACTCCGCAATCTCGGACCCCTCCGGGGCCGTAACTTCAGGAATTGACGGGCACGCGCCGCCCCACGTTGCTCGGACGGAGGGGAGCAGCTAGACAACGCAGGGGTCTCACCCCGACCCGCGCCCGCCGCCCCGAGGGGCGAAGGCCCCCCGGGTTTCAGCCCGCTTTAGGCGGTGCCGAATTTCACGAGTTTGATCGCAGCAAAGTCGCTGACATCACCGCCGACGCGCTTGGTCGCATAGAACAGAACATGCGGTTTGGCGCTGAAGGGATCGCGCAATACGCGCAGGTCCGGGCGCTCGGCGATGGTATAGCCCGCCTGGAAGTCACCGAAGGCAATCGAGAAACTGTCGGTTCCCGCATCCGGCATATCTTCGGCGATCAGCACCGGATAGCCCATCAGACGTGCCGGCTCACCCGCCGCCAGACCGTCCGACCACAAGAAGCGGCCATCGCTGTCTTTCAGCTTGCGGATCAGACCAGCAGTTTTCGAGTTCATCACGAAGGTTCCGTTGACCCGGTACTGCGCACCCAGCGCATAAACCACGTCCACAATGGCATCCGCCTCGACACCGCCATCGATGCCGGTGGGGACATAACCAATGTTACCCCAATCCCAAACATCGTTGTCGACCTTGGCGTGGTTCAGAATACCCTTGGGTTTGTCCGCACCGTCGCCGTTGATAAAGGCCGAGGCCTCGGCGCGTGCAAACTTGTCCGCGATACGGCCGGCCAGCCAACCCTCGACATCGAACGCGCTGTCATCCAGCAGTCGCTGCGAGGCTTTGGGCAGTGCGCTCAGCTCGTGCAGCGGGATCGAGATTCGGTCAATCGACGGGGTGCTGGTTTCGCTCGCCGCAGCATTTTCATCTGCCCAGCCCGCACCGACATCCGTGTGGTCGATCAAAACATCGAACGAGTTCGCCTCGACATTTACGATCGAAGCAATCGAGCGGATAGAGGCCGTAGATTTCAGCACCGATTTGATGATCTCGGCGGTTTGCGGGTCAATCAGGTACCCACCGTCACTGTTCACAGCGCTCGAGAGGGATTTCACCTCCATCTCAAGACCACGCAGGCCGTCATCCTCACCCGAACGCACATAGGCATCAAAGGCCTTCTGATGCGGTGCGCCGTCCTCGATTGAGGCCGCAAGATGCGGGCGTGCCGCGATGGTTGATTTACGATCCAGCATGGTCAGTCGCTCTTCTGTCTGTTGCAATTTTGTCTTAACTTCAGCCTTGAGGCCCTTGAATTCGTTCACGAAGCCAGTCATCGCCTGCTTCACCTCCTGAACCAGGGGCACACCCTCTCCGGTCAAGGCCGGGGTTTCGGTCTTGCTCATCAGCACTTCCTTTTTGGGGGTGAGGTTTCGGCGCGCTAGGTTCGCGCCAGCTCCTGCCGGGCGTGATCAAACACCTCGGCAATACTGCGCCAGGTGTTCTCGGCCTCGGGGTCCACCCCCTTTGCCGCCACCCGCGCACTGGGCAGCATCGGGAACGTCACCAGCGACACCTCCCACAGCTCCAGTTCGGTCAGGACCCGCTGGCCCTTGTCATTCTTCACGGCGCGCTTGGTACGATAGCCAATCGACAGGCCATCCATTGCGCCCGCCCGGATCAACTCGGCCGCCTCGCGGCCCTTTTGCGTGCTTTTCAGCAGACGGCCCTTGACCCACAGGCCCCGGTCGTCCTCGCGCACCTCGTCCCAAACCCCGATGGGTTGCGCCGGATCGTGCTGCCACAGCATCTTGACCCTTTGGCCCGCTGTAGCCAGCCCCTCAAGGGAACCGCGATACGCACCTTTCTGCACCACGTCACTGCCCTGATCCACCTGTCCAAACAGGCTGGCATAACCTTCGATCACCGCGTCCTCGGTCACCGAAAGGCCCTCTCCGAACCGTGCGAACTTATGCTCCAAATCCATATTCTTCTCCATGTAACCTGCTGAATTCATGGTGTTACTGAAAGGAATGACTGAAACGCCTGCGCCAGGATCACCGCTGCCACGCCATACACCGTCAGCCACAACCGCCTCTCCAGCCGCTCCATCATCTCTTCGATCTGATCCAGCCGCCTGCACAGATGTTCATGCTGGATCTCGGCCACCCGCTCATGCGCGGCCAGCCGCAAGCCTGGCGCGCAATCGAATGGCGGATATCCTTCAGCCATCCGCACGCTCCGGCAGCCCCAGCAAGGCGCGCTTTTCGGCATCGCTCAGGAATTCGGCCCCATTGACCCGCGCCCATTGCGCGTCCCGTTCCGCCGACAGCGCAGGCACCTGATCCAGATCGGGCTTCAGCACCAATTCCTCACCGGAAAAACCCGCCAGCCACTCCGACACCGCCGCCGCCACCCGCGTCACCAGAGGCAGCACTGTCAGGCGATAGAACGCCCGGTTGGCCTCCTGATAGTTCGAATAGGTCGCGTCGCCTTGTATCCCCAGCAGCATCGGCGGGACCCCAAAGGCCAGCGCGATCTCGCGGGCGGCGGCTTCTTTAGTCTTTTGAAACTCCATGTCCGAGGGCGAGAAACCCATCGGCTTCCAATCCAAGCCCCCCTCCAGAACCATCGGGCGACCCGCATTGCGCGCCCCGCGATAGTTCTGCTCAATCTCGTCCGAAAGGCGCCGGAATTGATCCTCGGCCATCACCCCATGGCCATCACCGCCCTTCCACACCAGCGCCCCCGAAGGCCGCGCCGCATTGTCCAGCAGCGATTTCGACCACCTAGACGCGCTGTTATGCACATCAATCGCCATCGCCGCCGCCTGCATCGGCGAGAACCCGTAATGGTCATCCTGCGGGTGAAACGATTTGATATGACAGATGTTCTCCGCCGCAAACCGGTGCTTTTTACCGCCCACCGCGTAATCATACGCCTTGGGCCACCCATCCGCCCCCGGCACCACGCTCATTCGGTCGGATCGCAACACATGCAGCTCAACCGGCAGGCCCTCATCAGCCTGCACAGCCTCAACATAAGCATTCCCCGACAGCAGCAACTGCCCGAACAGGGCCTCCATCAACTCCGCCCGCCCCTGTGCCGCATTCGGACGGCGCATCAGCGACAGGATCGGATGCACATCGAACCGCTGCGCCTGATCCTGCAGCACCAGAGGCAAAGCCGCCGCCGCCTCGGCAATCAGCTTGACCGAGCGAAACCCCACCGGGTTCCCCGAAAACCCCGTCCGCGTCAGCGTCACAGCATCCCGAGGGCTCCACGCCACGCGTCCACCCGTCTGCCACGCCACCACAGGCCCAGCCGCGCTCGCCTTCGCTTCAGGTGCTGCCTCAGCCGATCCACGACGCAAGAAATCGAATACCATCTGTGCTCCTTTCTGCCGCCGCTCTGCCCGGCTTGTTGAAAGGAGTTATGACGCAGAGAAGTTTATGCCTCGGGAATAGAACGTACGGGGGTAGGGCAACGGGTTGGAATTCTTACTAATTCACAACGCAGAAGCGAATAGAGTGGGTAGAAAAATCAATTTGGCGTTTACGGTCTCGCAAGAAAAACATGCCCCTGAATTTTGCCGGACACCGGCCCTTTACCAAACAGCTTTTCGATGTCGGCGGCGGCGGCGTCTGTAATTTCAGTCAATGAGCCCGCAGCACGTTCTTCCAACTCATTTCTAAGCGGTGTCCCCTGGCAGTAAGCCACTGCCGGAGCTTGCGGATTGCTCGCTCGGCTTTGCTCGGAAATGGTCAGTGTTTCGATATCCGTAAAACCAGCTTCCTTAAGATCATCGACAATTGAATCAATATTGCCGTGCCCATGGGGCGTTCTTGCTAAAAACACTGGGGGATCTTCCGGGAAAAACCGAGATGCCGTCTTCGTCACGCTATGCGCAAACTCATTCTCTTCGATACTGTCCCAAACATTGAAGATAAAACACCCGCCATCCTTCAAAACACGAAGGGCTTCTTTGTAACCAGCTACTTTGTCAGGAAAAAACATCACCCCAAACTGGCAACAGACAACGTCAAATGTATTTGCCTCAAAGGGCAACGCCAACGCATCCGCCTGCTTCCATTCTATTCGATTGGCTTTCGGTTGCTGCGTTGACGCTCTGTCCAACATCGGTTGATTTAAATCAGTAACCACATAACGAATTTCGTCGCTCAGCAGCGGGGCCAACGCACGTGTTACTACTCCGCTACCTGCGGCGGTCTCCAAAACAGCTTTGGGTTTGGTATCAGCGACTCTCTTTGCCAAGTCTGCGGCATAAGATTCGAAAATCAATGGAACCAGAAATTCATCATAAATGTCTGGAATTGAGCCGGTGAAGTTTTTGTCACTTGTAGACACTACGAAATCCCTCCCCGACCCCGTGGTCGCAAAGGGTGTATTCCTAGCATAAATCGCTGGCCACGTCACTTCGGACCGCGATCAGTTCTTCAACCGCCACTCTCCGCCTGTTTTTATCCTCACAAACTCCGCACCCTAGGCCGCCGATACGCCCCCGCACGCCCCACAACCAACTCATGTAACGCCCAGACCAGAGCGTCGACCCGGTCGGGCGAGCCCTGCCCTTCGAACCCGCGCGCGGTCATCTGGAACATCTGCTCCTCCAACGCGTCCAGCCCCGCCATATGCGC
Organism: Ruegeria sp. YTSA219; assembly: GCF_059609985.1. Lineage (NCBI taxonomy): Bacteria > Pseudomonadati > Pseudomonadota > Alphaproteobacteria > Rhodobacterales > Roseobacteraceae > Ruegeria > Ruegeria sp. YTSA219. Next base: position 224,019 of record NZ_JBXWMT010000002.1, read on the forward strand.
CACCCGCCCCTGTTCGTACAAAGCCGCTACAGGTTCGGCCCGCGCGACCTTGCCGCGAGACGCCCGCACCGCGCGATAAGGGACCAGAGGGTCCACCTGCCGCACCACCTCCTCGACTAGTTGCCCGCCCTGATTGACCTCGGCCACCAGCCGCTCGGCCCCGAACTCATCCATCGCGTCAATCGCCGCCTGCGCCCAGCCAGCCGGACCCGCGCCTTGCACTGTGCGGTCGGCCAGCACGTAAGCGCGCCACTCCTCGGGCGGCCCCTGCACCTGCGCGCCAACAACCACGATCCCGCAGGCATCCGCGCCAGAACCGGACGTCACCGCCGGGTCCAGCGCCACGACGATGCGATCCAACGCAGGAACCTGTGCGCATCGCGCCGCCTCCAGCATCGAACCGGTCCACAGCGCGCCTTCCGCATCCGACAGCAACACCCCGTCCAACTCCTGCCGCCCCAGCCGCGTCCCCGTATACCGCGCGCGCACTTCGTCCAAAAACGACTCCGCCAGATTGGCCCGGTTCGCCTCGGTCGGCGCATGGGTCTGCACCGTGGACGGAGACGCCAGCAAGTCCTTCAAAACCTTCACATTGCGCGGCGTAGTTGTCACACAGACCCGGGGCTGATCCCCCAACCGCAAAGCAAACTGCAGCATATCCCATGTCTCCCCAGCCTTTTTCCACTTGGCCAGCTCGTCAACCCAGGCCGCATCGAATTGTGGCCCGCGCAACCCCTCAGGATCATGGGCCGAGAACGCCTGCGCCTCGGCCCCATTTGGCCAGACTAGTTTTCGCTCTGACGCCTTCCAAATAGGTCGACGATCCGGTGGTGAGCATTGCAATATCCCACTATCGCCAAAGATCATCACGTCGCGCACCTGATCAAACGTCTCGCCAAGCAGAGCCACCCGGCGCGCCTTACCCGTGTCCAACGGCAAAGACCCCTCGACCATAGACCGCACCCATTCAGCCCCGGCCCGGGTCTTACCGGCTCCGCGCCCGCCCATGATCACCCAGGACCGCCAGTCACCTTCTGGCGGCAATTGATGCGGCAGCGCCCAGAACTCAAACAGGAAAGGGAGGGCGCACAGCCCCCCCTCCCCGATCTCACTCAGAAATCTGTCCTGCACCGCAACAGGCGCGGAGGCGAGCCAGCCTGCACCCGATCTCAGATCGTGCCCGATCAAGGTCGAGCGCATAGCCCCCTTGAGCAACTCCGGCTTGTCTGTGATGTTGTTCGACAAAGCTTGTCTCCACTTTTTGGCAACTTCGGATCAGCCCCTCAAGCTGTCCCAGTTGCTTACCTGCACCAGCAATATCTGCATCCTCCCCGGCACTGATCTGCCTGCGCAGTTCTTCCGCTGCTTTGCGCAGACCGCGAATGGATGTCTCAAGTGACTGCAACAAGTCAGCCGTTTGGGAAATCCGCTCTTCCGGGGTAATCAATGTCATGTTTGCGTATTGACCTCATGCGTGAGTTTTCTCCGCACGAGAGAAACGAAAAACGGCCGCCGGATGTTACCCCGAGGCCGTTGCTCACTTCTTCTAGCATGACACAGTTCGTACCAAATTAAGTTCGAAAAGTCAATGAATTGCGCAACACCCACGCAACAGGGAACGTTCGGTGCAGGTTAACAATTTCTTCCCCGCGCGCGTCTTTAGCTGCTGCCAGTCAAATCCTGTGCCAGCATCAGCGCATTCATATCCGGATCATAAAACGTGGCCGTGCTGACCATTCCTTCGATCGTTTCCGTCGCACCGTCGAATGCCACCCCTGCATCCTCTAACGCACTGCGCGCGGTGGAGATATCGGCGACCTCAAACACTGGAACACAATTTCCCGGTGAGGGCTCGGCCTGCTCTCCTAAACCCAATGTGACGCCATCCACATTGGTGCGCATCTCACTCCAACCCGCCTCGTCTATGTGATGGGAAAGTTCAAACCCCAATTTGTCGCTGAACCATTCGGCGCTTGCATGGCGGTCCCGAACCGAAATCGCAAGGGTGATCGTGTTTTTCAAAGAAACAAGGGGCATCAATCTTTCCTTTTGAGCTAAATTATATTAACTATACTTTATGGACATTAATTTGCTTGTCAAGCTGACCTCCCGAGCTTGGTCGCTGAATATTCTGGCACTCATGCATTCCGGCACTCCTGGCAGGCAGGCCGCTCTGCTTGCTGCCACCAGCGCAGGAAGAACTGCCTTCGCGGCAAGTCTGGACCATCTCATACGCCTTGACCTGATCGAAAGGAATCCGGGCCACGGGCACCCATTGCGCCCTGAATTCCGATTAACCCTGCCGGGGATCGAAGCCGCCAGTATGGCCAGCGCAATCGTAAACGCCGTTCCGGATGACACCAAGTTCAAGCTCGTCCGTAAATCCTGGACCGTCCCGATCCTGGCACTCACCGGCACTCCGCACCGCTTTTCCGCCATCAAATCGGATTTGGTATCGATCACGGATCGGGCGCTGTCGTCGTCCCTTCAACAGCTAGAGGCGCTCGACTGGATCCGACGGGACATTGAAACTGCCGCGCGGATGCCCTTCCCTACATATCGAGCTGTAAGAACAGGTTTTGCGATCAACCAAGCGGTCAATCTCACTGCTTAAAGGTTGCAGACAGCCCACAACGATCCTTTTCGCCGGATGTGATCTATAACGCACAGCTTGACATTCCGCCCCGCAACCTGCATGAGCGCCTTAACAAAGCGCTGACGCGTGAGCATTGGCAGGTCCGACCTGCTCCACAGCGCTCGATTCACCCCATAGTTCCCCTTCACGCAGGGTTCTGAATGCGACGGCCGGATGCCGCAGGAAACGCCTGTGCATCCAGAGTCTTAGCGTAACCCTGTTGGCATCGCATATTGCGCTGCTGATTTATGTCGCCCGTGGTGATCCAGTCGCCAGGGGCAAAAAAGGAATGATATTTGTTCGACTTTGATATGCTGGGTCTTGCCCCGGCCCTGAATGACGCATTGAAACGCGCCAATTTTTCACAACCCACTCCGATTCAGAACCAGGCAATCCCCATGGCATTGCAGGGGCACGATATTCTGGGCCTTGCCCAGACCGGCACCGGCAAGACGCTGGCTTTTGGCCTACCTCTGATCGACCATCTGCTGGCTCAGACCGGCAAGCCTGCGCCGAAAACCGCCAAGGCTCTGATCCTTGCCCCGACCCGTGAACTGGTCAACCAAATCGCAGATAGCCTGCGCAATTTGACCACGAATACGAAGCTGCGTGTGGCGACAGTTGTTGGCGGTCAGTCCATCAGTAGGCAGATTTCGTTTCTGGCACGCGGCACAGACATTCTGGTTGCCACCCCTGGTCGTTTGATCGACCTGATGGAACGCAGAGCAGTCGACCTCGGCTCGGTACGTCATCTGGTACTAGACGAAGCCGATCAGATGCTGGACATGGGCTTTATTCATGCTCTGCGCCGGATTGCACCGCAGTTGGGCACGCCCCGCCAAACGATGCTGTTCTCTGCCACTATGCCCAAGCAGATGGAAGAACTCAGCCAGGCCTACCTGACAAACCCGCAACGCATTCAAGTGTCCCCTCCGGGTAAAGCCGCCGACAAGATCACCCAATCGGTTCATTTCCTGAGCCGCGCGGAAAAACCGAGCAAACTGCGGGAGATTTTATCTGCGGACAAAGAAGCTCTGACGCTGGTGTTTTCGCGTACAAAACATGGCGCCGAGAAGCTGATGAAGGGTCTCGTGGCCGACGGCTTCAACGCCGCCTCGATCCATGGCAACAAAAGTCAGGGACAGCGTGACCGGGCGATCAAAGCTTTCCGCGCAGGCGAAATAAATGTCTTGGTGGCAACAGACGTGGCCGCTCGCGGCATCGACATCCCGGGCGTTGCCTATGTCATCAACTACGACCTACCCGAAGTGCCGGATAACTACGTCCACCGCATTGGCCGAACCGCCCGTGCCGGTCGCGAAGGCGAGGCGATCGCTTTCTGTGCACCGGATGAACTGGATCAACTGAAGCAGATTCAGAAACTGATGAAAATTGAGGTTCCGGTCGCCAGCGGCACAATGCCCGAGTTCGCCGAACCCGCAAAATCGCGGAAAGGCGGAGGGTTCCGTCGCCGTGGTCCAAAACCGCAAGCAGCTAACAAGTCGGGCAATCCCGGAGGCCCAAAACGTCGGCGACCGCGTCGATCCTCCGCCGCCTAAATCTAAAAGGCGCCGCTATTAGCGGCGCCTTTTTTAATTTCCGGTGCTTTGGCGCTCGGCCTCAATCTCACGCCATTTGGCGACGTTTCGATTATGCTCATCCAGTGTCTCGGCAAAAGCATGTCCGCCGGTGCCATCTGCAACAAAGAAAACAAAATCAGTCGCTTCGGGCGAAACTGCGGCTTCAAGACTTGCAAGACCAGGATTTGCGATAGGTGTTGGCGGGAGCCCATCAATCACATAAGTGTTCCAAGGCGTTGCACGGCGCAGTTCGCTGCGGCGCAGGCCTCGGCCCAACGTGCCCTGCCCCTTGGTGACACCATAGATTACAGTCGGGTCCGTCTGCAGCTTCATGCCTCGCTCAAGCCGGTTTACAAATACGCTAGCGACCTGTCCACGCTCATGCGGAACACCAGTTTCCTTTTCGATGATTGACGCCAAAATCAGCATCTCTTCGGGGGTATTGATTGGCAAATCATCCTGCCGCCCTTCCCAGGCGGCGTTAATGCGCAGTTGCTGCTTATCCTGCATCGACTGCAGGATTGCCGCCCGATCGGCACCTCGCACAATGTCATAGCTGTCCGGTGCCAGCGCCCCTTCGGCCGGTATTTCAGGGATTTCCCCCGTCAACGCGTCGATCTGCTTAAGACCCTCGACCACTTGCCAGGATGTAACACCTTCAGCAATCGAGACCCGGTACCGTGTGTCTGAGTCTTCGCGCTTTTGGGTATAAGCCGCGGGTATTTCTTCTTCCGCTACATCGAACGATGCGATTTCATCGAAGTCCAATGTTGCGGGGTTCAATTCGCGTACACGGGTTTGTATGCGGGTTACACCGATCCGGTACTCAATCTCGGATCCGCAGGTACTGGCCCCGCTCCGCGTAATCTCATCAATGATCTGCTCCATCGAAGCACCCTCGCGGACCAGAAAGCTGCCTGCCTTCAGCTGAGGTGCCTTGTCGGTATAATCCGCCGCCATACGGAATATCGTAGCGCTGCTGATCGCGCCCTGATCCTCCAGCTGTCGGCTGACCTGCGTCATGTTCGAGCCACGTTCGACCTGCAAACACATCGCAGTTTCCAGAGGGCCCGCATTCTTGTATCGCGCCTGCCCCCATAAAATCAGTCCACCGGCAAGAAACAGGCCGACCACCAGGATGGTCAGCATGTTGGAGGCCATCGCGCGCCACATTTAGCTGACCTTTCCGAAGATCACACTTGCATTGGTGCCGCCAAATCCAAACGAGTTTGACAACGCCACATCAATCTTGCGCTCACGCTTGGCATTCGGAGCCAGATCAATCGGTGTCTCGACCGCTGGGTTGTCCAAATTGATCGTCGGTGGCGCAACCTGATCGCGGATTGCGAGGATCGAGAAAATGGCTTCGATGGCGCCTGCAGCGCCCAACAGATGGCCCGTGGCCGATTTGGTCGAACTCATGGTTACATTCGCCGAATGCTCGCCCAGAAGACGCTCGACCGCACCCAATTCAATGGTATCGGCCATGGTCGATGTGCCATGCGCGTTAATATAGTCTAGGTCCTTCGGCTCCAGCCCCGCGCTGCGTAGCGCTGCGTTCATAGAACGCTCTGCGCCATCGCCGTCCTCACTGGGTGCGGTGATATGATAGGCATCACCGGACATGCCATAGCCCAGAACTTCGGCATAGATTTTCGCGCCACGCGCTTTTGCGTGTTCGTACTCTTCCAGAACAACGATGCCCGAACCTTCACCCATGACAAAACCGTCTCGGTCGACGTCATAGGGGCGGCTGGCTGCTTTGGGGTTATCCGCGTATTTAGTCGACAGCGCCTTGCAAGCGTTGAATCCAGCGATACCGATTTCGCAAATGCACCCTTCGCCACCACCGGCAACCATTACGTCAGCGTCACCGGCACGGATAATGCGGCTTGCGTCACCAATAGCGTGAGCACCGGTCGAACATGCAGTCACAACCGAATGGTTCGGGCCTTTGAATCCATGGCGGATCGACACCTGACCCGAGGCCAGGTTAATCAGCGCGCCTGGAATAAAGAATGGCGACACCCGTCGAGGGCCCTTGTCGCGGATCAGGTTAGCCGTTGCTGCAATGGAGCCCAGCCCACCGATACCTGAACCGATAAGAACGCCGGTGCGCAAGCGCGCCTCTTCATCCTCGGGCAGCCAGTCGGAATCCTTGCAGGCCATTTCAGCAGCTGCAATCGAGTACAGAATGAAGTCTTCGATCTTGCGCTGCTCTTTCGGCGGCATCCAGTCGTCAGGATTGAATGTCCCGTCGGTGCCGTCGCCTCGCGGAACTTCGCAGGCATACGTTGTGGTGACCCCACTTGCCTCAGCATCAAATTGCGTGATCGGGCCTGCACCGGATTCCCCATCCAGCAACCGCGACCATGTTTCCTCGACCCCGCTGGCCAATGGAGTGACCAACCCAAGACCGGTTACAACGACTCTGCGCATAAAATGCCTCTTGCCTGCTTCCTGTTTGAGAAACGCTCATACCCCGGGCCGGGGTGCGGGGGCAAGAGCAAGGCGCAATCATCACACAAGCAGATTGAGCGGAACATCTACAGTATACACTCTTGCAATGCGGCTCCTGGCCAGATGAAAGCCCGCCCTTTCACTGGACATGAAAGGGCGGAACCTGTTGTTTTGGAAGAAATCTTACTGAAACGCCGCAACCGGTTCGTGCGCTGTGCTGGCAACATTCAGCGCATCTGAAAGCTCGAGCGTCTTTCTGAACAGCGCGCGGCCAACCAAGGCGCCCGAAATATTCGGGATATAAGCCAACCGCGAGATATCATCTGTCGTGCGGACCACACCGCTTGCGATGATCGGTGTGCGAGATGTCTCTGCCAGCCCCGAGATCAGGCCCAGCTGTGCCTCAACGTCTTCCATGTCGCTATCGATATCAGTGACCAGAATTGCCGCAAACGGCGTCTCTGAAAACGCTTCGATAAAGGCCTCTGGTGTAAACGCACTTTGACTACGCCAACCGTCGGTCATCACTAAGCCTTGCCAAACGTCTACGGCCAGAACGATTTGGTCCGGATAGAGTTTGGCCAATTCTTTCACCAGATTTGGATCCCACGCAGCCATAGTGCCGATAACAATCCGGCCTGCGCCCTTGTCGATCCAGTGCTCGACTTGCTCGCGCGTTCTCATACCACCTGCCAACTGCACAGGGATTTCGGCAGAACGGATGATCTCTTCAACCATCTCCGAATTGGTATCGCGCCCTTCAATCGCGTCAAAATCGGTCAAGTGCATCCACTCGGCTCCAGCATCGGCCCAACTGCGTGCCGTTTCTGCGGGATTCACGTGCCAAATCATGGCCTCATCCAGACGACCCTTGTCCAGTGTGACACAGCGGCCGTTCTGCAGTTCCATCGTAGGGTAAATCCTCATGAGCTTGCTCCTCCGCTCAATCGCAACGTCAATAGAGGATACCATACCCTCAACTCTATCGGCGAGAATTTCCAGTTTCGGCAAACCAAAGGCAATTTGCGGCACGATCAAAGAGAAAGGTTAAGCCAGTTTGGGCGGCCCGTTTCTTTTCAGCAGTTTCACCTGACTTCCCATATAGTCGCGCTCGGCCATGAGCTCATAACCAAGCTTTGCCGCCAGATTCTGCGACGCGTGGTTTTCAGCATCAATCAGGGAAACCAGTGGTCCAGGCATTATTCTGTCAAACCAGTCATGTGCGGCCTGAGCCGCTTCAAGACCAAATCCCTGCCCCTGGGCTTCTGGTGCCAATAGCCATCCGGCCTCGGGAAAGCTGTCGAAGTCGTCGCCTAACCCTCGGTTACGATAGAAAAAGCCAGCTTGACCTATCATCTGACGATTCGACTGTCGAAAGACGGCCCATTGGCCAAAACCGGCCATCTGCCAGTGACCGGCATTCCTCAGAAAGGATTCCCACGCTTCGCCCCGCGATAGCGGTTCCCGGCCAAGATGGCGCACAACACAAGGGTTCCGCCAAATCTCAGCGTAACGACTAAAGTCGTCGGGACGCATGGCGCAAAGCATCAGACGTGCCGTATTTATCATCGGGGTGGATCGTAGCATGCCCTGCCCGCTCAGAATTTCCTGCCTCGCGTAAATGGTTGCGGGTCAATAGCTATCTGGCAAGCGCGAATTCCGGCTGGGCAAAAAAAACGGCGCCTCCGTTGCCCGGAAGCGCCGTTTTAGCGGATAAAGAAGGTCTTAAGACGCTTCAGAGATGAATTTGACGGCGTCGCCAAACGTTTGGATGGTTTCGGCTGCGTCATCAGGAATCTCGATGCCGAACTCTTCTTCGAAGGCCATAACCAGCTCAACAGTGTCCAGGCTGTCTGCACCCAGATCGTCGATGAAGGACGCGTTTTCGGTAACTTTATCTTCTTCAACACCCAAGTGCTCAACAACGATCTTTTTAACGCGATCTGCGACGTCGCTCATGTCTATTCCTCATTTCATTTCAGGGCATAGTGCCCGGTTCTGCCCTTGCCCGCTCAGGCTGGCCTTGATGTGCCCGTTCTGGGCGGTTTAGGTCCCCGATTACCGGGTAAGTAGAAGGTTGACCATCCGGCCAGCCCCTGCATATGTGCGCCGCCTATAACACAGACAACGCCCGAGGCAAACGCTTTCGCGCCCACCTCGATCCGCGCTCACAACATGGCCATACCGCCGTTCACATGCAAGGTGGTTCCGGTAACATATCCGGCTTCGGCACTTGCAAGATACAGCACAGCCGCAGCAATTTCCGAGGGGTCACCCATACGACCGGCAGGAACCTGCGTCAAAATCCCAGATTTCTGATCCTCGGTCAGTTTGTCGGTCATTGCAGTCGTAATGAAACCGGGTGCCACCGCATTGGCGGTGATTCCACGGCTGGCAACCTCATAGGCCAACGATTTGGTCATGCCCACCATGCCTGCTTTGGATGCAGCATAGTTGGCCTGTCCCGGGTTCCCTGTCGCACCCACCACCGATGAGATATTAATGATCCGGCCCCAGCGCGCTTTCATCATGCCCCTCAAAACGCCTTTGCACAGCCGAGCAGTAGATGTCAGGTTGACGTCGATCACGCTCTGCCACTCCTCATCGGACATGCGCATGAACAGATTGTCTCGCGTGATCCCGGCATTATTCACCAGGATATCAACCGATCCCATTGCCTCAGCAGCCTGCTTCGGAAGGGCTGTCACCGCCTCGGCATCACTCAGGTTGCAGGGCAGAACATGGGCGCGTTCACCCAATTCGTCGGCCAGAGCCTGTAGCGGCTCAACTCGCGTTCCAGACAAAGCCACAGTTGCACCGGCTTCATGCAAACTTCGCGCAATTTCTCCACCGATCCCGCCCGATGCACCGGTGATCAGTGCATTCTTACCTGTCAAATCAAACATTCGGTCTTCCTCTTGATGCTCGGTGTCTTACGATTCGGCCTGTGTCACATTCTGCACGTCATCAGGCGTACCGACAGCTTTACCAACGATCGCACGGTCAATTTTGCGAATCATACCGGACAGAGCTTTGCCCGCCCCGATTTCCCAAGTTTCACTCACGCCTTGCGCAACCATGTACAGTACGCTTTCGCGCCAGCGAACCGAACCTGTGACCTGCTCGATCAGCAACCCACGGATCAGATCGGGATCTGTGACAGCCTCGGCCCGCACATTGGCAACCAATGGCACGGCAGGAGCTTTGATTTCGACATTTGCCAGGGCTTCGGCCATGACATCAGCTGCAGGTTGCATCAATGCACAGTGGAAAGGTGCGCTGACGGGCAACATGACCGCGCGCTTGGCGCCTTTTTCTTTGGCGATTTCGGCGGCGCGTTCCACAGCAGCCTTTGCGCCTGATACCACGACTTGTGTGGGATCATTGTCATTGGCAGCCTGACAAACTTGACCCTGGGCAGCTTGGTCTGCAACAGCGCGCACAGCATCAAGATCCAATCCAAGAATAGCGGCCATTGCGCCCTCTCCAACGGGAACCGCACTCTGCATCGCTTGCCCGCGGGTGCGCAAAAGGCGCGCCGTATCAGCGACCGACAATGCCCCTGCCGCAGCGAGCGCGGAGTATTCCCCCAGCGAATGCCCAGCGACAAAACCAGCATCTGCAATCGAAATCCCATTGGCCTCCAGGGCTCGCATCGCAGCCATCGAGGTCGCCATTAGCGCTGGCTGCGCGTTCTGGGTTAGGGTCAGGTCCGCAATATCACCTTCCCAGATCAGATCGCTCAGCTTTTCCCCGAGCGCCTCGTCCACCTCGTCGAATACAGCCTGTGCAGCCGGATAGGCCTCGGCCAGAGCCTTACCCATACCGATAGTCTGGGCACCTTGCCCCGGGAAAACAAATGCGCGTGTCATTGCAACCTCTTGGATGACGTTAGGTTGCCGCGGGGTGTAAACCGACAGACCGCGCGGCACAAGCTTTGCCTGATCTCTGCACTTTGGCACCGGCTCTGTGCATCCCTTGCTATTGTGTCCTAGGCTTGTAGCGGTAGGTTGTTGCATACGATCCACCTTCCGGAGCCTCAGATGCCTTCGTCAAACACCTTCTCAAGCTATGGAAGCGTAACCAAGACTTTTCACTGGCTGACCGCGTTACTTATCTTCACCGCATTCCCTCTGGGGTGGGTCGCCAACGGATTGGCCCATGCGATTTACGATCCTGCAATAGCCACAACCGAAGATGACATTGCACGCGCCGCCAGCCTTTTTTCTCTCCATAAAACCGTCGGGGTCACTGTTTTCTTCGTCGCGCTCGCGCGTATCTTGTGGGCGATAACGCAGACCAAACCCGGCCTATTGAACGCAGAGAACAAGCCCGAGGCCTTTGCAGCTGAAACCGTGCATTGGCTGCTTTACGCATCTTTGGTTCTGGCCCCATTGACTGGGTGGACTCATCACGCTGCCGCCGAAGGTTTCGCTCCGATTTTGTGGCCCTTCGGACAGGGCCTACCCCTTGTACCAAAATCCGAGTATCTGGCAGAGCTGACCGGAAGCCTACATTGGCTGTTCGTCTGGACACTGGCCGGGTCAGTCGCGCTGCACGTCGCCGGGGCGCTAAAACACCACATTATCGATAAAGACAGCACGCTGCGCCGAATGATGCCGGGCGCCTCGGATGCACCGGAACCGCCAAAGCAAAGCCATTCAATGACGCCCGCTTTGGCCTCTTTGGCCATTTGGGGTGCCGTTCTGGTCGGAGGATGGTCAATCGGCGCGTTTGACCACCAATCTACAGCTAGCACAGAGGTCGCAGAACTGATCCAGGTACAGTCCGACTGGAACGTCCAGGAAGGCAATCTAAGCATTACCATCACCCAGCTGGGCAGCCCGGTAACCGGCAGCTTTTCCGATTGGACCGCTGCAATCGCTTTCGAAGATCCGCCCACGCCGGGCTTAGCCGGATCAGCAGATGTCACAATCGCGATAACGTCGCTCAAGCTCGGGACAGTCACAGATCAGGCAATGGGTGCTGATTTCTTCGACAGTGCGCAATTTCCAACCGCTCAATTCAAAGCTGATCTCTTCAAAACTGAGGACGGGTACGAAGCGCGCGGCGCGTTGACCATTCGCGACAAGAGTGTGGACGTAGTGTTGCCATTTACTCTCGACCTTCAGGATGACAGCGCAGCTATATCAGGACAGCTTGATCTGAACCGGCTGGATTTCGACATCGGCACTTCGCAGTCGACCGAGGATTCGCTGGGTTTTGCTGTTACAGTATCAGTTGATCTTTCAGCAAAACGTGGCAACTAATAAAATGGGCCGCCGAAGGGTTACTCCGGCGGCCTCGTTTCAACTCGTTGCAATGGTATTAGTCGGCCTTCTGGGCTTCGACTGAAATCTGAAGTTCGACTTCGTCACTTACGAATGGCGCGAACTGACCAAGGTCGAACTCACTACGCACCAAGGTGGTGGTGGCGTCGAAACCGGCCCAGGGCTTTCCTGCCATAGGATGTTCACCCACTTGGTTCAGCTTGGCATCCAGAACAACCGATTTGGTCACGCCGTTCATAGTCAGATCGCCAGTGATGTTGGCAGTGTTTTCGCCCGTGACTTCGATACCAGTAGAAGTAAAGGTCACCATTTCTCCTTCGGTCACACCAAAGAAATCTTCGGACATAAAGTGGTCTTCACGTGGCTTCCAACCGGTAATCATCTCAACCACTGGCATGGAAACTGTAACACTGGATGCAGCCGGGTTTTCCTGATCGAACATGATCTCGCCTTCAAACCCCGAGAACATGCCATGGGTGGTCGAGAAGCCAAGGTGGTTATAGCTGAAAAGAACTTGGCTGTGGCTTGAGTCCAGAACGTATTTTTCGGCGCCGGCAAATGCCGTTGTGGCCGAAACCGCGAGCGCTGCTGCAAGAAGGGTGGATTTCATGATAATCTCCGCAATTTTGTAGATGCAAACCTCTTCGGTTGCTCGACAACGAAAATGTGCTGCCCTAGGGCAGCACACAAGTAATATTATTTCACAATATCTGTTCTTATTTGAACAGAATAAAACTCAGGCGAAAATTGTTACACTTCCGCTAAGTTGACCTTTGAGCGCTCGGCTGACATCCGCCGATTCAAGCGGCAATTTCATCAACAGGCTGCCGTCCACATCGAACAACTCGATCTGGTCTTCAATGAAACGGGCACCACCCAGGCTGTCATAGCTCCGGCGCAAAACTGTTTGCGGGCGGCCATTTTCATTTTTTTGCAATACCCGGACCTCGCGGCGGATCGGGTCAAAATACGCATCAGGACGCGCGTCCAGAACTTCGATGGTCAGAAGGCTTACACCTACCAGAAGGAACATCAGAGAAGCCGCCAATTTGATCGGCCAGACTTCAGCGGCCATTGCCGTGCTGGGCATCAACCACATGGAAAAGGCAGAAACTATCAGTAGCGCACCAGCCACACGGGCCAGAACCATCCGAGCTTTCCAATTTGGTGCAAAGCTAATGAGCACCGGCACTGACTTTTCAAAACTTACGCCTGTGGCGGATTTCTCGAAGGTATTTGTGTTAATCGCGGTCATTTTCAGTACCCTGTTTCTCAGGTTGCCGTTCCAACTTTTGTCAGTCCGGTTAATTTCCGGTATACAAAACAACTTTGAGCCGAAAAGCGTCAGGAATTGGGCAGCGCAGAGGAAATAGCGCGACTTCACAAAGGCATCTGTGGCAGGCCTTGCCCCCAGCGTACAAACGTGTATATCGGGCCATCCTTCGCAAACGACATGAATCGCGCAGCCTCTCGTGGCAGGGTCGCGAAGGACGAAACGGCCCCGCCTATGAAATGCGCCTTGATAGAAACAGGAGTGCACATGCCACTATATGAGCATGTAATGATCGCGCGTCAGGATTTGTCCAACGCGCAGGCAGAAAGCCTCGTCGAACATTTCGGCACCGTTCTGGCTGACAATGGCGGCAACGTCATCGACAGCGAGTACTGGGGCGTCAAGACGATGGCCTACAAGATCAACAAGAACCGCAAGGGTCACTATTCCTTCCTCAAGACCGACGCTCCCGCTGGCGCCGTTCAGGAAATGGAACGCCTGATGCGCCTGCATGACGACGTTATGCGCGTTCTGACCATCAAGGTAGACGAGCACAACGAGGGCCCTTCGGTCCAGATGCAGAAGCGCGACGAGCGCGAAGGCCGCCGCGAGCGCCGTTGATTAACGCCTGAAGAAAGGACACTAAACCATGGCCGCAAAACCATTTTTCCGCCGCCGCAAGGTCTGCCCGTTCTCGGGTGAGAACGCGCCGAAGATCGACTATAAAGACACTCGTCTGCTGCAGCGTTACATCTCTGAGCGTGGCAAGATTGTACCTTCGCGCATCACCGCCGTTTCGGCGAAAAAGCAGCGTGAACTGGCCCGTGCTATCAAGCGCGCCCGCTTCCTCGCCCTGCTGCCCTACGCCGTTAAGTAAGGAGATACTGACATGCAAGTTATCCTGCTGGAACGCGTTGCGAAACTGGGTCAGATGGGCGACGTCGTTGACGTCAAGTCCGGTTATGCCCGCAACTTCCTGTTGCCTCAGGGCAAAGCGCTGAGCGCATCGGACGCCAACATCGCGTCGTTCGAAGCCCAGAAAGCGCAGCTTGAAGCCCGCAACCTGGAATCCAAGAAAGAATCTGAAGCGCTGGCTGAAAAGCTGGACGGACAGCAATTCATTGTGATTCGCTCGGCCTCGGATGCCGGCGCACTGTACGGATCGGTCACCCCGCGTGACGCCGCAGACGCCGCTACCGAAGCAGGTTTCACTGTCGACAAGAAGCAGATTGCCTTGATTGCACCGATCAAGGATCTGGGTCTGCACACAGTCGCAGTTAAACTGCACCCCGAGGTTGAAGTGAAAATCGAAATGAACGTTGCTCGTTCGCAAGAAGAAGCCGAACTACAGGCATCTGGCAAATCGATTCAGGAACTGGCCGCCGAAGAAGAAGCCGCCGCAGAATTCGAAATCGCCGAGCTGTTCGACGATATCGGTTCCGCCGCTTCCGACGACGACGATCTGGTTGCTCAGGATGCTTCGGCCGAAGAAGACGAAGCCAAAGCCTGATCCTCGGGTTTCGAATTGAACAAGAAAGGCCGCACGATCTGTGCGGCCTTTTTTATGCCTCCGCCCGGCGAAATCCAGCTTGGGCCCCGGCCTTTGCTTGCGGTCATCAATAGGTTTCCTATCATCGCATAATAACTATTCGGAGACGATCAATGACATTTCTTCTGCGCCGCAGTGTATTGGCATTATTGATAATTGCACCCTTTGCGGCGTGCGGAGGGCCCGATACCCCAACCCAGAACACGTTTGATCCTCCGCTCTATCCCAACGAAACACCGGAACTGCGGGCCTCCATAAACAAATGGGCCGACCACTACGAAGTGCCGCGCGAACTGGTGCACAAGCTAGCAATTCGCGAAAGCACCCACCGACCTTGGGCTGTGAATCGGCCCTATTATGGCTTGCTGCAAATCCTGCCGGCCACAGCTCGTTCAATGGGATATACTGGAAACGCCAAAGGCCTTTTGGATGCAGACACAAATCTCGAATTTGCCGGAAAATATCTGCGGGGCGCTTGGCTATTGTCCGACGGCGACCAGCAACGCGCCATATTCCTTTACGCAAAAGGGTTCTATCCCGAAGCCAAGGCACGTGGGATGCTGGTCGAAACAGGGCTACGTCCGGAATAACCGGATTTACCCCGAAACGAATCATCTGAGACATGCTGTTTCGGACCATTCTGTTGCCATTACATCGCAATATGACTACACAAGGCGAACAATTTGCTTGCACAATGCCCTGTGGTTGACGCAACGTATACCCCTAAGGACAAGTCTGGCATGTCTTGGGGGAGAGATATGCCGCCACAAGGGTTGGACAGGTGAAACTTATAGATTTGGCCGCGGTCGACCACACAGAGAAGTCGGCCGCTGACGTTATAAACGCCGTCTGCGAAGAGCTTGGCTTCGACTATGCGTCTTATGCCACCTTTAACCCTGTGAAAGGTGATGTGCAGGGCTATGCAAACTATCCAGATGAGTGGAAAATCCACTATGGCAGCCAGGGCTTTCATCACTTCGATCCGACGCTTTATCAATCTGTCCTAAGCATTGCACCCGTTGATTGGGGACGCTTTGATCAGGACGAGAAGTTCAACGCGGTATTTCGTGACGCCCATGATTTTGGCATTAGTTCCAGAGGGTTAACAGTTCCTGTTCGAGGACCTTATGGTGAATGCGGACTGTTAAACGTTACCCGGGACTGTTCGGATTCCGAATGGGATAAGCTAAAGAAACATGTCATGGGTGATCTGCAACTTGCTGCCGTTCAAGCCCACGATACTGTTATGCAATCCGGCTTGCTGGCCAAAGCTCTTTACCTGCCCACGCTGTCCACACGCGAACAGGAAATCCTCCAATGGGTAGCTGACGGAAAGTCGCAACAAGATATCGGTGATATTTTGTCCATTTCACACCGTACCGTCGAAGTTCATATGCGGTCCGGGCGTGAAAAGTTGGGCGCACTGACCACCTCACAGGCTATTGGTCGTGCGATCGGCCTGGGCCTAATTGCCCCTGGTTAATCAAAAAAAAGCACTTCTACGGGAAATCCCTAATAGTCTGCGCTTATTTCTTGGTTAACCTAATCCCTACGGTAACCAGACTGTAGGGGGATGGAAATGATCATCGTTATTGATGGTATTAATCAACATAAGTTCAAAGATGTCTTGGATGACATGTTCAAACTGCGCGCTCGTGTTTTCGGCGATCGCCTTGGTTGGGAGGTCAATATTGAGGATGGGCGCGAGCGCGACCACTTCGATGATCTGCATCCAGCACATGTAGTCAGCATCGACGACGAGGGGGACGTTGTCGGGTGCATGAGACTACTGCAAACCAAAGGACCGCATATGCTGTCCGATGTTTTCCATTCGATCCTGGATGGAGAACCTCCAATTCGGAGCTCGCAAGTCTGGGAAGCCACCCGGTTCTGTGTCGATACTAAAAAACTGGGCCGAGGGCGCGGTGAAAATTCTGTATCCTATGTGACCAGCGAAGTTATGATTGGCTCTTTCGAATATGCCAAAGCGGCTGGCGTTCTTGACTCGATCGCGGTGATTGATCCAGTTATGAACCGCGTTCTGCAAAGGTCCGGTAACGCGCCTTATGACTACCTCGGCAGTGCTAAGCCCATGGGTAAAGTCGTAGCCATGGCCGCTTTGATGGACTGCTCAGATGAGAGAATTTCCGGAATTCGGGAATATGCGAACATCGCTCACGATGTATTCCTGACGGACGAGCAGGCAATAGATCTGTATGCCAGAAACAAAACACCGGCAGATACAGGTGTGGCGAATTACGACCACCAACCACTAAGCCAGATGGAAAAATACTTTGTCGAACAGATGAATTCGGCAACCACAAAAGCCGAAGCCGAAGCTGTATTGAACCTGATCGAAGCAGTTTCGGATCGGTTCACCCCTGAGCAGAAAACTGCTCTGCTAAGGACCCCCCGTGCTTTTGCTCATGAGGCCTGACCCCCTCACCTCATAGCATAAAGCCACCCACACGGAGCCGTCTTTTTCAGACGGCTCCGTTTTTTGTGCCCATAAGAATTCTATGGGCAGAAGAGGATTACTCCTCTTCCAATGCCTCTACGGCTTTCTGCAGGTCGTCTTTGCTGACTTCTTTATCCGCAACCTGGGCCAGCTCGACGATATAGTCGATGACTTTGTCTTCGAAGATCGGCGCGCGCAGTTGCTGCTGCATCTGAGCGTTCTGCTGCACGAACTCAAAGAACTGGCGTTCCTGACCAGGGTATTGGCGCGCCTGGTTCATGATCGCTTGGGTCATCTCGGCATCGGTGACTTCAACTTCGGCCTTCTGGCCCAGCTCGGCCAGCAACAGGCCAAGACGCACGCGGCGTTCGGCCAGCTTGTTGTGCTCGTCAGTCGGCTCGATCTCATCGTGGTCGTGGCCTTCCACTTCCGGGTTTTCTTCGTGCCACAGCTGGTGTGCGATCTGCTTGGCCTCGGCATCTACCAGCGACGGTGGCAGATCAAACGAAACCTTCACGTCCAATGCGTCCAGCAGAGCACGCTTCATCACCGCCCGCGAAGCACCGCTATATTCCGCTTCCAGACGTTCTGAAATCTGGCCTTTCAGCGCTTCCAAGTCTTCTGCACCAAATTTGGTGGCCAGCTCGTCGTTAATCTCGGCGGCGACGGGTTCTTTCACATCCTTGACGGTGCAGGTAAACACAGCGTCTTTGCCGGCCAGATGCTCGGCACCGTACTCTTCGGGGAAGGTGACGTTTACGTCTTTTTCTTCCTCGGCCTTTACGCCAACCAGCTGCTCTTCGAAACCGGGGATGAAGCTGTTGGAACCCAGAACCAACGGATAGTCTTCAGCGGATCCGCCCTCGAACTCTTCGCCATCAACCTTGCCGACAAAATCGAACACAATCTGGTCGCCGTCCTTGGCTTTCGAGCCTTTGCGGCGGGATTTGAAATCCTGCGCGGTTTCAGCCAGGTTGCCCAGCGCTTCTTCAACGGCCGCGTCATCGGCTTTGACAACCAGCTTTTCCAATTCAACCGATTTCAAGTCGACCTCAGGGATGACAGGCAGGGCCTCATAAGACATCTCGACATGTACGTCGTCGCCTTCTTTCCAATCCTCATTGGTCATCTTCACCTGAGGCTGAAGTGCCGGACGCTCACCGCTGTCTTCGAAATGCTGGTTCATTGCACCGTCGATGCTTTCTTGCATCGCCTCGCCAAGCAGACGCTGACCAAACTGCTTTTTCAACAGTGCCATCGGTACCTTGCCTTTGCGGAAGCCCTTCATCTCGACTTCAGGCTGTGCTTCGACCAGTTTCTCGTTAACTTTGTCGTCCAGCTCAGCTGCGGATACGACAATGTTATAGCCGCGTTTCAGACCTTCGTTCAGCGTCTCGGTAACCTGCATTATGGTAGTCCCCATAGGATTCGGGGCGCGCAAAACGGCGCGCCGGGCAAATTTGAGGCCTTCTATTTGCCCAGCCGCCCGCGTGCAAGGGGCAAAGCCCGGATCAGCCTTGTTTTGCCGCCGATTTGACCAAAAAAACGCCCCGGACCTGGCCGGAGCGTTCTTGAGGAATTGTTCGCGGGATCAGAACTTCCAGCGCGCACCCAGCACCCAAGCCTCGTTGTCATCGAAACTCGTGGTGTCATCAAAATCATGGTTACGGTATTTCAAGTAGGCATCGGTGTTGATACTGTCGATGCGCTGTACGACAGCGATACCCCAGGCCTTAGTACTCGAGCCGTCGATCGAGAAATCAGATCCGTCGAAATAGTCAATGCCGATACCAGTCTTACCCCATGACACCCAATCGTCTTCATACGCAAGCTTCGCATACCAGTAATTCGGGTCACTGGCACCGCTGGAAGTGTCATCTCTTGTACCCAAAGCTGCGGTTACGCTGAAACCACTGGGCAGCAGAACCGAGGCGGACCCGATTGTGTCTTTTCTCTCCCCGGATCTGCTATCGTAATCGCGCACGGCGTAGGCGAGGGATGCAGCAATCTCCACCCCGTTGGATAAGGTATTTCCATAGGACACCGACACATCGTAGTAATCATCGTCATCGCTGCTGGACAGGATGTTTTGACCATAGGCTATGGCTGCTGAAAACCCATTGAAATCCGGCGTGTCATAGCGAATGCGCCCGCGCCGTGATCCATCGAAGTTATCAGAGGTGTCACCAACGGTAATGCCGCTGAGCATACCATCAGCCTCACGGTAGAAAAATGCGCCGTTCTCATCGTTGGTAAAGGAATAGAGCGCGGTACCAACATAGGACAGATCGGATTCTGCCGCCCCGTCCGAGGCCATGCTGCCCTGCCCGGCAGAGAACTTACCAAAGCCCCCCTTCAGCGCAAAATCGACATGCCGAATATCTTCGCGGTTCCAGCCATCGGTGTTTGTCCCATCCTGATTGGCGCTCCCCGTGCTGGGCAGGCCCAGACCGGATTCGAACCGGAAGGTAAACTCATTGCTGCCATAGGGTTGCATCAAGAACAGCCCGACCCGGCTGTTTGACAGATCATTGTCCAGCAAACGGGTTTCCGTTTCATCGCCGTCGTCAACCGAGACAATGACGGGGTTAAACTGGCCATATAGCTCAACATAACCGCCGCTGTTATTGTTATATCTAAGCTCTGCCGCTGCTGGGATGGCCGATGCAGCGGTCAGGCAGGTCGCAATCGTGCTTATTGATACTTTCTGGGTCATAGTCATTCACCATAATGGATCCATTTACGGGCACTGCTCGCTTGTGCGCGATTTCTCTATGATCCCCTGTCTCGGGCCCATTCAGCTCGCGCATCTTGTGCGAATATAACCGCAGCTGAAGGGTGTTAATTTGATCTACTTCAAAACGATAGAATATATGTCATCCAAGTCACCCAGACCGCTTGCCGCAATACTGACGCCTGACCTGAATTTCATCATACGCTCATTTTGGGACATCGAATACTGCAGCGGCGGATTTTCGCCGAGACGATTAAGAACCCACTTCCCGCAAAACCCGTGGCAACTGTTCGGGCAAATCTTCAGCGATCAACCCCGGCCCGAAAGATCGCGCACATTCCACATGCAGCCATGCCGCAGTTTCCGCGGCCTGCAAGGGCGAGAACCGCCGCGCCAGCAACCCGGTGATAAACCCCGCCAACACGTCCCCGGCCCCGGCTGTCGCCAACCAGGGCGCCGCACGTTCATAAACGGCCGAATTCACTGAGCATCGGCCGTTCGGATCCGCAATCACGGTATCGGGTCCCTTGAACAGAACCACGCACCCTGCCCGCCCGGCAGCCTCTCGGGTGGCGTCCACTTTGGAATAGGCCGGACCCTTGATGGGAACCGCCTTCAGTTTTTCCGCAATGTCCGGGAACAACAGCGCAAACTCGCCGCCATGCGGGGTGAGAACACAGTTTTCATGCAGCATCCCAAACAGGGCTGCAGGATCATCCGCGAAAGCCGTCAGTGCGTCAGCATCCAGAACCGTTGCGCGCTCCGCAGCCAACGCAACCGGCACCAGATCGCGCGCACGGTCCAGCCCTAGACCGGGGCCGAGACACAGAGCATTCAGCCGCTCATCCTCTAGGATTTTCGACAGACCATCCGCGCTCTCGACCCGCTGCAACATGACCGCCGTCACTTGCACCGAAACCTCCATCTGAGCCGCAGGAGGCACGCCCAGAGTCACCAGCCCCGCCCCAATCCGCAGCGCCCCCCGCGCTGCCAGCCGCGCAGCACCGGTTTTGCCGGGGCCTCCGGTCATGATCAAGGCGTGGCCGTGCGAGTATTTGTGCTCAAACGAAGCCTTGCTGAGATTCTGTGGCAATCCACTTTCATCTACCAATTGAGACAGCACTCTCCTCAAACGTCGCTCGCTATGCAGATCAGCCAAAGACTTGCGCGAGATCGAACCGAGATCGCTTGGCGAAGACAACCCAATGTCAACTATGACGGTCTTTCCACAGAACTGGGCCCCTACGTCCAGAAGATGTCCACGCTTTTTGCTATGAAACGTCACTGTTAGGTGGGCGCCAACAATTACACCTTCGTCCCCCAGAATCCTACCGCTATCAGCGCAAAGACCAGACGGAATGTCGACCGAAACGACGCGCGGCCACCACGGATCGGCATCCGCCTCTGAACCTATCTGAAGCTTGGAAAGAGCAGGTTTCAATCCACCAATCTGACGTATTAGCCCTGTTCCAAACAAAGCATCCAATATCAAATCAGGGCCTTGCGAACTTGACGGTCGGGCTGCGTGTTTCTCCAACTTGGAAACTTCACGTTTGGTCGGTGTCGGCAGGGTAAGCTTAGAAACTTCACCCAGCTCCAGCCACCGCTCATAATTCACCCGCGCATCCGGCGGCAGCTTCTCTAGGTCGCCATACAGAAACACCGCGACCTCCCACCCTTGCTCCCGCAAAAGCCTGGCCACGACGAACCCGTCCCCACCGTTGTTTCCTGGCCCACACAAGACAACTGCCCGCAACGGATCCTCTTCATCTGGCCGCGGATACGTCAGGGAACGCGAGGGGCTGGCCCCTCGCCTGTCCAACTCTGGCCACTCCTCGAAAATCGCCTCGACAACACCCTGCCCAGCCCGTTCCATCAGCTCAAGACCGGTCACCTCACCGGACTCAATGGCCGCTTGTTCGATCGCCCGCATCTGTGCTGCAGTCAGTAAATCTGTCATGCTGAACCCTCGTGCGATTCAATTTTGACTATTTTTTGTGCAAACTGTTCAAAATTTCACCGGCCACCCAATTTCCATGCAACCCGGCATCGCCATTTTCTCATTCACATTGCCGCCCGATCTTAGACGTGGTCAGTGCCATCCTGACAAGAGTTAAAGGGAGCCCGGTATGAAGAAGATCGAAGCGATCATCAAGCCGTTCAAACTGGACGAAGTGAAAGAGGCGCTGCAGGACGTCGGAGTCCAGGGCCTCAGCGTGATCGAGGTCAAGGGGTTTGGCCGTCAGAAAGGTCACACTGAACTTTACCGCGGCGCGGAATATGTGGTCGACTTTCTGCCCAAGGTGAAGGTCGAGGTTGTGCTGGACGACGATCTGGTCGATGCCGCCATCGAAGCCATCGTTTCCGCCGCCAAAACCGACAAGATCGGCGACGGCAAGATCTTTGTCTCACCCGTCGAACAAGCAATTCGCATCCGTACCGGCGAAACCGGTTCGGACGCACTGTAACAAGACCAAATCTTCAATTCAGAGGAATCAAGAGAATGAGCAAGGACGCAGTTCTTCAGCTAATCAAGGACGAAGGCGCCGAATATGTCGACGTCCGCTTCACTGACCCGCGCGGCAAACTGCAGCACGTCACCCTGGTGGCCGATCAGGTAGATGAAGACTTCCTTGAAGAAGGCTTCATGTTCGATGGCTCTTCCATCGCTGGCTGGAAGTCCATCGAAGCCTCGGACATGAAACTGATGGTCGATACCAACAGCGCCTATGTCGATCCGTTCTACGCAGAGAAAACCATCTGCGTGCATTGCTCAGTTGTCGAGCCCGACACCGGTGAAGCTTATGAGCGTGACCCGCGCGGCACCGCCCAGAAAGCCGAAGCCTACTTGAAAGCAACCGGTATCGGCGACGTGGCCTATATGGGCCCAGAAGCCGAATTCTTCCTGTTCGACGACGTTCGTTTTTCCAACAGCATCAACAAAGTATCCTACGAAGTTGATGCAACTGATGCATCCTGGAACACCGACACCGAATACGAGATGGGCAACATGGGCCACCGCCCGGGGGTTAAGGGCGGTTACTTCCCGGTCAACCCGATCGACGAAGCCCAGGATCTGCGTTCGGAAATGCTGTCGACCATGAAGCGTCTGGGTATGAAGGTAGACAAGCATCACCACGAGGTTGCGTCGTGCCAGCACGAGCTGGGCCTGATCTTTGACAGCCTGACCAAACAGGCAGATGAGCTGCAGAAGTTCAAATACATCATCCATAACGTGGCGCATGCCTACGGCAAATCGGCGACCTTCATGCCGAAGCCAATCGCAGGCGACAACGGTACCGGCATGCATGTGAACATGTCGATCTGGAAGGACGGCAAGCCTCTGTTTGCTGGCGACAAGTATGCTGATCTGTCGGACGAGGCACTGTTCTTCATCGGTGGTATCCTGAAGCACGCCAAGACATTGAATGCCTTCACCAACCCGGCGACCAACAGCTACAAGCGACTGATCCCCGGATTTGAAGCCCCCGTCCTGCGTGCTTACTCGGCTCGTAACCGTTCGGGTTGTGTCCGTATTCCGTGGACTGAAAGCCCGAAAGCCAAGCGCGTCGAGGCCCGCTTCCCCGATCCGGCAGCGAACCCCTATCTGGCGTTTGCCGCTCTGCTGATGGCCGGTCTGGACGGCATCAAGAACAAGATCGATCCGGGCGAAGCCATGGACAAGAACCTCTACGATCTGCCTGCCGAAGAACTGGCCGACATCCCGACCGTTTGCGGCTCGCTGCGTGAGGCTCTGGAAGCTCTGGCATCGGATCACGACTTCCTGCTGCAGGGCGACGTGTTCACCAAAGACCAGATCGACGGCTACATCGCGCTGAAGATGGACGAAGTCGAAACCTACGAACACACGCCGCACCCGGTTGAGTACGGCATGTATTACAGCTGCTGATCCAGAATTTTCGTCGAAAATTCTAAAGGGGCGTCCATCGGGCGCCCCTTGTTTCGTTTGGCCCGATCTTTCACACTTGCCATTACCCCGGTTAGGAGAGATCGCATGTCAGCCGAAACCGCATTCGCCCCGTTCTCGGATTTCGTCACTTCGAAAGAGGAACTGGAACGCATCACCGGCGCGCCCCTTCCCCAGATCATCGCCAAGGAACAAGCCGCGCTGGACGGCATGTGCCGCGACTTTATTGCCAAGTCGACCTTCTGCCTGATCGCTTCGGCCAATCCGGGTGGTTATCTGGATATCTCTCCTCGTGGGGATCCCGAAGGGTTTGTTCGGGTGATCTCAGACACTCTGATCGCCATTCCCGACCGCCCAGGCAACAAGCGGACTGACACGTTTCACAATATAATACAGGACCCGCGTGTTAGTGTGATCTTCCTAGTGCCTGGCAAGTTGGAGACTTTGCGCATCCGAGGAACCGCGCGCATATGTATTGACCCGGACTTGCTGAACAGTATGGCAGTGAATAATCGCGCGCCTAAGCTAGCCCTTATGATTCATATCGAGACCGCTTTTGCACATTGCCCTAAATGCGTCATCCGGTCGGATCTGTGGCAACCTGAAAACTGGCCAGATTCATCAGGGCTTCCCAATATGAACGCCATGATGGTCAAGCACGCCAAAATCGACAAAACGCCGGATGAATGGTTTGATAGCCTGAAGGGCACCGGGGAACTCGACCTTTATTAACCCCTTTTCGTGTGCGGCTTCCCTGCCTAGGCTGCCCCTGTCATTTCATTGGATCGGATTACAAGATGCTTCGGCTTGCTCTTATTTTGGCAATTTCTCTACCTGGCTTTGCGGCAGCGGCCCCCTGTGGCAACACCGGAAATGGATTTGAGACCTGGAAGCGGGATTTCGCGAAGCAGGCCCAGCGCGCGGGAGTAAAAAAGAAGGGATTGCAGGCGCTGAGCCAAAGCCAATATGCCACCCGAACCATTGCTGCGGACAGAAACCAAAAGAGTTTTAAATACTCGCTGGACAAATTCATGCAGATACGCGGCGCGGATACTATCGTTGCACAAGGCCGCAAGCGCAAAGCAAGGAACCCTCAGTTCTATGCGACGCTTGAGCGTCAGTATGGGGTACCAGCAGGCATCCTGATCGCTATCCACGGAATGGAAACAGGATTTGGGAATTTCATGGGTGACAGTCAGGTTGTGTCAGCAATAACCACTTTGGCCTATGATTGTCGCCGATCCGAGTTCTTCATCCCCCACGCTATCGGAGCACTGAAGCTGGTCGATCAAGGCAGCATTACGACCAACACCGTTGGTGCCAAACACGGTGAACTGGGACATACACAGTTTCTGCCGGGCAATGCCTTGGAATACGGTGTTGATGCCACCGGTGACGGTCAGGTCGATTTCTACAACATGACCGATGCGCTGGCCTCGACCGCTAATTTCCTGCGTAAAAAGGGCTGGAAGCCCGGACGCGGATATCAACCGGGCCAACCGAATTTTGCGGTCATTCAACAGTGGAATGCCGCGACGGTGTACCAAGAATCCATCGCAATCATGGCTGCTCGAATCGACGGATGATTGTGTCGGTCTGTCATGTAGGGCGACCGCAATTCAGACACATTGTCGCCACAGACGCTAAATAGCCCTTAAAATGCCTAGGTTTCCAATGCGTAATCAATCTTGCCGATTTCTCATTTTTTTCCATTTCCGCCCAATTCTTTCCCTTATCTGTTGATAATTTGAGTCATCTGACGGAATGCACAAAGGAATGCGCAGTGACTCCGAAGCACAGCTATCACGGCGGCCTGCAGTTCACAGGCAAGACCAATGGCGCGATCGAGCGGTTTGGTGCCATCGTGGCGGCGACCCTGGAAGATTACGGCCATCTTATTGAGCGCAAAACGATCTTGAACACGACCGAGGCGAGCATCGTCTCAAGTCAGTACCTCGTGCGCCTTACGCTGGATACCCAACTGGCTGAAACAGAAGACCGGTTTGAACGGCGGGACCGTGCGGCCGGTCTGAGAACCGTCTCGAAACCCCGGGTGACCCTGCCCGAAAACCGGTTGACGGTCACAATTACCCCAGTATCCGCCTTGCTGGACGACAGCGAGATCTCGGAGCTTATGCTTGTTGTGATCCTGTATCGCATGGTTGATATCTGTGCGACTCAGCGCGTGGAATGGCTGTCTCCGAATACAGTCCTGACCATGGAACAATTCATGAGTGCTTTTGACACTCTGGCGCCCGTTAAACAGCGGGACAGAAAACAAATTTTCGAATCCGTTTCCGGGCCGTTTGCAGGTCTTGAATTAACGGAGACAGAAGATCTGGATGAGCCAAGAAACAAAACGCAGACCTCACATGCGCGGCCAATCCAGCTGTCAGACGAGCAGTTGCTTAGCATTGCTTTTCGGACAGAACCGATCGAGCAGAAACCGGATGATCGGACCGACACTCCCCCCCTCGACCACGAGAAACCCAATGATATCCTGCGACTTACCAGTTGGGGACTTACGGGTGCCGTGGCCAGCGTGTCGGTCCCGATCGCGGCCTCGATGGCTGCCGTCAACCTGATCCGAGGTGAAGATTTCCGCCTGAATACTCAGGTACTTGCCTATTCGGTTGCAATATCAGCGCTCAGCACCAGCGGTGCCTTTGCCGGTGTGGCAACTGCTTTAGGCATGTAGGCTAATTCCAATAAGACCCTCCTAAGAAGCCCCGCCGTCAGGTGGGGTTTTCTTTTTGGCGAAGGCTTCCAGCCTCAAGAACATAGGTGTGGATCGAAAAAACCACAGCCCGCGTTTTCGGCAGCCGCAACAATGTTTGCCTCTCGCTGCGCAAATAGCACGCGTCTCCGGGTGAACTGACCTCGCGCGGTTCTGTAGCGCTTCGAGGCTGATGCAGATCGGCATCCTCATACCACAGCGCATTAAACCGCCAGAGCGGCTTATCGGGCTGAATTCCATCAAACAACCGCTGGACACGGCGCGCGATGCTTTCGTCGTAGCTGTTGACCGGTACATGGATGTCGATCAGGGGACGCATGAATTTTTCTGACAGTCGCCAACTGGCTGGAAAACACAAAACCGCGCCAGTCAAAACATGTTCGTCCCCTTGCTTTTGCAAGATACAGATATCCTCCTGCACCAGTCTGCAAAGGGTTTCCATTGGGGCCTGCCGATCAATCTGGACCTTCTGCCCATCGGCTCTCGTGACGAGGTCTGAGCATCCGGGGTACGCATATTGCAACACCAGGTCCAAGACTTCTTGTGCGGCTGGTTCGGCTTCGAGCGCCAGCGCAAGAACATCAGCGTGACGCTCTTTCAGCAACGCTTCCCGATATTCCATCTGGGCCGCGAACGCTTCGTCCTGATGCAACCAAGTTTCCATACTGGCGGGCTGAATACCCGGCAGCGGGCGGGGTTTCAAAGGATCATAGGGAGTAGAGGTCTGCAAAATGGTCGTCATGAACCCGACCTAACATCGGCACTTCGACTTGTCGGTCAAAAAGCGACGGATGGCGGTCGCAAATTATCAAGACGCTGAAAGAATGCTTCTTCACGCTCGATAGACAGGCAGGGAGGGCTACTATGAACCGTCACCATAGAGATATCCGCAAGATCGACCCCACCAAAGGCACAGCGCTTGGGGACGGCACGCCCAATGATTTGGACCGGATCGAGATCGGCCCCACACAGCTGGCCTTCGCCGAATGGGAAGCCGCCGGGCTGTCCTTGCCGAACCTTGAGAGGATGCGTGAGTTTAGGTGGAAACGTCTGACCAAGGCCATCGTTGATCGTGGCTATGGTGGCTTGTTGATGTTTGATCCTCTGAACATTCGATACGCCACAGACAGCACCAACATGCAGCTCTGGAACACGCATAACCCCTTCCGCGCGGTGCTGTTATGTGCCGACGGGTATATGGTGATCTGGGATTATAAAAACTCACCTTTTCTAAGCAAATTCAACCCATTAGTGAAGGAACAACGTTCGGGCGCCGACCTGTTCTATTTCGATCGCGGCGACAAGGTCGATGTTGCCGCGGATGTACTCTCGAACGAAGTGCGGGCGCTGATTGATGCGCATGGCGGCGGTAACAAGCGGCTGGCTGTGGACAAGATCATGCTGCACGGTTTGCGCGCCCTTGAGGCCCAGGGGTTCGAGATCATGGAAGGCGAGGAAGTCACTGAAAAGTCCCGCGCCGTGAAAGGCCCGGACGAAATTCTGGCGATGCGATGTGCCAACCACGCCTGCGAGACCGCGGTGGCCGAGATGGAGGCATTTGCCCGCGCTAATGTCGGAGACGGAAGAACCTCGGAAGACGACATCTGGGCCATTCTGCATGCCGAAAACATCCGGCGCGGCGGGGAATGGATCGAAACCCGCCTGCTGGCCTCAGGCCAACGCACCAACCCGTGGTTTCAGGAATGTGGTCCCCGGATCACGCAAAAGAATGAAATCATCGCCTTCGATACCGATCTGATCGGGTCTTACGGCATCTGCATCGATATCTCGCGCACCTGGTGGATCGGGGACGAAAAACCCCGCCCGGATATGGTCTATGCCATGCAGCACGCGCATGAGCATATCATGACCAATATGAAGATGCTGAGACCCGGTGTTACGATCCCTGAACTGACCGCCAACAGTCACAGGCTGGATGACAAGTTTCAGGATCAGAAATACGGTTGCCTGATGCACGGCGTTGGCCTGTGTGACGAGTGGCCTCTGGTCGCCTATCCGGACAAGGCCGTTGCAGGTGCCTACGATTACCAACTGGAACCGGGCATGGTTCTGTGCGTCGAAGCCGCGG
The DNA here is from genome assembly GCF_059609985.1 of Ruegeria sp. YTSA219. Classification (NCBI taxonomy): domain Bacteria; kingdom Pseudomonadati; phylum Pseudomonadota; class Alphaproteobacteria; order Rhodobacterales; family Roseobacteraceae; genus Ruegeria; species Ruegeria sp. YTSA219. The sequence goes on from NZ_JBXWMT010000002.1 coordinate 252,753, forward strand.
TTGGCGAGATAGGTGCAGATTTCTCAATCAAACTCGAAGATCAGGTTCTGATCACTGAGGATGGGTATGAAAACCTGTCCACCTATCCCTTTGACCCACAGCTTATGGGGCTGGCCTGACCCCTCAGTTCGGCCAGTTTGACCGTTTGACGTTCCCATGCCAGTCCTCGATTTCCGCGCTGGCAAAAGATGTCGGCTGTGTCCAGTTCTGACCCGCGGCAAAACTGACGACCGCAGTTACGGCGATAGCGATCAGTAAATCTACTCGAAGATTTGTGCCATGTGGCTGAGAAGTGAGATGTACCATTGTTGCCTCCGTGGCTGGTTGTGTTCGACAGGCTCAAGATGAGGGTGGCATTCGCTTTATTAAAGTGAATGTTTGATTGGCAATGCATCACAAAAGTTGATGCAATCTATCGCACCAGAACTCCGCCGGCCCCTGACCCAGTCTCACCTTCCCGTGACGCTTCTTACATAGGGGTTGAGACCCCTCGCTGGCGGCCACAATATTGAGGCACCTCATGACGTAAGGAACTGCCATGCCCACCGAACGCATCACCTTTGCCGGTCACGACGGCCACCAACTGGCTGCACGCCTCGACCTGCCGGACGGGCCTATCCTTGCTACGGCATTGTTTGCCCATTGCTTTACCTGTTCAAAAGATATCCCGGCCGCGCGCAGGATCGCAGCCCGTCTGGCAGCGATGGGTATCGCGGTATTGCGGTTTGATTTCACAGGCTTGGGTCATTCAGACGGCGAATTTGCAAACACCACTTTCACCTCGAATGTTGAGGATCTGATCGCCGCCTCACGGTATCTGGCTGGACGGAACATGTCCCCGTCTCTGCTGATCGGGCATTCTCTCGGAGGGGCAGCGGTTCTGCGCGCCCGAGCTGGTATTTCGAGTGTTAAGGCCGTTGTTACGCTGGGCGCGCCTGCCGATCCAGGGCATGTCTCGCACCATTTCGACGCCGCACTGTCGGAAATCCAACAAGAGGGATCGGCCGAGGTCACTTTGGGTGGTCGCCCGTTCCGTATTGGCAAAGCGTTCGTCGAAGATATCGCCCAATCCGCGCTAACCCCTGCGATTGCGGATCTGAAGGCCGCGCTGCTGATACTTCATGCGCCACGCGACGAAACGGTTAGTATCGACAATGCAAGCGCGATCTTTCTGGCAGCCAAACATCCCAAAAGCTTCGTGACGCTGGACGACGCTGATCACCTGATTACGCGCGCGGCGGATGCGGAATATGCTGCAGATGTAATAGCGGCTTGGGTTACGCGCTATGTGGTGCTGCGCCCGCCTGCCCCACCACCGGGTGCGCCCGAAGGCGTAGTGCGGGTGACTGAGGCCGATCCCAACGGATTCCAGCAAGACATTCAGTCCGGCCCCAAGCATCATGCTGTTGCGGACGAACCGGCCTCATATGGAGGCACCGACCGCGGTATGTCGCCCTATGGCTTTGTGTCATCGGGTCTGGGAGCCTGTACTTCGATGACAATCCGGATGTATGCGCGGCGCAAGGGCTGGCCACTAACAGGCATCACTGTCGATGTTTGCCATAACAAGGTCCACGCACAGGATGCGGGTCTGATCACTGACAACAAGGTCGATCTGTTCCGCCGCAAAATCCGGCTCGAGGGCCCCTTGGATCAGGATCAGCGCGCACGTCTGCTTGAAATCGCCGACAAGTGCCCTGTTCACAGGACACTTGAAGGAACAGCGAAAATCACGACGGAATTGCTGTCGTGATCCGCATCAGCGCCGCCGCGGTGACGGGCGGTGAATAGGCGGCCGGGCAACTGGTGGCCGGGCAACCGGTGGACGTGCCGGGGGCTTGGCGACAGGGGGGCGTGGGCGCGCCGGGGGCTTGGTGACCGGAGGTTTGGGTTTGACCGGAGGCTTACCCTGCGGTGGACGATTTACATCAATGTCCACATCAACGTCGTGATAGTAGTCGTTCCAAAGCATCGAGTCATAGAACGGATCATATCCGTATCCCACACCAACCGTCACGCCGTCGCAGGCAGACAAGGTGATACTGGTCAAACCGAATACCAGCGCGGCGATCGACCGTTTCATCAGCTTACGAGTCATCCAAACCTCCTCACTGAAGCGACCGGAATGACGCGAATACGGCATTCAGGTCGTCCACATAGCCAGGGTCGGCGCCGTCTCTTAATACGGCCACTGCTACAGCCACGCGATCACGCGGCAAGTCAATCACTGTGGCCGTGAAATTTATCCCCCGCCGATCACGGGTGCCGGTACCGCGGATAACCCGCGCTGGCAGACCTCCGATCCGGGTTGCGACTGTTTCCGAAACGATCGGATCTTTGACCAGAAACTTGTCGATATCCTGAAGGTATCGCAGGCCACCGTCGATGGATGACACACCAGATGGCGAGACAAATCCAATCCATACGTCGTCATCCGTTACCGGTTTGATCCCCATGACTCGGGCAACCGCGCGGGGATCGTTCAGCTCGGTGTCATCGACCTCACGCGGGCCGCCAGTACGAACCGACCAAAAATCTGGTACCGCAAAGCTGAACAAGGCGCGCCCTTCATCAGTATAGGTGATCGGTGTTTCGGCTTTTGCACTCCCTGCCCCGGCGCAAACAACCGCGCAGGAAAGGGTTACAGCCCTCAATAGATTAGGCATATCTGAATAACCTGTTGTTTCTATTGCTACAGCTTGAACTGTGTCGACCGGTTTTGTCCAGCCTCTTGTTGGCGCAACAAAAAACCGCGCTGGGATCGCTCCGGGCGCGGTTCATGTCAACTAGGTTGACTGTGGTTTAGGTGCGGGCGTCGCCCACCAGCTTCCACAGGCCGGGGATCAGCAGCGCGGCCAGCGCGAGCTTGATCGCATCACCCACCAGGAATGGTGTCAGGCCCCATGCCAGGATCGGCTGGTCCCAGCCATAGAGCTGGCCCAGCCACAGCAGGCCGGGGACATAGATCAGAACGTTGGCCAGTACCAGCGCCAGCGCCATTTTCACGACCGAACGGTCCCAGCCGCGCGCGGCCAGCGTACCCAGCATCAGGGTTGCCAGCACATATCCGACTAGGTAGCCGCCTGTGCCACCCATCATGTAAGTAAGGCCGAATTTTTCAGCCGAAGAGCCCGCGAACACGTCAAAGCCCAGCGCGCCGATCAGCAGATAGCCCATCATGGTTACCAGACCCAGCCGTGCGCCATAGGCGGTGCCGATGGTCAGAACCGCAAATGTACCCATGGTGATTGGAACCGGCCACATCGGCACTTTGATCTTGGCGGCGACGGCCAAGGCAACGATGCCCAAAGCAACCAAAACCACCTGTTTGACGCGCAGCGCCGTCCCTTCACGTGGGCCAAATGCATTGGCCAATACGTTCGCATTCATGTTGTTTCTCCCTAAACGGACCGAGATTCTGCAACAGGAATGCCCTGTCAGCGCCGCATCTGCAAGATGATTACGCTACCGCAGCATGTATTCCGTATTCATTTCGTATGATTTCCGGGGGCCGGACACGGTCCAACGGACCCTCCAACAGGGCCAGCCCGAGAAATCATAGACTGCGTCATAGCTGTCCGGCGGGCAATTATGGTGATCCGCAGCCTGCGCCTGGCCCAGCTTGAGAGCGTGGAAATAACGCCCGTCATCAAAATGCACCGCAACGCTTTCGCCCTTGTCTTGCCACAGGTATCGGCGCGTTCCCATCATCTCGGGCTGGCCCGGAATGCGCAGAGTTACCGTCTCGTCATAGATCAGACCGTCTTTGGACCTGGTGAATCGCGCAGAGCCATCGGCCAAAACCACCTGCCCGGCCCGCGCATCCCGAATGGTGCGTGACAGGCTCCAGCCTCCTTCGAAGTCGGTCAGTTCGTTTGGAAAGGTCATTCGGGATAATACCCGTCTGTGATCTCGCCTGCGTCGTCAATAAATCGAATGATGACACCGCTTTGCAGAACATCATAACACGCCCAGATATCCGAAGGCGGCCAAACCGAGCAATACTGATCGCCCTGCACGGCCCACTTTCCGGTGCTGGGACGACCCGAAAAATAATGGGTCACCCCGCTTTGGTCGAATGTTTGCCAGATGCCGTCGCCATAAGTTAGTTTTTTGCCCGACAAGGCTTCGGCAATTTCATCACCCGTCAGCGGCCAGAACTCTGTCGCTGCCGCAACACCAGGCCAAAGGGATAAAATCAGGGCAAACCGTCTCATCACCGCACTCGCGCCTTGTTCCGTAGGGCGACTGGGTTTAAACCGCGCCGCAACGACCTCTGCCAAATCATAAAAAGGTGCCGCTGCCAATGATTCCACGTTATTCCCGCCCCGACATGGTCGCCATCTGGTCGCCTGAGACGAAGTTCCGCATCTGGTACGAGATCGAGGCCCATGCCTGTGACGCCATGGCCGATCTGGGCGTGATCCCGCGTGAAAACGCCGAGGCCGTGTGGAAGGCCAAGAATGTGGAATTCGATGTGGCCCGCATTGATGAGATTGAGGCTGTCACCAAACACGATGTCATCGCTTTTCTGACCCACTTGGCCGAGCATGTCGGCAGCGATGAGGCGCGTTTCGTGCATCAGGGCATGACCAGCTCGGACGTGCTGGATACCTGTTTCAACGTTCAGCTGACCCGCGCTGCCGACATCCTGATCGCCGACCTCGAAGGTTTGCTGGCCGCTCTGAAACGCCGCGCGATCGAACATAAGGACACTGTCCGCATCGGCCGCAGCCACGGCATCCACGCCGAGCCCACCACAATGGGCCTGACATTCGCGCGCTTCTATGCCGAGATGGATCGCAACCTGTCCCGCATGCGCGACGCACGGGCCGAGATTGCAACAGGTGCGATCAGCGGCGCGGTCGGCACCTTTGCCAATATCGACCCTCAGGTCGAAGAGCATGTCTGCGACAAGCTGGGACTGGTGCCCGAACCGATCAGCACGCAGGTCATCCCCCGCGATCGCCATGCCGCGTTCTTTGCCACGTTGGGCGTGATCGCCAGCAGCATCGAAAACGTTGCCATTGAAATCCGTCACATGCAGCGGACCGAGGTTCTTGAGGGGGCCGAGTTCTTCTCGATGGGGCAGAAAGGGTCTTCGGCGATGCCGCACAAGAAGAACCCTGTACTGACCGAGAACCTGACCGGGCTGGCGCGCATGGTGCGCGCGGCGGTGATCCCGGCGATGGAGAATGTGGCGCTCTGGCACGAACGTGACATCTCGCACTCCTCGGTGGAGCGCATGATTGGGCCGGACGCCACGATCACACTGGATTTTGCTCTGGCTCGACTGACGGGCGTGATCGACAAAATGCTGATCTTCCCCGAGAACATGATGGAGAACATGAACAAGTTCCCCGGTCTAGTGATGAGCCAGCGGGTTCTGCTGGCGCTGACGCAGGCAGGGGTCAGCCGGGAAGAGGCTTATGCTATGGTTCAACGCAACGCGTTGAAGGTCTGGGAACACCGCACAGACTTCAAAGAAGAACTTCTGGCGGATACTGACGTGACCGCCGCCTTGAGCAAGGAGGAGATCGAAGAGAAATTCGATCTCGGCTATCACACCAAACATGTCGATACGATCTTTGCCCGGGTGTTTGGCGAGTAAAATTTCGTAAAGACTCTGCAATACTGACCCGCACAAAATTTTTGTGCGGGTTTTTCTTTGCTTGATCACGGCAGGATCATTCCCGCTTTCTAACTTGTGAATAAATTCGCGCGATCAGTTGTTAGCTTTTGTATAGAACGCGCTATGCTTATTCTGAGCAGCCCTACGAACGGAGACCAATTATGCGCCTCATCCTAGCTTCGGTTATTGCAATTCAGGCCCTTACATTTGCCCCCATGGTTCATGCCGCAGGTGGCGGCGGGGGATCGACGCCGCCAAAAACAACAAACACCACCAAGAAATGTCTGTTCGGACGGGTCTATGATGAGGCCGCGGGCAAATGCGTAAAGCCCAGCAACACCAATTTCACTCAGGATCAGCTGTACCACGCCGTGCGTGAACTGGCCTATGACGGGCAGTTCAAAAACGCCCAAGGCGTGCTGCGCGTGATGGACCAGAATGACGATCGCGTCTTGACCTATTGGGGATTTACCTATCGGAAGATGGGCAAGCTGGAACTGGCCAACCTGTTCTATGAAGGTGCAATTAACGCAAATCCCGACAATATCCTGGCACGTTCCTATATGGCGCAAGGCTTTGTCGCCGAGGGCAAAACTGATCTGGCGATTGCGCAGTGGCGTGAAATCAAAGCACGTGGCGGCGAAGGAACCTGGGCAGAGGTTTCCCTGCGCGAGGCGATCCGCACCGGACTGACCTACAACTACTAAGCTTCAGCCTTTCTTTACCCGACTCTCTGTAATCTGCCTGTGGAACAGGAACTTTGGCACCGCAGGCAGATGCAGAACACAAACACATTGGTACAGGTGGCCCCGGGGGCTTCTGCCCAGCTGGCCAAAGAAAACGATGACGACCTTCGCTTGGTGGCCCGCAGCCTCAGCAGCCGACAAAAGGCGGCGGTGGTTGTGCGTCTCTTGCTGAATGATGGGGCGGACATTCCGCTGGAAGAGCTCCCCGACGATTTACAGGAAAAGCTAACCCACCAACTGGGCAAAATGGGCCTTGTCGACCGGGTTACCTTGGACGCTGTTGCCGGTGAATTTGCAGATGCGCTGGACAGTGTTGGCCTGTCCTTTCCACATGGTCTGGCGGGCGCTTTGGATGTGGTGAACGGCAAAATCGCCCCGGCAACTGCGGCGCGTTTGCGTAAAGTGGCCGGCATACGCCAGATCGGCGATCCTTGGCAGCGATTGCGAGAGATCCCTACAGAAGATCTGGCCGAAATGGCGCAGGCCGAAAGCACTGAGATTGCGGCCGTGATGCTATCGAAACTTGAAACCGCCAAAGCTGCGCAACTGCTAGGGCACCTTCCCGGCCCAGTTGCTCGGCGTATTACCTATGCGGTTTCGAAAACAGCAAATGTCAGCCCAGAGGCCGTCGAGCGGATCGGATGGTCGCTGGCGGCTCAGATGGATCAGCGCCCTGCCACAGCGTTTGCCGACGGACCGGGTGCCCGCGTTGGCGCGATACTGAATCAGTCCGCTGCTTCGACCCGGGACGGCCTGCTGAGCGCATTAGAAGAAGAGGACGCCGATTTTGCCACCATAGTTCGCCAATCCATTTTCACCTTCGCCCATATCCCGTCCCGCATTCTGCCCCGTGATGTACCGGCCATTCTACGCGGTGTGGAACAACCCGTCCTGGTTACAGCGCTCGCCGGTGCAGAAACGGAAGGAGACAGGGCATCGGTTGACTACCTGTTGTCCAACATGTCGTCGCGTATGGCCGAAAACCTGCGCGAAGAAATGGATGAGGTCGGAAAAATCAAACAACCCGATGCAGAGGAGGCGATGACCCAGATCATTGGCGCCATTCGGACACTTGTCGATGAGGGAACCATCACGCTCCGGGATGATGACGGCGACGAATAAAGAGAGAAAGCGCGCCAAAATTTCTGGCCGAGCAGAAAGCTTGTGGTTACCGCGATCGGCTTGTATGTCTGACCCGGCAATTCACAACAGACGCCGAGACCTTCTGATGCCCGTTGAAAAGTCTGAACTAAGCAGGTCCGAGCTTGGCAAATACTATGTATCCGGCATGTTCCTGAAAGGCGTTATCAAAGCGTTACGGTTGCTGCCCTATGAGACACGCATTGCCACAATGGGCGCCATAGCGAGAAACCTTGCACCGTTGGTCGGGTTCTCGAAAAGAGTACGCAGCAATCTGAAACTCACCTGCCCGGACCTGACTGAATCCGAAGTGAAACGCATCTGCAAGGCCGTTCCTGACAACGCCGGACGCGCGATCATGGAGCACTTCTCGCCCGAGGATTTCACAGAACGCCAACGCTTTGCCAAAGTCACGGGTACGGGCCTTGCTGCCTTTGATTCCGCCTTGGCAGAGGGGCGACCTGTGATGATGATCACTGCGCATTTCGGCCATTACCTGGCCGCGCGTATCGCCCTTCAAGAACGCAGCGGTCAGCCTATTGGCTGCCTCTACCGTCGAATGGCGAACCCCTACTTCAACGACATGTATGTCGATGCGTTCTACAAAACCGGCGCCCCGATGTTCGAACAAGGCCGTCGCGGGATGGTCGAAATGGTGCGGACACTCAAAAAAGGCGGGATCATCGCTATTGTGTCAGACCTGCACGCACATGGCGGGGAAGAACTGACTTTTTTCGGCAAACCGGCCGTGACGTCGGTTTTGAATGCTGAACTGGCAATGAAATACAAAGCCGTCCTGATTCCGTGCTATGCGGTGCGTCAGCCCAATGGGGTTGATTTCGAAATCATCCTGCACGAACCGGTCCCACATACGGATCCAAAGACGATGACCCAGTTCACCAATGATGACCTCGAGGCGGTTGTCCGACAGCATATGGGTCAGTGGTTCTGGATTCATCGTCGCTGGAAAACCTGGAACGGGCTAGGCGTCCAAGCCAAAGACATGCCCTGATCAGCGAACGCGTGCTGCCGCAATAATCGGCCCATGGCCAACCCCTTGCACCAACACAACGGCCGGTAAACCTGACGTCAAAGATACCTTATAGGTCTTAGGCGCTGTCCCGTCCCATTGCCCGGCTACTGTCCAGGCCTCGACCACATTGGCATAATCCAGTTCTTGTCCGGCCAACTCTCCGCGCCGGATCGAAGCATGGCGCATTGGCGTGTATTGCACCACCCGGATGTCATAGACCTGATCCGGTGGCAAACTGATCGAGGAAACGCCGACAGTTACGTTATCTCCTGTACGCGAGGCCGAAACCGACGCCTGCGGAGCGGCCTTGGAATGGTCGCCGATCAGGTAATCCAGCTTTGCCGTATCTGCCCCTACAATATCCTGCTGACCATTCACTACCATCTGAGGCGTATAGATCACCATACGCCCGGAGTTTCCGGCATAGCTGCGCTGACGGTCGGTATGGGCGGGAATGGCATATTCATCCTCCCAACCGATGTAATCCCAATAATCTACGTGCAGCGCCAAACCGATGACGTCGTCCCGCTTGGCCAAGTCATGCATGATCCGATCGGCCGGCGGGCAGGACGAACATCCTTGCGAGGTGAACAGCTCGACCACGACGGGTCCGCTTTCTGCAACAACCGAAGTTGCCAGAAACAAGGACACCAGGGCGGTCGCGGTTGCAGATCTGAACATGTTTGCTCTCGGGTTTCATGGGGTGCATCTCTGGTTTAGACGGAACGCTGATCAAGCACCAATCAAGGTTTCTTGAGACCGGTGACACAAGGTTTTCGCAAAAATGTGTGCAATGGTATACAAAAATTGCCGCACCTGGTCTGTTGGACCTTGAACCGCGCGCTTGGGTGATGCAGATAGCCCTCAGCGAATCCCATATTCCACGTCATTTGAGAGGGAGGCCACAGATGCCCATCAAAGTCGGACAGGATACCGCCAAGACACGCCGCAGCCTGAGCGTGAATGGCAAGTCCATCTCGTATTACTCGATCCCCGCCGCGCAAGAGGCCGGCCTGGGTGATTTCTCGAAACTGCCCGCCGCCCTGAAGGTGGTGTTGGAAAACATGTTGCGGTTCGAAGATGACGGATTTTCCGTCTCGGTCGACGACATCAAGGCGTTTGCCGAATGGGGCGCCAAAGGTGGCAAGAACCCCCGCGAGATCGCCTATCGCCCTGCCCGCGTGTTGATGCAGGATTTCACCGGCGTTCCGGCAGTGGTCGATCTGGCCGCCATGCGCGATGGTATCAAGGCTCTGGGCGGCGACGCGCAGAAGATCAACCCGTTGAACCCCGTTGATCTGGTCATCGACCACTCGGTCATGATTGACGAATTCGGCAACCCGCGCGCGTTCCAGATGAACGTTGACCGCGAATACGAACGCAACATGGAACGGTATCAGTTCCTGAAATGGGGTCAGGGTGCCTTCAACAACTTCCGCGTTGTGCCCCCCGGAACCGGGATCTGTCACCAGGTGAACCTGGAATATCTGGCGCAGACCGTTTGGACCGACACGGATCAGGATGGCAACGAGGTTGCCTATCCCGACACGCTGGTCGGCACCGACAGTCACACCACCATGGTCAACGGTATGGCCGTTCTGGGCTGGGGCGTCGGCGGGATCGAGGCCGAAGCCGCTATGCTGGGTCAGCCGATCTCGATGCTGATCCCCGAGGTTGTCGGCTTTGAGCTGACCGGAGATCTGGTTGAAGGCACCACCGGCACCGATCTGGTTCTGAAGGTCGTCGAAATGCTGCGCGCAAAGGGTGTTGTGGGCAAATTCGTCGAATTTTTCGGCGAAGGTCTGGACCGTCTGCCGCTGGCCGACCGGGCAACCATCGCCAACATGGCCCCGGAATATGGCGCGACGTGTGGTTTCTTCCCGATTGACGGTGAAACGCTGCGCTATCTGCGTAACACCGGCCGTGACGAAGATCGCATCGCGCTGGTCGAAGCCTATGCCAAGGAAAACGGCTTCTGGCGCGACGCAGATTACGCGCCGATCTACACCGACACCCTGTCGCTGGACATGCGCACCATCGTTCCCGCGATCTCGGGCCCGAAGCGCCCCCAGGATTATGTTGCTCTGACCGGTGCCAAGGCGGCGTTCACCAGGGAAATGGCCGAGACGTTCAAGCGACCCATGGGCAAGGAAGTCGCCGTCAAAGGCGAAGACTATACCCTGGAATCGGGCAAGGTTGTGATCGCCTCGATCACCTCCTGCACCAACACCTCGAACCCGTATGTCATGATCGGCGCTGGTCTTGTGGCCCGCAAGGCCGCAGCCTTGGGTCTGAACCGTCAGCCTTGGGTCAAAACTTCGCTCGCACCGGGATCGCAGGTTGTTTCTGCTTATCTTGAGGCCGCTGGCCTGCAGGAAGATCTGGACAAGATCGGCTTCAACCTTGTCGGCTACGGCTGCACCACCTGTATCGGCAACTCGGGTCCAATCCAGAAAGAGCTCTCTGAGGCGATTACCGAGGGCGATTTGGTAGCCACGTCGGTCTTGTCGGGGAACCGCAACTTCGAAGGCCGTATCAGTCCGGACGTCCGCGCCAACTATCTGGCCTCACCGCCGCTGGTCGTGGTCTATGCGCTGGCCGGTACGATGGATATCGACCTGACCTCAGAACCGATCGGTCAGGACAAGGACGGCAATGATGTCTTCATGAAAGACATCTGGCCAACCCAGCAAGAAGTGGCGGAATTGGTCGAACAGACGGTCACCCGTGAGGCGTTCCTGTCGAAATATGCAGACGTCTTCAAAGGCGACGAGAAATGGCAAGCGGTCGATACCACCGATGCCGAAACCTATGACTGGCCACCGACCTCGACCTATATCCAGAACCCGCCCTACTTCCAGGGCATGGGGACCGAGCCGGGCACAATTTCGAACATCGAAGACGCCAAGGTTCTGGCCATTCTGGGCGATATGGTCACCACTGACCACATCTCGCCTGCAGGCTCGTTTGCCACGACAACACCGGCTGGCAAGTATCTGACTGACCGTCAGGTGCAACCGCGCGAGTTCAACTCTTACGGGTCGCGCCGTGGCAACCACGAGGTCATGATGCGCGGCACCTTTGCCAATATCCGCATCAAGAACGAGATGCTGGACAGCGTCGAAGGTGGTTACACCAAAGGCCCCGATGGCGAGCAGACTTCAATCTATGACGCGTCGATGGCCTATCAGGAACAGGGCACGCCGCTGGTTGTATTCGGTGGCGAGCAATACGGCGCCGGATCGTCGCGCGACTGGGCGGCCAAAGGCACGGCTCTGCTGGGTGTCAAAGCGGTGATCGCCGAAAGCTTTGAGCGTATCCACCGCTCGAACCTGGTTGGCATGGGCGTTGTACCGTTCGAATTCACCGGTGGCGACTCGCGCAAGACGCTGGGCTTGAAGGGTGATGAAACCGTCTCGATCCACGGTCTGGATACGATCCAGCCGCTGCAAGAGGTGCCCTGCACCATCACTTTCGGTGACAGTTCGGAAAAGACCATCACCCTCAAGTGCCGCATCGATACCGCGCCCGAGATCGAATATATCGAAAACGGTGGTGTGCTGCATTACGTGCTGCGGAACCTGGCCAAAGCGGACTAAGACCTTTCAACGAATAAAAAGGGGCGTCCAACCGGGCGCCCTTTTTAGTTTCAGAACCCTGATGACAAGAGCGATTTAAGCGAATACCGTTGCCCTTACAGGCAGGCCGCACCCGCATCATTCACTTGAAAGTAAGACGTGACGCGCCTATATATTGGTCACACAGAGGAGACTATGAATCATGCTTTTTGGCCCTGATCCGATCCAGGTTTGACGTCAAAGCCGTTAATCTGGCTGATAATTCACTCTCATCACCGCTCAGGTGCCCGGACAGATGTTCAGGGCGCCTTTTTAATTTGAGATCGGTATAGTTGCGTTCCATCTGCGTCAGAATGCTGTGACCGGCCATTTCGCAAGCCTCACTCGTATTATACAGGCCGCGGATCGTGCCCACTTTGCCCGGCACCGATATCTTAAGAAAACTTGCGTTATGCAGCCCTTCGATCTGTGTTCGGATCTTTTCAAGACCGCCATAGAATTTCACGAATTCCGAGATCAGCCCGTCTTCCAGAAAATGCAGATCTTTGATGCCTGATCTATAGACATCGGTATGCCGGGCGTCGGTGACATGCGGGATGTACCCCTTCTTTTGAAACAGGGATTCGAATTGCGTCAGAGGCGGCGCGTTTTCCAGAAACCGCGTCAGATCGCTTGTGTTGAAATCCACCTCGGCGAAAAGCGCCCGCAACAAAGCATCCCGATCTTCACGACGTTGTTTTGTTTTTTGCCAGACCTCCCACATGCGGGTGCCGAACCATAGAACTACGGTAACAGCACCAAGGCGGGTGATTGTGACAAGATCGTTCAGAAGTCCGGTATTATCCATCAATCCTTACCAGCGTTAATCGGCCGCAGCCTTTTCCAGAGCGGGCCTGATGGTTTTTTCGATGACGCGCTGGGTAATCGGCCCGGCAAAACGCAGGATAATGGTTCCGTCGCCATCGACCACATAGGTTTCCGGCACGCCGTAAACACCCCAGTCCAGCGCCATGCGCCCCTGTTCATCCCGTCCGATGGCCGAATAGGGATCGCCGAGTTCATTCAGGAAAGCCTCGGCATTTTCCAGCTTGTCCTTGTAGTTGATGCCATAGACAGGGATGCCTTCATCCGACAGGGCTTGCAGGTTCGGGTGCTCTACCCGGCAGGGCGCGCACCAGCTGGCCCAGTAATTCACCAGCTTGACCTCTCCGTCGCGCAGCGTTGCATCGTCGAACTGCGGTTTGCCTGCAAACTCAGTCAACACAACCGGCGGCGCGGTTTGACCCTCACGCGCCGAGGGCAAAGCGTTTGGGTCATCGCGGAACATGCCAATACCGGCAAGGACCGCAAAGGCGCCAAAGATCAGCGGGGGCGCAATCATCAGGGGCGAGATCTTAGCCATTGCGCTTTATCCTTTGTTCAACTTTTTCCAGCTCAGCCTGCGCCCTGCGGCCCCTCATCACGCTGACCAGAACCAGCGCCAGCAAAAGCCCGATGGAAACCACATAGGACCAGAGCACCGTATCGGCATATTTTCCAAGATCAGGGATCATCCGTTTGCCCTTTCCCGCGCCAGCAGAGTCTTGGTCCGACGCGTGCGAATTTCAGTACCCGTGCGGTAAAGTACCAAGGCGATGAACAACAACACGAACCCGACAATGCAGAGCAGCAGAGGATAGAAATAGATATTGCTGACCTTCTCTTCGGTATCCGCTCCAGTCACGGCACCAGCCCGCAGGACAGAAGCGCCCTGATGCAGCCCCTGATTCCAGAAATTCACCGCATAACGGCTGAGGATAGCAAAGACCGACCCCACCAGACACAGGATCGAGGTCAGATCGGCAGCCGTATCAGGGTCTTCGATCGCCTCCCACAAGGCGACATAGCCCAAATAGAAGAGGAACAGGATCAGGAATGAGGTCAGACGTGGATCCCAGGCCCACCAGGTGCCCCACATAGGCTGCCCCCAAATCGCCCCGGTTGCCAACGCAATCAATGTCATCACGATGCCCACAGGTGCGGCCGCGCGCGCAGCCAGCGCACTGACATGATGACGGCGAACCAGCCAAACCAGAGAGGTCGCCAGCATCATAAGCCAGCAGTTAATCGCCATCAGTGCGGCGGGCACATGCAGGTAAATGATCTTGACGGTCGATCCCTGCTTGTAATCATCGGGTGTGAAGAAAAATCCCCACACCAGACCAATGACGATGCAAACCAAAGCCGCGCCCCAGAAGAACGGCATCACCCGTTCACTGGTGGCAAGAAACTTGCGCGGATTGGCATATTCCCAGAGGGTATTGGCTTTGGCTGCGATAGACATGGGCCTTATCTAGTCCGAGTCGGGTTCATTCTCAATTGACATCCGTCAAAGTTACACTGTGTCACCGTAGGTTAATGCGCAACACGGCGGCGCTGGCAAAAGGTAACAGGGCAATCGTCGCCGCAGTGATCCCAGCCAGCATCAACAAGGGTGTCTGCGTTTCCATTCCGGTTGCGCCGCGGCGCGCGACCTCGGCCCCGAAGATCAATGTCGGTACATAAAGAGGCAGCACAAGAAGCGACAGCAGCAATCCGCCGCGTTTCAAGCCGACCGTAAGAGCGGCACCAAAGGTTCCGATGACGCTCATCGCGGGCGTGCCAATCAAAAGTGAGACGACAAGCCAGAAAAAGCCGGGCAAAGGCAAATTAAGCAGAACGCCCAGGAAGGGCGCGGCCAGAACCAGTGGCAAGCCCGTAGTCAGCCAATGCGCCAAAGACTTGATCGTTACGACCGCTTCTAACGGCAGGGGCGCCGTCGCCAATAGGTCGAGCGAGCCGTCCTCCCAATCCAGCGCAAGCAGCCGGTCAAGTGACAGAAGGCAGGCCAAAAGTGCCCCCAGCCATAGCACGCCAGGTGCAATCGTGGACAACAACGCGGATTGCGGGCCAACTGAAAAAGGCACCAGCACGGTGACGATAAGAAAAAACGCCAGGCCAAGGCCAAACCCTCCGCCCGCACGGAAGGCCAGTTTCAAATCACGTAAAAGCAGGGCGATCACAGGAAACCTCCGTCGAGATCATCGACAGGTTTCGGTTTAGCCTTGTAGGGCCCCACATCCAGGACCTCTCCGTCCAGACCAAGGTCGATATGGGTGGCAATCAAGGCAGACCCACCCTGCCCCAGATGCGCGCGCACCGCGTCTGCAAACATCTGCACTGCATTCTTATCCAGCGACACAGTGGGCTCATCCAACATCCAGATGGGTCGTTCGGTGACCAACATCCGCGCCAACCCCAATCGACGTTTCTGGCCTGCCGACAGATTGCCGGCATGGCGATCCGACAGCTCAGTCAAAGCAAACGCGTCCAAGGCCGGTTGAATGCTGTGACTGCCGAAGACCTGCGCCCAGAACGACAGGTTTTCCACCACGGTCAGAGTCGGCTTGAGTCCGTCGGAATGTGAGGCATAGGCGATCCGGTCCTCAGCCCCGTCGATCTGCCCCTCAAGCGGAGGCTGCAGGCCTGCCAGCGTTCGCAGCAGCGTTGTTTTACCGATCCCGTTCGGCCCGCGTAGGATAAGCGCCTTTCCGGGCTCCAGCGAAAAGCTGAGATTTTTCAGCACAGGAACGCCCCCTCGGGCGATCGACAGGTCGGTCACGGTCAATGTCATGAATCCCGCTTATCCTATTGCCGTCAGAGGCAAAAGGCGGGATTTGCCGCAGCATACCGACAGCAACGTATTTGGGTGGCATCTAAGCGCAAGGACAGAGGAAAAGAATCCTATCAGACCGGTAGCAGCGCCAGCGCAATACGGCGCCCTTCGGATAACAGGATATTGTATGTGCGGCACGCGGACGGAGAGTTCATGATCTCAACCCCGATCCCCGAATCTTCCAAGGCGGCGCGCAGATCAGAAGGAATATGGGCCAGCTCAGCGCCGGTTCCAATAAACAGCACATCGACCTGACCCGCCAATTTCAACAGATCATCCCTGTCGTCGTACCCGCCCCATTTCGCTGATCCTGCAGGGCCGGTCAGCACCGACCCGTCATAGACCTGACCACCGATGCGGAAAAACCCAGGACCATATCCGTCAACAGGGGCCGCATTGTCATAAGAGATTTCATTCATACGCATAGGAGGCATCTAGCCCCAAAGCGGTAGGCCCGACAAGGCTGCAAGCGCTATCGCCAGATACGCAGCGGCACGATACAGCTTTTCCCGCTCGGGCCGGAACATCCAACCACCCAGCCAATTACCAGCCAGATTGGGGACCGCCAGAGCCAGACCCAATATAACTGCAGGCAGCGTGATACGGTCCATGCCAGTCAGGTACCCCAGAAGCAGAAAATCAAAGGCGAACAGGTATAACAGGATCGTCGCACGGATCACGGCCACGGGCAGAGGTCGAGACATATAGAACAAGATAACGGCCGGTCCGGGCAGGCCCGCGACACCGCCCAAAAACCCACCAGCGCCTCCTATTCCCAAAACCATTTTGCGACTGACATGACCGTGATAGCGCAGACCGAACACCAGAATAGCCAGCATAAGAAACGCCAACAGGCTAACGGTATAGCGAAATACATGTGGATCGACCGTGGTCAGCAACCACAGCCCCAATGGCAGAGCGAGTGCGCACCCTCCCACCAGACGGACCAGATCACCCCTGTCGACCTCGCGCCAGGCCCGGCGAAGGTTGGGCAGCGGGCCCAGTATATCCATGATTGTCAAGCAGGTCAGCGCCTTGAAAGGATCAAGGAATGGGGTTGCGATTGGCAGGAATATCAGGGCGGTCCCAAATCCGGAAAAGCCGCGCACTACACCGCCAAGAAAGGCAGCAAAAACTATGATGGCCAGCCCTGTGGGGGACTGGCCAAAATACTCAGGCATCGATGTTGGCAAACTGGTTGCCAGAAGTGTTTGATGGCTTGGACCAGTCGCGCTTGACGCCCAGCCACAACAGGATGGTTGAGGCCACAAAGACGGACGAATAGGTACCTACGATCACACCCCAAATCATAGCAAAGACAAACCCGCGGATCACATCCCCGCCCAGAACATAGAGCGAAATCAACGCCAGCAAGGTGGTGACAGAGGTCATGACTGTCCGGCTGAGCGTTTCGTTGATCGAAATGTTCAGAACCTCCTTTAGGTCCTTTTTCTTGTATTTCCGCAAGTTCTCGCGCACCCGGTCGAACACGACCACCGTATCATTCAACGAATAGCCCACGATGGTCAGCAGCGCAGCGATGATCGCCAGATCAAAGCGGATCTGCAGTTCGGAAAAGATGCCGATAGTCAGGATGACGTCATGCACCAGCGCAGCGACAGCCCCCAGCGCAAACTGCCATTCAAACCGCAGCCAGATGTAGACAAGCACCGCCCCAATGGCGAGCACCACCGCGATTACGGCGGTCTGGATAAGCTCTCCCGAGACTTTGGGTCCTACAGATTCGACGCTTTCGAAGGGCAGTTTCAACCCGGGGTCCGCTGCGGCAAGAGCTTCGCCAATTTGTTTAATCGTGGCCGCATTGACAGCCTCAGCATCATCCTGCGCCTGAATGCGGATCATCGCGACATGTTGATCTGGCCCGAAGCTCGGATCGAAAATCTCGGTGATCGTCACGTCGCCAAGTCCAAGCGGCGCAATAGCGTCACGATATGTACCGACATCGATTTCCTGCGCGCTTTGGGTCCGAATGGTGGTCCCTCCACGGAAATCAATGCCGAAGTTCAGGCCCTGCAGCATGAAAGACGTAAACGCGACAATCATCATCAAGGCCGAGATACCCAGCCAGATCTTCCAGCGACTGAAGAAATCGAACGAGGTATTCTGGGGTACGAGTTTCAGTCTCATGTCAAACCTCGATCGTTTTCGGACGGCGGCGTTCGAACCAAATCACGATCATCAGGCGCGTCACGAAGATCGCGGTGAAGACCGAGGTCAGAATACCCAGACCCAAAGTGATTGCGAACCCGCGCACTGGCCCGCTGCCCATGGCAAACAGGATTACAGCGGTAATGAAGGTGGTCACGTTGGCGTCCAGAATGGCCGACAGCGCTTTTTCATAACCCAGCTCAATCGCGCGGGCAGGACCTTTGGCAGATTTCAGTTCCTCTCGGATACGCTCGAAGATCAGTACGTTGGCATCCACCGCCATACCTACCGTCAGAACGATCCCCGCGATCCCAGGCAGGGTCAACGTCGCCCCAATCAGGGAAAGCAGACCAAACAACAGGCCAACGTTGATGATCAGCGCAATATTGGCGAAGATACCAAACAGGCCATAGCTGAGCGCCATGAATGTCAGCACCGCGACAAAGGCCACGATGGTAGCCACCTTACCCGCGTCGATACTGTCCTGGCCCAGCTCGGGGCCGATGGTTCTTTCTTCCAGAAACTCCAGCCCGGCGGGCAGTGCCCCTGCGCGCAACAGGACAGCCAGATTTGTACTTTCCTCGACGGTGAAATTACCGGTGATGATACCAGACCCGCCGGGGATATGACTTTGGATCACCGGGGCTGAGATCACTTCGTCATCCAGAACGATGGCGAAGGGTGCCCCGATGTTTTCCAGCGTGTAATCACCAAATTTACGCGCGCCAGAGGTGTTAAAGCGGAAACTCACCGCCGGGCGGCCATTCTGGTCAAACGCGGGCTGCGCATCGACCAGTTCCTCGCCCGTTACAACCGGCGCGGCATCCAACGTGTAATAGACGCCATTTTCGTCAATCGACGGCACCACCTCTTCGCCAACGCCCGCTATCGCATCGGGGTCGGTTCCGCGCCCAACGACGGGGTTAAAGGTCAGTTGCGCGGTCGTGCCGATGATCTCTTTCAACTCTCCTGCGCTGCCGATACCTGGCACCTGGATCAGAATACGGTCGGTGCCTTGCCTTTGGATGGTCGGCTCGCGGGTGCCCACCTCGTCAATCCGGCGGCGAATGATTTCCAGCGATTGACGCACGGTGCGGTCGTCTGAGGCCAGCTTCTCGGCCTCAGAAAGTTGTACAATGATCGTATCACCTTCGGCGCGGGCCTCGATATCCGTGGCCCCTACACCGCTGAGGGTCTGCACCTGACGGGCCAGACCGCGGACAACCTCCAGCGCGCGGGACATGCCCTCGGGCTGACTGATGCGAAGGCGAATCTCATCAGGCGCCGCGTCCTGGCGACGGATGGTGCCCACAGTGGCACGTTCATCCCGAAGCGCATCCCGGATTTCCGGCCACATCGCATCCATGCGGGATTCGTAGACGTCACCCACCCGAACTTCGGCCAAAAGATGCGCGCCACCACGCAGATCCAGCCCTAGATTGACCAGCGACGACGGCAGCCAGTTCGGCCATTGCGCCGCCTCTGCCTGCATTTCAGGGGTGTCGACGCCAAGCTCGATCGCCGCCTTGGCGTCATTGGATTGTTCAACGCGCGTATAAAACGCATTCGGCAGGGCCATCAGCAAGCCAGTCACGCAGACCAGCCAGATCAGAACCCGCTTCCAGGTATCAATTTGCAGCATTACCCTGCCTTTTCAAGGGATTGTATCGCGAGGTTACTTCGCCGGCTCAGTCTTGTTCAGAACCTGCGAAATGGTCGATTTAACCACGCGGACTTTGACTCCCTCGGCGATTTCGACTTCGATCTCGTTGTCGCCTTCTTTGACCTTGGCCACTTTACCAATCAGCCCACCCTGGGTAACGACCTGATCGCCCCGGCGCACGGCCTCGACCATGGCTTGGTGTTCCTTCATTTTCTTCTGCTGTGGACGGATCAGCAGGAAATACATGATCGCAAAGATCAGGATCAGCGGGAGAAACTGGGCGATTGCGCCACCTTCCATGGGATATTCCTTTTGGTTTGGTACTGCGAAAATGCTCCGCAAATTTGGCGAGAACCTATTCTTTGAAATGCCTGTTTGCAAGGACAGGAGGCGCTTGGAATTTATTCTTTAAAAAACATGGATAACTTTGCCGGTCTTTCTGCATTTCCAAGGATTAAGGGCGCCGGGTCAGTTACCCTCTATGAAGATGCTCCCGCTCGGATATAGTTGTAATGAGGGAGGTCCGATGACGCATTTTATTCAATCCTTTGGCATGTTTGTCCGGCTGATCGTGACGGCCTTGCTACTGGCCCTGCCAATCGCGGCATCAGCTCAGGATATCGTGGAAGACATCCGCGAGGATGATGAACAGTCCGAGACCTTCAAAGCACCGGTTATTGTCGACGGTGAGATGCTGTTTTTCTTGCGTGGGTCCAGCGCGCTACCGGCGTCGGAACGTGTCGAGCGGGTGCAGGAGGTCATCGTCGAAGTTGCCGAAGCCTCAACAAGCACAGAGGTCTCGATTACTTTTGAAGACACAGAGCTGGGGACCAGCATTCGGGCCGACGGCGTACAGGTCACCATCGTCACAGAGGCTGACGCCGCGCTGGATCAAATAAAGCTGGATGTTCTCAGCTATTTGCATGGCCAGGCCATCGAAGAGGCGATCATCGCCTACCGAGCCAACCGAACCGATCAGGCCCGCGTATCCGGCGCCATAGAAGCGGCGGGCTGGACCCTTGGTTTCGTTGTGTTCGTCGTGGTTATCTTGTGGCTGCATCGCAGTATCCGACGGCGGACCTTGAAGTTTGTTAAGCGCCACCTGAAAGATGTTGAGACCGCTACAGCCAAAAGCGTACAGGCCGAAGCGATTGCGGCACTGGTCCGTTACGGCCTGAACTTCATACTGCTGATCATCTTCTTTCTGGGCTTTTACTACTACCTGTCCTTTGTCCTACTTTCCTTTGCTGAAACCCGATATTTCGCTCAACTGCTGCTAACCTATCTGACAGAACCCGTTCTTCTGATCTTTAAGGGAATCATCAGCTATTTCCCGAACCTGATCATGCTGGGCCTGATCACATGGGTTACAATGTATATTATCAAGGGTATGCGTGTGTTCTTTGACGCGGTTGAGGCCGGAACTTTTGACCTTGGCGATTTCGAAAAGCACTGGGTGAACCCAACGTTCAATATCGCCCGCGTGGTTGTTATCCTGATCGCTCTGGTGTTTGCAGTGCCCTACATTCCGGGGTCGGACTCGGCCGCGTTTCAAGGTCTGACCCTTCTGGTGGGTGCCATGCTGTCGCTGGGCGCAAACTCGGTTGTGTCCAACATGCTGGCCGGTCTGTTCGTGATCTATCGCCGGTCAACCTCGATCGGGGATCGCATTCAGATCGGGGATCACATCGGCGACGTGGTTCAGATCAAGCTGATGGAGACGCATCTCAAATCCATCAAGAACGAGTTGATCTCTATTCCAAATGCCCAGTTGATGAACTCGGACGTGGTGAATTTCTCAAAAAGAACCGACGGCAGCGGGCTGTTGCTGCATACGACCGTGGGAATCGGGTATGAGGAACCATCCGAAAAAGTCGAGGCCATGCTGATCGAAGCGGCCAATCGCACCAAGGGCATCAAGGCCAAACCCGAGCCGTTTGTGTTGTGGACCGCGCTGGCAGACTACGCGATCAACTACCAGGTCAATGGGTATTCGACCCGTGGCAGTATCATTCCCAAGATCCGCTCGGACCTGCATCGCAACATCGTGGCCGTGTTCAATGAAAACAATGTGCAGATCATGACGCCGTCTTACATGGCCGATCCGCCAAAACCAAAAATTCCGCTCGAAGACTGGGATGGCCATTTGGCGCATGAAACACACGACGATACGGATAAGTCGTAACCGGTGCTACACCCCGCCTTTCAGATGGTGCATAAGCGGCTGCAGTGATTCACGCATTTAAGGACCTGAACCATGCACGACATCCGCGCCATACGCGAAAACCCAGCCGCCTTCGACGCCGCCCTTGCGCGCCGTGGGGACGCGCCGGTGTCGTCGGACCTGTTGCGCCTGGACGAAAGCCGCCGCGCCAAGATATTGGCCGCAGAAACCGCTCAGGCGGAGCAAAACAAGGCGTCCAAAGAGGTTGGTGCGGCCAAGGGTCGTGGCGATGAGGTCGAGTTCGAGCGCCTGCGCGCGCTGGTCGCCGAGAAAAAGGCCGAGATCGCCCGGATGCAGACCGAGGCCAAGGATCTGGACGCCCTTCTGACCGATCAACTGATCCGCATCGCCAACCTGCCCGCCGAAGATGTGCCCGAAGGCGCGGATGAAAACGACAATGTCGAAGTCAACCGCTGGGGCACTCCGCCCACGCTGGATTTTGCGCCCAAAGAGCATTTTGAGATCGAAGCCGTCCAGACCGGTATGGATTTTGAGACTGCCGCGAAACTGTCCGGTTCGCGTTTTGTGCTGCTGTCCGGTGGCGTAGCCCGCATTCACCGCGCATTGGCGCAGTTCATGCTGGACACACATATCAACGAAAACGAACTGACCGAGGTCAACGGCCCGGTTCTGGTTCTGTCCGAAATGATGCAGGGCACCGGGCAACTGCCGAAGTTTGGCGAAGACAGCTATCAGACCCGTGAAGGCTGGTGGCTGATCCCAACCTCCGAAGTGTCGCTGACCAATATCGTCAATGAAACGCTGATCGACGAAAGCTATCTGCCTCGCCGCTATACCGCGCATTCCCTGTGCTTCCGGTCCGAGGCTGGCAGCGCTGGCAGAGACACCCGTGGGATGCTGCGCCAGCACCAGTTCGAAAAGGTCGAGATGGTCTCAATCACCCATCCGGACAAATCGGATAAGGAACAAAAGCGCATGTTACGCTGCGCCGAAGGTATTCTAGAAAAATTGGGCATACCCTATCGCACCGTGATCCTGTGTACGGGCGACATGGGCTTTGGCGCGCGCCGTACCTATGACATCGAGGCATGGTTGCCCGGACAGGATACCTATCGCGAGATCAGCTCGGTCTCGACTTGTGGTGATTTTCAGGCCCGCCGCATGAACGCGCGGTTCCGCCCCGAAGCGGGTGGCAAACCGGAATACGTCCATACACTGAACGGCTCCGGCCTGGCTGTCGGTCGTTGCTTGATCGCCGTGCTGGAAAATGGTCAGAACGCCGATGGTACTGTGACCTTGCCCAAGGTTCTGGCCCCCTATCTTGGCGGTAAACTGACCTTACAGCGGGACGGCACGCTGGCATAAGAAAACCGGCGCTAACCAACTGCGCCGGTCCTGAGAAAATCAAAAGGCGGAGGAGGTCTACTTCTTCGTCTTTTTCTTATCTTTTTTCTTACTCTTCTTCTTGCCCACTTTCTCTTTGGCGTCCTGTTTTTTTTGATCTTTTTTCTTGTCGTCCTTTTTGGACTTTTTATCCTTTTTGGCTTTGACTTTCACCTTGTCCTTTGCCTTTGAGAATGCGGCCTCCATTTCCAGCAGCTTTTTGGCAGCTTTCTCAGCCTTGGCTTTTGCCTTGGCCTTTTTTCGCGCTTTGGCTTCAGCAGCGGCTTTCTCTTCAGCAGCCTTCTGGGCGGTTTCCTCAGCCCGCTTCCGGGAGGCAGCAGTAACGCCCTTCCGAGCAGCTGGGCGCTTGGTTGCTGCGCGCGCAGTCGTGGTTTTGGCTGAAACGGCTGCTTTCGCCGCCGCAATAAGAACCGGTGCCCGTGCCACACCAATGCGGGGAACTTTGACGAGCTCTGCGGGTTTCGCGCTCGCAAGGTCTTCTGCGGTCTTGAAGCCATTGGCAATCAACGCTTGCCCAAGCGCCTCGCCTACACCCTTTACATCGGTCACTGCGGTCATCAGAGTTCCTTTCCTTCTCACATCGGGCCGGAATACCGGCTAGCTGCTACGGGCCAGCCCCCGGGATTGATCCTTAGGAGGGAAAGGTACAAGCCGTTTGTTGTCCTCATCCCAAAGTTTCAGATTCAAAGCCGCTACCGCCTCGGGGAATTTGATCCGGCGCGGCGTATACTCGGACGGGAGGTTATAGTGGCATTCCCGCAGCCGGTAAGAGGGGATGCGCGCGTTGAAGTGGTGTATATCGTGCAATGTGATGCAGGCCACCGCATTATCAAACCACCAGCCGAAATCCAGCGCCGACGACCCCTGCAGCGCGGCCAATTTCGGATCCAGATCTGGGCGACGGTCCCAGTATGTGTCTTCGAAATTATGCTGAAGATAGACTAGGAAAACTCCCAACATCCCGCCAAGGAAGGAAAAGGCCACCCAAACCAAAATACCGGTCGCACCGGCGATCAGATACAGCAGGCCCAGGAAAATCAGGATCGACAGGTTGTGCAGCAGCACGCCTTTGACGCCGAACCGCACCGTATTCTTGGGCCAGCGGTAGCGAATGAAATAAGTAAACAATGCTCCGACCGGTACCAGCACAAACGGGTTGCGGTATAGGCGATAATACAGCCGCGACCACAAGTTCGCCGCATTCCATTCCCTCACGGTCATGGTATGAATTTCGCCGGTCTCACGATGTTCCAGATTGCCGATGCCGGAGTGATGCAGGTTGTGGTTTTGCTTCATCACTTCGAATGGAGCGAAAGTGAACGGGGACAGCCCATGCCCTGCCCATTCATTCTGTGCACGCGTTTCAAATAGCGAATGATGGCCGCAATCGTGCTGCAGCACGTAAAGGCGAACAGCGGAAAACGCGAAAACCACCCCGGCAGGCATCATAACATACCAGCGGTCCACATAGATGATGGCTAATGCCAACGATGAGAAATAAACCGCGAAAGTCCCAAAGTAGCTGATCGCGGCCAATCCATTGTCCTGAACCGCGTATTGACGTGTGTATTCTCTCAAATCCATTCCGTCGGCTCCCCACAATGGCCCGTTGCAATGTGATTCTAAAAATGGGTGCGGTCTTCCCGCAAACAAGCGACACGCTTGGAAACAAAAGCGCGCCAGCGAATGCTAGCGCGCCATCAAAGGGCTGTCACGCCCCGAGATGAAAAATGCAACAGATTGGCGCAGTTACGCGCGTCCCTTCAAATGCTTGGCCAAGGCACCTGCGTTTTTCTTACGCCGTCCCTTGTAAGGGTTCTTGTCTCCCTGTCCGCGCAAGGTCAGTCGGATGGGGGTCCCGGGCATATCGAAACTCTCACGCAGGCCGTTGACCAGATAACGGTTATAGCTTTCAGGCATCTTGTCGGGGTGCGAACACATAACCACGAATCCAGGGGGGCGGGTTTTGGCCTGTGTCATATACCGCAGCTTGATCCGGCGACCCTGCGGCGCTGGCGGCGGGTGCTGTTCCAGCATTGCGATCAACCAACGGTTCAAAGCAGCAGTCGGCACACGCCGGTTCCAGATATCATGGGCGCGTAGGATAGCAGCACGCAGGCGCTCAAGCCCCCGCCCTGTTTTGGCGGAAACCGTGACCAGTGGAGCGCCGCGCAACTGCGGCAGAAGACGTTCGAACGATTCTTTCAGATCGCGCAGTTTTTCCTGCTTGTCCTCTTCGATATCCCATTTGTTAATGGCGACAACGACGGCTCGGCCCTCGCGTTCGGCCAGATCCGCGATGCGCAGATCCTGCTGTTCAAACGGAATCGCCGCATCCAGCAACACCACCACAACCTCGGCAAATTTTACTGCACGCAAACCATCCGATACAGAAAGCTTCTCAAGTTTTTCCTGTACCTTGGCTTTTTTGCGCATCCCCGCCGTATCGAAGATCCGCATCGGCGTGCTTTCACCCTCGGGGTCGGCCCAGTCGATCCGCAGGCTAATTGCATCGCGTGTGATCCCGGCCTCGGGTCCGGTCAACAAGCGATCTTCGCCAACGATCTTGTTGATCAGGGTGGATTTTCCGGCATTCGGGCGACCAACAACGGCAACTTGCAACGGCTTGGCGTCGGTGATCAACGGGGTTACGGCTTCGCCGTCTTCATCAAGCTCGATATCAGTTACGGGCGCTTCTTCGATCGCTTTTTCCGCAGCAGCATCCGCCAGAGGCATCAGATGTGCGTAAAGATCGGTCATCCCCTCGCCATGTTCACCCGACAGGCGGACCGGCTCGCCCAGACCCAGATTATAAGCTTCGAGCACACCGGCATCAGCCGCCGAACCTTCGGCTTTGTTGGCCGCAAGGATCACGTGTTTCGATCGTTTGCGCAGAATCTCGGCAAACATCTCATCTGTGGGCGTCAACCCCACACGCGCGTCGATCATGAACAGGCACACATCAGCCATGTCCACGGCGCGCTCGGTCAGGCGTCGCATCCGGCCTTCAAGGCTGTCGTCTGTCGCATCCTCAAGACCCGCCGTATCAATAACGGTAAAGCGCAGATCGCCCAGACGCGCTTCGCCTTCGCGCAAATCGCGCGTAACACCTGGCTGGTCGTCGACCAATGCCAGTCGTTTGCCGACGAGGCGGTTGAACAAAGTGGATTTGCCCACATTGGGGCGCCCCACGATAGCGAGGGTCAGGGACATGATACTCAACTTTCAAGACTCAGACGCGCCCTTTAGCGCATCTTGTCGTCAACGGAAAGCGTGCAGTTCACCTTTGGTCGAAACGACGTACAAGGTTTGCCCGGCAACAACTGGCGCCGTAGTGGCACCGCCGGGAACCTCGACGCGGTGAACCAGCGTGCCGTCGAGCGGGTTATAGAACCTTAGATAACCATCGTTCGATGCAACAACGATACGCCCACCAGCCATGATCGGCCCGTAATGCGCATAGATTGCGCCACGCCGACCGGGCTTGTCCTTGACGAATCCAGGCAAGTCCTGCGCCCACACAATCGAGCCATCCGAGGCATCCAGACGCACCAACTGACTGCGATCACTAATCAGGAAGATGCTGTTTCCAGCCGGCCAAACCGTATCAACTGCGCCTTCATCCGCGGTCCATCTCCGCTCACCCGAAGTGGAATCGAATGCCACGGTGCGGCCCGAATGGTTGCCGATATAGATGGTATCGCCGACCACCATCGGACCACCTGTTACGTCAACGATCTGCGCTGCGGCACGCCCGCGACGCCCACCAGCAACCGACGCGTTCCAGCGGCGAATACCACCTCTGCGGAACGTTGCAGCTATATCGCCCGAGCCAAATGCAAACACCGAGAAATCCGAGGCAATCACCGGCGCAGGCGCGCCCAACACATTGCCAACACTTGGGGTGCCCTGAACCTGCCAGAGGATGCGCCCATCTTTTGTATCAATCGTCCATCCGATTTCATCTCCGGCGACAAGATACAGCAGGCCATCATTGATCAGAGGTGAGCCGCTGCCCGTAGCATTCAGGCGCTTTTGCCAACGAATGGCACCGGTTTTGCCATCCAGAGCGGTCAGGCGACCAAAACCAGAAGACACATAAAGAACGCCATTAGCATAGGCCAATCCACCGCCGGTTGCATCTGAATCTCCGTCGGTGCCAGGGATTAGATCTGTACTCCAGGCAACCTGCCCCTGCGGTGAGACCGCTGAAACGGTCGCTCCGGAATCCAGCGTGTAGACCAAACCACCTGCAACGACCGGCTCGGCCGTGATGCGCTGCTTGCGCGAATCTCCATCACCGATCGACGTTGACCACAGTTTCTGTGGAGTATTACGCAAAGAGGCATTTGTCGTCCGATACGCAGCGGTTCCCGGGCTTTGTGACCAGTTGGCATTGGCCGTCTGGGCAGGAAGGCTGATTGGCTTGGCTCCCTGGGTCTCAACCGTTTCATTGTCGGATGTTGGTCGGATGTCCTCACGAGCTCCGGGCAGGATGACCTCGGGCTCCTGACAAGCCGCCAGCAATGTCAGGGAAACAACCGCGACCGGCAACCCAATACGGGGGAAGAGACTAATCACCATGATACTCCGAACTTGCCTGTCATTTATTTTCTACCGGTTCAGCTTTGCCGTGCGACCAGCGGTTCCGGTTCACCACCCAGCGCAACAATCAACTGTGTTGCGCGTTGCTGCAGATCTACGCCGATTTCAGCGTCCTGCCGCATTGCCTGCAAACGGGAAATGGCGGCATCGACTTGACCTTCGGACACTTCGATCAGTGCCAGTTGCTCCTCTGCCAGCAACCGCAATGGGGCTCCCGGCACGGCCAGCGCTTCGAATTGCTGACGCCGGTCTGCTACCGGCATTGTCTCGCTTTGCAGCAGCAAAGCCTTGAAGGTCGCGATGGCCCGGTAAATTTCAGGCAGATCACCCTGAACCGCAATGGCGTTCAGACTCTCAACAGCGCCCTGCCCGGACTCGATTTCGGTCTGCGAGGCAGAAAGCAGCATCTTTACAATCGCATCTCCACCGGGTGTTGGTGCAGGTACCAAGGCAAGATCATCGGCACGATCGGCGGACTCATTCTGTGCCATAGCGGCCAGAATCGCATCTCCCAGATCCTGTGCCTGACTGGTTGCGCGCGCCTTGCGCAGTTCGTTGAACGCGGCACCACCAACGATCAGAACAACCGCCACTACGCCAACCCAACCCCAACGGCGCAAAAGCAAGAACAGACGGTCGCGGCGCACCTCTTCGGTCACCTCATCAATGAAACTGTCGACGTCGCTCATCCCTGCTCCCCGGGCTTGTGTTCTGTGATAATGGGCAATGTCATACCCCGCTGCCATTGCCAAGCCAAGGGTCCGATTTCATACAATTCCCCCACCTGCGGATACCCTTGCAGAAAAAAGTGAACCGAACTATTCAGTTTAGTGTGGAAAAGATGAGGCCCCGCCCCCATTTCTAAGCATGCGCGCCGAGGGACAGTCGGCAAAGAATTCTGGGAGAGACCCTGTATGCGTTTGATTTCATTCGTAAACGCCTTTTTGGTGATTGTTGCCTTGTTCTATTTGGTATTCGAAAGGGATGCATTATTAGCATTCGCCGGCCGCGATGATTCAAACCCGGGCACTACGTCCGAGGCAGAATCTTCTGAAATTCCCGCAGAGGATCGGCACGTAATCCGTGTAGTTGCACAGCGCTCTGTCGCCCGCGAAGTAGACAGTGCAGTGACTCTGCGTGGACAAACCAGAGCAAACCGCGAGGTCGAAGTTCTGGCCGAAACGACGTCAACTGTCGTATCAGAACCCAAGCGCAAGGGCAGTTTTGTCGAAGCCGGTGATTTGTTATGTGAGCTGGATCCAGGCACCCGTCCGGCAAGCCTGGCCGAAGCAACAGCCGCCAAGCTTGAAGCCAAAAGCCGGGTGCCCGAAGCCGAAGCGCGTCTGCTGGAGGCACATGCGCGCGTAGCCGAAGCCGAAATCAACTTGAAAGCCGCACGAAAGCTATCAGAGACCGGTTTTGGGTCGGAAACCCGCAGGATTTCCAGCGAGGCGGAAATGAGTACAGCCCAGGCTGGTATCAAAAGCGCCGAAGCCGGGCTGGAAGCAACACGCGCCGGTATCGAAGCGGCATCAGCCGAAGTCGAGGCCGCCGAACGTGAAATCGAACGCCAGACGATCGAAGCTCCATTCAAGGGTCTGTTAGAAAGTGACACAGCTGAGCTTGGAAGCCTTATGCAACCAGGGTCGCTGTGTGCGACTGTGATCCAGTTGGACCCAATCAAGTTGGTCGGGTTTGTTCCCGAGGCAGATGTGAACCGGATCATCGTAGGGTCCGAGGCTTCGGCCCAGCTGATCTCGGGGCTTCAGGTCTCTGGGCGGGTCACCTTCCTTAGCCGGTCGGCCGATGAGACCACCCGGACCTTTGAGGTCGAGATTACCGTTCCTAACCCCGACCTGACAATTCGGGACGGTCAGACTGCGGACATCCGAATCTCGGCTGAAGGGACCAAGGCACATCTGCTGCCTCAGTCCGCACTGACGCTGAATAACGATGGCAAAGTTGGTGTACGGACCGTTGGAAATGGGAACATTGTGGATTTCCTGCCGGTCACTTTGTTGCGCGACACCTCCGAAGGTGTCTGGGTTGACGGGTTGCCGGAAACGGCGGACATCATCATTGTCGGGCAAGAATTCGTGACTCGCGGCGTGATGGTTGAGCCAACTTATCGGGATGCAGTGCAATGACCGGAATAGTAAGCTGGGCCGCTGGCCGAGCCCGAATGGTTCTGGCATTTATCGCGATTTCCTTGATCGTAGGTGGATACGCCTATGTTGGCCTGCCGAAAGAAGGTGAGCCGGATATCGAAATCCCTGCGCTTTTCGTCTCGGTTCAGTTCCCCGGCATTTCCGCTGAAGACTCGGAAAACCTGCTGGTCAAGCCGATGGAAACCGAGCTGGCTGATCTGGACGGTCTCAAAGAAATGACGTCGACGGCTGCCGAAGGCTATGCCGGTGTCGCGCTGGAATTCGATTTTGGATGGGACAAGACGGCGATCATGGCCGATGTCCGCGACGCCATGAACAGCGCCCAGGCCGATTTTCCTGAAGGGGCTGAGCAATATACCCTGACCGAGATCAACTTTTCTGAATTCCCGATTGTGATTGTCAATCTGACCGGGGCTGTTCCTGAAAGAACAATGGCCCGTGTCGCCAAAGATTTGCAGGATGATCTGGAAGCATTGGATTCCGTGCTTGAGGCAGGGATAGCCGGCAATCGAGACGAATTGCTAGAGGTGATCATCGACCCGCTGCGGCTGGAAGCGTATAACGTTACCGCCGCCGAGCTGATCAATGTTGTTCAGAACAACAACCAGCTGATCGCCGCTGGTGAGGTAGAAACCGATCAAGGCACCTTCTCGGTCAAGATCCCTTCGTCTTTCAAGACCGCCCAGGACGTGTATGACCTACCCGTCAAGGTCAATGGCGACCGCGTCGTGACCATGGGCGAGCTGGCGCAAATCAACTATACTTTCGAAGATCGCGAAGGCACCGCCCGCTTCAACGGCGAGGCCACCGTGGCACTGCAGGTCGTCAAACGCAAAGGCTATAATCTGATCGACACGGTCGACGAGGTCAAAGCCTCTATCGCAGCGGCCCAATCCAAATGGCCAGCCGAGATGCAGGCGGCGATCAAACTGGGCACCTCGAACGACCAGAGCCGGATCGTAGGGTCGATGGTCAGCCAGCTTGAGGGTTCGGTTCTTACCGCTATTGCGCTGGTTATGATTGTCATTCTGGCCTCGCTTGGGACCCGTGCCGCCCTGCTGGTGGGTTTTGCGATTCCAACCTCATTCCTGCTGTGCTTTGCATTCCTTGCAGTGATGGGGGTCAGCATTTCGAACATCGTCATGTTCGGTTTGATTCTTGCCGTCGGAATGCTGGTCGACGGGGCCATCGTGGTGGTTGAATATGCCGACAAGCGGATCAACGAGGGCGTGGGTCCCATGCATGCCTATGTCGAAGCCGCACAACGGATGTTCTGGCCGATCGTATCCTCGACAGCTACGACATTATGCGCCTTCTTGCCTATGCTCTTTTGGCCCGGCGTTCCGGGCGAATTCATGGGGATGCTGCCAGTTACGCTGATATTCGTTTTGTCGGCGTCGTTGATCGTTGCATTGATCTACCTGCCCGTGATGGGCGGCGTTTCCGGCCGCCTCAGCCGCGTGTTTGACCGGTCGTCGAACTGGCTGAGGGCGCGAACAGCCTGGTGGGTTCGGGCAGCGATGGTTCCCCCGTCGTTATACCTGATCTTCCTGGGGGCGATGCAGACATTGAACCCGGACTACCTGGTCGATTCAGGTAGTTCGGTTCTTGGAATGATCCTGTTCATGCTAGGTGCGTTTGCCGGGTCGGTCACCCTGAGCGCGGCAAAAATCGAACGCGCCCCGGTTGAGCATGTGCAGACCAGCCGCGAACACACACGCTTTGGGCATGTGGTGAAATTCCTTGTGGGCAACCCGATCATGCCGATTGTATCAATTGTGGTGATTGGCCTTGCTGTAGCTTCAGTCATGACCGCATTTGGGAAAAACAACCGCGGTGTTGAATTCTTCGTTGAAAGCGAACCAGAGCAGGCCACGGCCTATGTCCGTGCGCGCGGCAATATCTCTTTGGCCGAAAAGGACCAGATGGTACTCGCCGCAGAAGAGATTATCAGTGCGCACCCGGCTGTTATCAACGTCTTTGCATTCGCTGGTGAAGGTGGTTTGGACACCGGTGGACCTGGTGGCCAATCCCCGGCGGATACCGTTGGTCAGGTTCAGTTCGAAATCATCCCTTGGGAAGACAGACCGAACGTCTCGGAACCGATTTTCGGAGGATTGTTGGACCGGCACACAGTGGCGCCAGACTATGACGGCGACTATGTTCTGGAAGAGTTGAACAGGGAGCTTGCGCAGCTACCGGGGATCATCGTTGAGACCTTGCCGCTTGAGCAAGGGCCAGGCTCTTCCAAACCTGTCCATCTGCGGATCAAGGCCGATGGCTGGCAAGAGCTGACATCAGCCACCCTGGCCGCGCGTGAGGTATTCGACGCCACCCCGGGCCTTATCAAGATCGAGGACACGCTGCCCTTGCCCGGCATCGACTGGCAGATTGACGTTGATGTCGCCAAAGCAGGCCGATTTGGCGCAGACGTAGCCACCGTCGGTGCGATGGTACAGCTTGTTACGCGTGGCCTTTTGCTGGGCGAAATGCGCCCGGACAACGTGGATGATGAAATCGAAATCCGTGTTCGCCTGCCTGATCAGGATCGTGTCTTGTCAACGCTTGACACGCTCAAGGTCCGCACGGTCGATGGTTTGGTGCCACTGTCCAACTTTGTCTCGCGCAAACCAGTCGCCAAACTGGCCGAAATCAACCGTGTCGATCAGGAACGTTATTTTGACGTGAAGGCGGATGTTGAGCCCGGCCTGAGCAATGTTGTGGTCACAGGACCGGATGGCGCCGATCAAAGATTGGCAGTGGTGCGTGAACTCGCAGAGGATGAAATCCCAACCGCTACCGCATTGGCATTTCCCGATGGGACTCAGTTCGAACTGATCATGCTGACCGAGGCAGAAAGCACCGATGATTTGCGCACGCTGATCGAATCCGGTGACGCGCGCACCAGTCTGATTAACCCGAACGAACGGATTGTTGTGTTGACTGAATGGCTGGAAACCGATCCTTTTGGCAGTTCCGTCAGCTGGACATGGACAGGTGATCAGGAGGATCAGGCCGAATCCGGGGCGTTTCTTGTGAATGCCTTTATGGGCGCGTTGGGGCTGATGTTCGTTATTCTGCTCGCGCAGTTCAACTCGTTCTACAATTCGATCCTAGTTCTGCTGGCCGTGGTACTGTCCACAACAGGTGTTCTGATCGGTATGATGGTGATGCAACAGCCCTTCTCGATCATCATGACAGGAACGGGTATTGTGGCTCTGGCAGGGATCGTGGTGAACAACAACATTGTTCTGATCGACACCTATCAGGAATATAGCCAGTACATGCCAAGGATCGAGGCGATCATACGCACCGCCGAGGCACGCATTCGTCCGGTTCTGTTGACCACACTCACCACGATGGCTGGCCTTACCCCGATGATGTTCGGGCTGTCGCTGGACTTTATCAACGGCGGGTATTCGATCAACAGCCCCACAGCGCTGTGGTGGAAACAGCTGGCAACCGCAGTTGTCTTTGGCCTTGGTATCGCGACGGTACTGACGCTGATCGTGACGCCTTCGCTTTTGGCTATGCGGGTCTGGGTGACAACCTATGCCATCTGGTTGGGTAAGATTTTGGCTCGTGCTACAGCGGGAAAATCCAGCCAGGTGGCGCTGGATATGGCCATCGGTAAAGCCGCGATGAATGCTCAGGCAACCGAAATGGTCTGGGATGATGAGCTGCGTACCGACGATCCGAGCGCTGACAGTTCTGGGAAAGAACCGACCGGTTCACCGCTGAAAGCAGCCGAATAAAGAGCAACAGGGTTGGGCAATCCAGCCCTGTTTTACTCGCGCGTCCAGGTTTGATGCGCACAAATGTGATGTTCACACCCTTTGACCATCAGAGTGTCACCCTTCAGCGTCATCTGCGGAACTGCATCAACATCCACTAACGGTACCCAGAATTCACCCCCGCCATATTTGCCACCGCCTTGGCTGCCGACATCCCAGAACAGTTTCTTTCCGATATTCGGCGTCTGTACTGCTTTTCCGCTGGCGTCATATGCAGATAAAATCTGACCACAGAACTTGTCACCGCAGGCTGTAATTTTGATGTCAGAGACGAGGTTCTTCCGGTCCGGCTCGGTCTTCCAAATTCCGATGATGGGGTCTCCAAGCGCATAGACCGGTGTAAGTGTGGCAATTGCCGCTATGGCTGGCACAATGAACTTGCGGAAATATTTATGCATAACAATACCTCAGATGCGTGATCTGTAGTGTAACATAGTTTGGGCCGCCTATCAGGCCGCCTGCATATCCGATTGCTGGCGATTCCAAAGCTGAGCATAACGCCCCTCACGTTTCAGCAATTCATCATGCGTGCCTTGCTCCAGGATTTTGCCACGCTCTAGCACTACAATACTGTCTGCCTCGGCGATTGTGCTCAGGCGATGGGCAATCGTCAGAACCGTACGCCCCTCGCCCGCATGGGCCAAAGCATCCTTGATGTCTTGTTCGGTATCTGTGTCCAGCGCCGATGTCGCCTCGTCCAGCAAAAGGATTGGCGGGTTTTTCAGCAGCGTTCTGGCAATACCGACCCGCTGCTTTTCCCCACCCGACAGCTTTAGCCCGCGCTCACCGACTGTGGTGTCATAGCCTTCGGGCAACGTGACTATGAAATCGTGGATCTGGGCAGCCCGGGCGGCGGCTTCGACATCTTCCTGCGTGGCCCCGTCGCGTCCATAGGCAATGTTATAGCGAATGGTATCGTTAAACAGCACGGTATCCTGCGGCACCACTCCGATTGCCGCGTGCAGGCTGGTCTGCGTGACGTCGCGCACATCCTGCCCATCAATTTTCAGCGCACCCCCGGTGACATCGTAGAACCGGAACAGCAACCGACCGATGGTGGATTTACCCGACCCCGTCGCACCCACAATCGCTACGGTTTGGCCCGCAGGAATGGTTAGGGAAACACCTTTGAGAATTTCCCGCTCAGCATCATATCCGAATTGTACATCATGCAAGGTAACCTCACCCCCTGTTACATCCAGATCCGGTGCATCGGTCTTGTCGACCACTTCGGCGGGTTGTTCCAACAGGTCAAACATCTGGCCCATATCGACCAGAGATTGGCGGATTTCCCGATACACCGTACCCAAAAAATTCAGCGGTACGGTAATCTGGATCATATAGGCGTTGACCATAACGAAATCGCCCACGGTCAGCGTCCCGGCCTGCACCCCAATGGCTGCCAAGACCATCACACCGATCAATCCGCAGGTGATCAGAAAGGACTGCCCGAAATTTAGAAACGCCAGAGAATACGCAGTCTTGAGAGCCGCCCCCGCATAGGCTTTCATTGACACATCATACCGTTCAGCTTCACGCGTTTCGGCATTGAAATACTTGACGGTTTCAAAATTCAGCAGGCTGTCGATGGCGCGCTGGTTCGCCTCGGTATCCTGATCATTCATCTCGCGGCGCAGTTTCACGCGCCACTCGGTCACCGCAAATGTGAACCAGATATACAGCGCGATCGTTGCCGCGACGACCACCAGATACCAGACATCAAACAGCCACATCAGAATGATCGCAACAAGCAGCAGTTCAAGGATCAAAGGCCCGATGGAAAACAGCAGGAAACGCAAGAGGAACTCGACCCCTTTTACGCCGCGCTCGATAATACGGCTCAGACCGCCCGTGCGCCGCGTCACGTGATAGCGCATCGACAACTGGTGGATATGCTGGAAAGTTTCCAATGCCAGTGCGCGCAATGCCCGCTGCCCGACAGGAGCAAAGGCCGCATCCCGCAACTGCTGCAAACCAACAGTCATCATGCGCGCGACACCATATGCCACCGTCAACCCAACAGCACCCAACGCAACGGGGGGAACGCCCTCGCCCGCCAGGCTATCAACCGCGCCTTTGTACAAAATCGGGGTGTAGACCGCGATCAACTTGGCCAGAACCAACATGCCCATAGCAATCAGAACGCGGCGCTTAACCCAGGGCTCATCCTCGGGCCAGAGATAAGGCGCAACTTTCCGGATTGTACGCCAGCCAGAGCTGCGCGCGTCCAATTTTGGGATATTGTCGGAATTCATCGGGGCTACTCGTCTCTTCACGTACCGGAACTGCGGTCAGAGAGTGCCCCTGACCCCGGAAGGTCAGAGGTACAGGATTATTCCGGAATGGTGAATACCTGCCCCGGATAGATCAGATCCGGGTCGCGGATCGCGCCTCGATTGGCCTCGAACAGCTTGACATACAAGACACCATCGCCAAATCGTTCCCGAGAGATAGCCCAAAGCGTATCACCCTTTTGTACTGTAACCGAACGGATGGCCGGTGTTTCCTGAGAGGGTGCAGGCCCATCGTCCACTTCGGCCACGCTCAGAACTTCTAGAGGCTCACGCTTGAACGGGGTTTCCAGACGGCTTTTAACCGTGCCGTCCGAGGCAACCTCATCCACACGCAGCGTATACACACCGGGATCAATGCCTTCGATCTCGCTGCGCCATTTTCCATCATCCGTGGGCTGCATATCGGCGACCAGTTGGTTGTCCAGGTACACGCGTACCGCGGAACCATCAGCCACGCGGCCGGTCAGCTCGACCTCACCCGTGTCTGAATACCCGATCGTATCCAACGCAACCTGATCAGGTTCGGTGCTCTGAGGCGTCGCAGGTTGGACAAGCTCGACCCCGTCTTCCCCCGATCGCAGGATCGCAACCTGTTGTCCTTGCGTGGAATCTGCCGTTTCTTCAGAAGATACGTCGCCGGTTTGAGCGACCTGCCCCGCCTCGGTTTCATCGCCGCTTGCGGATTCGTCGGCTGGGGTGGTTTCTGCAGTATCGACTGATGCGACCTCTGGTTCAGGTTCGGGCAATGCAGCAATCAGATAGTCGTCAGAGCGTACAGGTTGATCGACCCCATCGGATTCCAGCGTCAGACCGCGTGCGGCGGTGGAAAACGGAATGGACACGAATTCTGCAAACTGGCCACTGTCATCGACGGTAAAGCTGTGCAGTGTTTCGCCATCCAGCAACACTCGCACCTCAACGCCGGGCTCTGCGTTACCAGACAGAACCGCATTCCCATCAGGCTCGACGAAGATCTGGTCAAGGGCCGGAGGTGCAACTTCGGCAACATCCGCTACCGGTTCAGCAGTTTCGTCCGCCCCTTCTGTCGACGCCTCGGCTTCTATCGTTTCCGTATCCGTATCGTCGGTCTGCGGGGCATCCCCTGTGTCGGAAGCTACAGAGGTGTTCTCTGACGCATCCTCGGCCACATCTGTTTGCGGCGCTGGGTCCAGAGGTGTGCGATCAAACGCGCCGGAAAAATACGCGCCGCCTGCGCCTAACAGAACCAGCAAACCGGCGATCACCCCCCAGGTGAAAGATCCGGAGCCTTCGCTACCCGAATTGGAATCCATACTCTTCCTTTCACTCCGCAGCGCAAATGCCTTATCTGCAACGCAATCTGCCTGACGGTTGAGCCAATCTATCAATACCGCTATCACGGGTCAAAACCCCAGATACAACCCCGGAGAACCCTCCCGATGTCTCAGAAATCCGTCTGTGTGTATTGCGGGTCACGCAATGGCGCCCAAACCAGCTATTCCGACGCCGCCCGGTCCTTTGGCCAGCTTCTGGCGCAGGAGGACTGGCGACTGGTCTATGGTGCTGGCGATGTGGGCCTGATGGGCGAAGTTGCGCGCGCAGCGCAATCCGCCGGAGGCGACACATTCGGCGTAATTCCCGTTCACCTGTTAAAGCGCGAGGTCGGCAAGACCGACCTGACCCGTTTCGTGATTACCGAAACGATGCACGAGCGGAAAAAGGTCATGATCATGAACGCCGATGCCGTGGTCGTCCTGCCGGGTGGTCCGGGTTCACTGGACGAATTGTTCGAAGCCCTGACATGGCGACAGTTGGGTCTGCACGACAAACCCATTCTGGTCATGAATGTTGATGGATATTGGGATGCCCTTCATGATCTTGTGCAGCAGGTCATCGGCCAGGGATTTGCGGACACATCTCTGGCCGATTTCATAACGTGGGTCGACAGCCCGGAAACGGCTATGTCGACACTGAGGGCGATGCTGGTCCCGCATAAGGGCTAGTCGGGCAGTATGGTCCGTCCGCAGATCGCCGGATACTCAACTGGCTGGTTTTAGACGGCTGATCAGAACCTGTTCCACTTTGTTCAGCGGGTGGTTGGTCAGGGTCTTATCAACCTCTGCAACCACTTTCCTTAAGACTTCGCTGTGCAGGCGGCGACGCAGAAGGCCCAGAACATGGGGGCTGGCGACCAAAACCAGGCGTTTATATGCGCCCTTCAAACCTTTGCGATTCAACAGATTTGCCACATCCTGCACGAACAGAGACTTGGCCTGCGATTTCCACTTGGGTTCTTCAACGGCAGATTTCTGATTGGGCCCATTGTCAGAGCGCCGCCCCGCCCGATCAGAGGGCCTAGCGTTTGGGACATCGCTTTCTTCGACCGAGACAACCACCAGATTGGGGTCTTCGGCATCCGTGATATTCTCCATGAACAGCGCCTTTTCCCCGTCGGCGATGACAATCCATGTTCCCTGCGTTAATGCGACCATTGTGATCTCCTGATTTGGTTTTCTGAGACCATCCCTCATCTTTCAGGCACGGCTAACCATTTGCGCAACTTTGTTTTTCGCTGCGCCGCCTGGAATTTTTTCAAGTGATTTGCGGCTCTCTCCTCCGCCACACTTAAAGTAAGCACTGCGCGCCGTCTTACAATCCGGCCGGACCGCGAAACTGCGGCTATAGGCGGGTTTTCACCGGTTAGGAGAACAGTTCGATTACCGTAATTTCGGGCGTTACACCAAAACGCACGGGCAGGATCGAACATCCGATACCCCCGGACACGACCAGATCACGATTGCCTTCGCGCACGTGACCATAGGCATAGCGATTGCCGAATTTCGAGGGCACCACCGGCGACCAGCCAAACAGCCGTACCTGCCCTCCATGAGTATGACCTGACAGGGTCAGGGCCACGCGATCGGGAACTTTGGGGAAGATATCCGGTTCATGCGCCATCATCACCACCGGGGCATCATCCGTGATCTGCCCAAGCGTCGCAGGCAGGTCATCCAGCCCTTGGTATCGACCATTGCCCGTATAAATCGCCAACTGATCTTCGAGGCCTGCAAGCCAAATCCCGGCACCATCCAGTTTGAAGGCCTCGTTTGAAAGCACCCGGATACCATTCCGTCTCAGCGCATCGCCGTACAGATTCGGCCCGCCCCTGCGCTTTTGGGCTGACCGGTCATCCCACCAATCGTGATTTCCCAGAACCGCATAGACACCATGCTTTGCCTGCAACCCGGACAACACCGGCGCCAGATCGGCAATTTTAACCGGTTGTAAATTTATCCTGTGCCCGGCGGCATAGTCCCCCAACAGCAGGATAAGGTCAGGTGACAGAGCGTTTGTGCGCCGAACGATCTGCTGGACTCTTTTCAACCCCACATAGGGCTCACCAACATGCAGATCAGCCAGCACCGCGATCCGCAGCGGCGGTGCGGTCCAGTCCGCGCGCCGGATCCGCCACTTACGAACACGCAGGCGCAGCGCGGGTTCGATGAAGAAACCATACGTGGCAGCAAAAAGGCCTGCCAGCATCACTGCCAGCAGGCCCTTTATGAACCCTCTACGGGTCACTGGATCACAGCCGCGAAGCGACGTTTTCCCAGTTCACCAGATTGTCGAGGAAGTTCGACAGGTACACCGGACGCTTGTTGCGGAAGTCTATGTAATATGAATGCTCCCACACGTCGCAGCCCAACAGAGCAGTCTGGCCAAAGCACAGCGGGTTCACGCCGTTTTCGGTCTTGGTCACGGCCAGCGAACCGTCCGCATTCTTGACCAGCCACGCCCAGCCCGAACCGAACTGACCGGCACCAGCCGCGCTGAACTGCGACTTGAACTCGTCAACCGAGCCAAAGCATTCGACCAGCGCCTTTTCCAGCTCGCCAGGCATGGCGTTGTCGCCGGGGCCCATCATCTCCCAGAACTGGTTGTGGTTCCAAAGCTGACTGATGTTGTTGAAGATGCCGTTTTGCGCGACGGCATTTGCGTCGTAGGTGCCGGTGATGATCTCTTCCAGCGACTTGCCGTCCCACTCGGTACCAGCGATCAGCTTGTTGCCGTTGTCGACATAGGCCTTGTGGTGCAGGTCGTGGTGAAATTCCAATGTTTCGGCGGACATGCCCTTGGCTGCCAGCGCGTCGTGTGCATAAGGAAGATCAGGAAGTTCAAAAGCCATCTCGGCCCCCTGTTTAAAATGTAAGTTGCGGTTCCCAAGGTTAAATGCTTTGGCAAGTGCCGCAGGTCAAGGGCAGAGATCATAAAACCCGGAGGTCCGCGATGCTAACTCAGGCGCGCAAGATGTTTTACCGCGCCCGCGGATACTATGCGGGCAGCCTGAATGGCGAGCCTTTCCGGCTGGATCCCTACCACTCGAAGTTCTGGCGCAAGGCCTCGGCCGGCGCGTGGGAGCCCGAGACTTTTGCCGTGCTGGATAGATATCTAACGCCGGACAGCGACTATCTGGACATCGGGGCATGGATCGGCCCAACGGTGCTGTACGGTGCCCGCAAAGCCCGCCACGTCTGGTGTTTCGAACCAGACCCCACCGCGTTTCGGCATCTGGCGTGGAATCTGGACCTGAACGACATTCGCAATGTTTCGGCATTTGGCGTCGCATTGTCGGATCAATTCGGCGTGGCCCGTATGGCATCCGTTCGCGGTGAACCCGGGGATTCCACCAGTTCACTGTTGCATGACGGGGTGCATGGGACAGATGCATTGACCATCGAGTGGGATCAGTTCGAGGCCGTAAATGACCTGTCCCGTGTCTCCTTGGTCAAGATGGATATCGAAGGGGCGGAATTTGCGGTTCTGCCGAGCCTTTTGCCCTTTCTGAAAAAGCATCGCCCGGCCCTGTATATTTCGCTCCACTCGCCCCTTCTGGCCGAGGAAGACCGGCTTATACGGACATCTCAACTCTTAGAAAGCCTTGCCTTCTACACTGAAATTCAAGACGAAAACGGGCACCCACTAAAGGTCGAAGAATTGCTGCAACCTCAAGAGTTGAAGCGGTATCGCGCCGTTGTGTTGCGTGAATAGAATGTGCAGAATTTTTTTCGTGCATTAGTTGCATATGCGCTTGAAACTCTCGCGTTGTTTGGTGTCTTCCCTTCTGGATAGACCGATTAAACGAGGAACCATGAAATATCTTTTCTTAGCATCCATTTTTACCGTTTTTGCACAGGCAGCGGCGGCGGAAACAATTACTTACGATTGTGCCGTTCGCGACCGCGACGGAACCGGGTGGGTCGCGCCCCGCTATATCTTTGTTATTGATAAGGACGACGTTAGTGCGCAAACAGCCAGCGGGCACAACGAAATGCAGTCCGCTAAGCTGAAAATTGATAGAAAGAAGCGTTACAAGCTGGATTGGCGCGTTGAGTTGACAGAGTTTGGCGGCCAAAAAGTCCGGGTAAATTACACGGCCCGCATTGACCCTTCTGACAACACCGTGAAACTGAGAGGCAACTGGGTGAATGCCAACTTTGTCAACAAGCCTTCAGGGCAAGGCAAATGCAAAGTGATCGATGGTTAAGCTTCGGTTAAACCGCAAAAGCCCCGGAAAATCCGGGGCTTTTTTTCCTAGCTTCGGAACCTAATATACCCCGACCTCACTGCCCGGCTGCGCTGCGACCTTCAACAGTTTGAACACGTAGTCTGCGGTTGACCGGAAGCAGACGACGCGGAGAGTTTCGGCGTCATCCAGCCAGAACGCACCGGCAACCTGCGCCAAGCGCGAGCGGCGGATTTGGCCGGGTTGGAAGGCGTCAGCCGACAGATCTACCGGGGCCAGTTTGCCCAGAACTTCGCGAGCGTTCGAGCCCGAGATGCTGAACACCGCGCGGGCATCCGAGACGTTGACCGCCAGGGCATGCACACCGCTTAGCGCGTTGGTCATCGCGGCCAGTTTGGCCTCGACCTCGGCATATGGGACAAGCACAAGCAATTCGTCGGTGGACATCCAGCAAACACCGCTGTCTCCGTCGACAAATGCCTCGCGCTGGCCGGGTACTTTCTGGCCGGTGGCGTCTTTGACGGCCTTCACCAGAACCTTGTCGGACAGGTCGCCGCGCAGGGTGATCATGCCCTGCAGGCCGCATTCTTCAACCTTGGCGATGCCCTCATAGCTGGCGTGGTTCAGTGCGCTGATGGGTTCAGACATTCTGCTTCTCCCCGTCCTTGTCGAAGAAGATCGGATCCACGATCTTTGCTTTGTAGGATTTGCCATCGGTGCCCGGGAACTCGACAATCTCGCCCATGCGGTCAGGACCATGCTTGATCAAGCCCATGGCGATGCCTTTGCCCAGATTGGCCGAATAATAGGTTGAGGTCACACGACCGATCATGTTGCGCTGACCGTTGGCGTTGACGCCCTCTCCCACTGCGTAAGCCCCATCCGGGATGACAGAACCATCCACAGTCTCAAGACCCACCAGTTTCCAACGCTCGGGATCGGCCATATGGCTGCGCAAATGGGCACGTTTGCCGAGGTAATCCTCTTTCTTTTTCGAAAGCGCCCAATGCAGCCCCAGATCCTGCGGGATCACGGTTCCATCGGTTTCGTCGCCGATCATGATAAAGCCCTTCTCGGCCCGCAGTATGTGCAGACATTCAGTGCCATAGGGCATCACGCCGAATTCCTTGCCTGCATCCATCAGCGCATTCCAGAAGGCCTGCCCTTGTGATGCAGGGACGGCGATCTCGTACGACAGCTCACCCGAGAACGAGATGCGATAAGCCCGGCAATCAAAGTCGCCGATCTTGCCATCGCGCCACTCCATGAAGGGCAGCGCCTCTTTCGACACATCCATGCCGCCGAGCTTTTCAAGCACCTTGCGGGCGTTGGGGCCAACAACGGCGACCTGCGCATATTGCTCGGTCACGTTGGCAACATAGACTTTCCAGTCCCACCATTCGGTTTGCAGCCATTCTTCCATGTGACCGTGGATACGTTCGGCCCCGCCGGTGGTGGTGTGGCACAACCATGTGTCT
This sequence comes from Ruegeria sp. YTSA219, assembly GCF_059609985.1. NCBI lineage: Bacteria > Pseudomonadati > Pseudomonadota > Alphaproteobacteria > Rhodobacterales > Roseobacteraceae > Ruegeria > Ruegeria sp. YTSA219. The sequence goes on from NZ_JBXWMT010000002.1 coordinate 295,839, forward strand.
TCGTCGATCCTGGCAACAACACCGTCGTCGATCAGAAAGCCATTCTCGGAACACATCAGGCCATAGCGGCATTTGCCGACCTTCAGAGTAGACATCATGTTGGTGTACATCATGTCCAGGAACTTGCCTGCGTCCGGCCCTTTGACGATCAGCTTGCCCAAGGTCGAGGCATCCAGCAGGCCGAGGTTCTCGCGGGTATTTTTCACCTCACGGTTCACGGCGTCATGCACGGATTCACCCGGACGAACATAGGCATAAGTCCGGCGCCAGTGGCCGACCGGCTCCCAATCGGCGCCGTTCTTGTCGTGCCAGTTGTGCATCGGGGTTTGACGGATTGGCTGGAACACCTCACCACGTGCCTCACCGCCGATAGATGCCATTGAAATTGGGGTGTAAGGCGGGCGGAACGTTGTTGTTCCAACCTTCGGGATTTCGGAGTCCAACGCATCAGCTAGGATCGCCAATCCGTTGATGTTACTCAGTTTACCCTGATCGGTTGCCATGCCCAGAGTGGTGTAACGCTTGGTATGTTCAACGCTCTCATACCCCTCACGCGCAGCAAGTTGCACGTCCGAAACTTTGACGTCGTTTTGGAAGTCCAGCCAGGACTTCATCCGCAGTTGAATATCCGCGTTCGCAGGCATCAACCAGACCGCAGCCATAGGTGCCTCTGACGTAGTTTCCCCGACAGGCGCTTTGGTGCGTTTGGTTTTGAATCCAGCCGCTTTGGCTGCGGCCTTACCGGCTGCATCGGCATCGGCCAGCACATCGCCCAGCGCCATCGGGCCATTCGATGCCCCGGCGGCTACGACGAACCCTTCGCCATCGGCCCCAAGCGGGGGTCGCGCAGGATCCGGCCGGAAATGCGCATTGGCATCGTCCCAGATCAGCTTGCCGCCGCAGTGCGACCACATATGCACGACCGGAGACCAACCGCCCGACATCGCAACCGCATCGCATTCCACCTCTTCACGGGCGCCACCGATGCCGTCCTGATTGCAGATGGCAACTTTCTTGACGCGTTTGCCGCCTTTGACTTTGGCAATGGCCTTGCCCACATCGACGCGGATACCCAGTTGGCGCGCCTCTTCAGCCAGAGGGCCGGAGGTAGCCCTTGCGTCAACCACACGCAAGATATCGACACCGGCCTGTTTCAAGGTGATCGCAGTCCGGTAGGCGTCGTCATTATTGGTGGCCACAATCACCTTTTCACCGGGTGTCACACCCCAGTTCACGACATAATCCCGCATGGCCGAGGCCAGCATGACACCCGGCACATCATTACCCGCAAAAGACAACGGACGCTCAATCGCACCGGTAGCAGTCACGACCTGTTTCGCCCGAATACGCCAGAGACGATGGCGCGGGCCCTGTGCACCAGGCTTGTGGTCTGTCAGGCGTTCATAGCCCAGCACATAGCCATGGTCATAGACCCCTGCACCCATGCAGCGGTTGCGCAAGATGACGTTGCCCATTGTTTCAAATTCGGAAACAATTTGTTCCACAAACTTATCCACAGGCTCATCATTGATTGTGCCGCCATCAACTGGGGCACGGCCACCCCAATGCGCGGTCTGCTCAATCAACATGACCTTTGCACCGGACTGAGCGGCCACTTTGGCAGCCTGCAAACCGGCCACGCCGCCACCGATCACCAACACATCGACGAAGTTGTAGAAATGCTCATAGGTATCCGCATCACGGCTGTCCTTGTCGGGGGCTTTGCCCAGACCGGCAGATTGGCGGATGAACGGCTCGTAGACATGTTTCCAGAACGGCTTGGGATGAATGAACATCTTGTAATAGAAGCCAGCCGGCAAGAACCGCGACAGGTGCGTATTGATCGCACCGATATCAAATTCCAGGTTCGGCCAGTGGTTCTGAGAGATCGAGGTCAGACCGTTGAACAGCTCGGTCGTGGTGGCGCGCTGGTTCGGCTCGAACCGATTGCCCTGCCCCAGACCGACCAGAGCGTTGGGTTCTTCCGCACCACTGGCGACAACACCACGTGGGCGGTGATACTTGAACGACCGGCCCATCATCATCTGATCATTAGCCAGCAAGGCCGAGGCAAGCGTGTCGCCTTCGTAGCCCTGCATCGAAGTGCCGTTGAAGGAGAATGTGACCTGTTTCGACCGGTCAATCAGCCGGCCTTGATTTGCGAGACGGGTGCTCATGATGCGGACCTTTCGCAGGCGGAATTACGGGTGGTGGCGCGGATCATTTGTATTCTCTCCACGTCCAGCCAGGGCGCTTGGCGGTAATCGCCTCGCGAATTTCTTTGGGCGGCTCAAACACCTGGGCAGAGTAGGTGCCGAAAACTTCGAGCGTTTGCGTGCAGCGCGCCGCGTGGAACCACTTGCCGCATCCATTCGCATGGCGCCAGCGTTCGAAATGAACGCCTTTAGGGTTTTCACGCATGAACAGGTAATCGTGGAAATCACCATCTGATGAGCCCGGACCGAAACGCTTCAGATGCGCCTCGCCACCGGCGGCCAGTTCGGTTTCTTCGGCATCGACACCGCAATAGGGGCAATTCAGGATCAGCATATGTTCATCCTCTCGGCAGCAGGCGAGACCATGCTGCATGCGAAATCTAAGCAACGGGTGCGCGAGATTTTTCGCCGAAAAATCTCCATCAGTGCGCCACCCCGGCCGCGACGCTTTCGTCGATGAAGCGGCCTTCTTTGAAACGATCCAACGAGAACGCCTCGGTCAGCGGTGAATGACCCGTGGCCATCAGCTGTGCCATGCCCCAGCCGGACCCCGGAATGGCCTTGAAGCCACCGGTGCCCCAGCCACCGTTGATGAAACAGTTCCCCAGGGGTGTTTTTGACAGGATGGGCGAGCGGTCGCCGGTCATATCCACGATCCCGCCCCATTGCCGCAGCATTTTCAGACGTGAGATCATCGGGAAGGTCTCGACCAACGCGCGCACAGTTTCTTCGATATGGTGGAAGCTGCCGCGTTGGGTGTAGTTGTTGAACCCGTCGGTGCCGCCACCGATCACCATCTCTCCCTTGTCGGATTGCGACATGTAGCCATGCACCGTGTTGGCCATCACGACCACGTCCATGCAGGGTTTGATCGGCTCAGACACCAGCGCCTGAAGAGCAATCGCCTCAAGCGGCAGACGGAAGCCCGCCATTTCGGCCAGTTGACCGGAATGGCCCGCAACCACGATGCCCAGCTTGTCACAGTCGATCGCACCTTTGGTGGTGTCAACACCGACAACACGACCATCCTGTGACCGAACCCCGGTCACTTCGCATTGCTGGATGATATCCATGCCCATAGCGGAACAAGCGCGCGCATAGCCCCAAGCCACCGCATCGTGACGGGCGGTGCCACCGCGTTCCTGCCACAGCGCACCCAGAACCGGATAGCGCGGGCCTTCGAGATTGATGATTGGCACCAGTTCCTTGACCCGTTCAGGTGTGATCCATTCAGTCTTTACACCCTGCAGCGCATTCGCATGAGCCGTGCGCTGATAGCCGCGGATTTCATGCTGGGTCTGCGCCAGCATCATCACGCCGCGCGGGCTGAACATGACGTTATAATTCAGGTCCTGGCTCAGATCCTCATAAAGGCTACGCGCCTTTTCATAGATCGCGGCAGACGGATCCTGCAGATAGTTCGAGCGGATGATGGTTGTGTTCCGACCGGTATTACCACCGCCCAACCAGCCTTTTTCGATCACAGCGACATTCTGGATGCCATAGTTCTTACCCAGGTAATAGGCGGTTGCCAGACCATGGCCACCCGCCCCCACAATGATGGCGTCATAGCGTTTCTTGGGCTCGGGCGAACGCCAGGCGCGTTCCCATCCGGTATGATAGCGCAGCGCTTCGCGCGCCACAGCAAAGGCTGAATAGTGTTTCATAAGCGAATCCATCCGGTTCGGTGATTGGCGCAGGTATGCCGCGTAACCGCCTTTGGCCCCTGCCGTGCAACGCCATAATATCGCACTATTGCGACATCGCCCTTATTATTGCGACATGAAGCCCCCTCGCGGCCATTTGTCCCTTTTTTCCGCCCCGCCACAGGTCTAAGTCAGGACAGCCATCTTGGAGTTATCATGACCTTCTGGGCCCTCATCATAGCCACCGCCGTCCTGATAGCGGTTTTTCTTGGGATTTCGATACTGCGTAGGCGAGATACGCGCGAACCATCCACTGCGTATGACTTGCAGGTCTATCGTGAACAGTTGGCCAGCGTAGATCGAGACCTGGCCCGTGGTGTCATCGCTGACGCAGATGCCGAGCGAGTTCGCACGGAAATTTCACGCCGCATTCTTGCGGCTGATGCGCAGATGCAATCTTTGTCTGAACCGCAAGGGCCTTCCAAATGGATCTCGGTTACGGCATCCATATTTGTCGCGGCCATCCTGGTAGGCGGAGGATCCTGGATTTATCTGAAGCTTGGTGCAGCCGGGCTCCCCGATCAGCCCCTGTCATTGCGGCTAGAAATGGCCGATGCTCTGCGCACAGAGCGCCCCAGTCAGGCCGAGGCAGAAGCCGCCACGCCACCCGCACCACTGCCACAGCTTGACGAAAGCTATGCCTCTCTTCTCGGGCAACTTCGCGAAACCGTTTCCGGTCGTCCTGATGACCTACAAGGACATATCCTTCTTGCCCAGCACGAGGCGAACGCAGGTAACTTCCATGCCGCCTACAAAGCGCAGCAACGTGTGATCGAACTGTCTGGGAACACGGCACCCGCAGATGCCTATTCGCATCTTGCCGAGATGATGATCCTTGCTACCAACGGATATATCTCGCCCGAAGCTGAAGACGCATTGAAACAGTCATTGCAGCGTGATCCACGCCACGGTCCGGCCTTGTATTACCTGGGACAGATGATGGTACAGGTCGGACGACCTGATATCGGTTACAGGATCTGGGTGGATGCACTTGGAAGCGCGCCGACAAATGCCCCTTGGGCAACGGCCATTCGCGCACAGATGGACGATCTGGCCTTTCGTGCGGGTGTGTTCAATGCCGCCCCTATACCAGCAGGGAACCCAGGCCCCGGTGAGGATGACATCGAGGCCGCTGCATCTCTGACCGCACAAGAGCGCCAAGAGATGATCCTTGGCATGGTCGAGCAACTGTCAGATAGGCTTGCAACCGAAGGCGGCTCCCCCGAAGAATGGGCCCGGCTGATCGGTGCCCTTGGGGTGGTTGGCGACATCGACCGGGCCACCGCGATCTACGCCGAAGCCCAATCCGTATTCTCGGACAATGACAACGCACTGGATATCCTTGGTGCGGCAGCAGCTCAGGCTGGGGTGACCCGATGATCCATGACATTTTTGAGGAATTTGCAGGCTCGCTTGCGCCTATGAGCGCGTTGATCGGTCTTGATCTGGGAGAAAAGACTATCGGGGTTGCAGTCTCGGACCGGATGCGCGGTGTTGCTAGCCCGCTGGAGACCGTAAGGCGCAAGAAATTCACTCTGGATTCTGCCCGTCTGCTGGAAATCATAGCCGACCGTGAGATCGGGGGCATCCTACTGGGTCTGCCGAAAAACATGGATGGTAGCGAAGGGCCACGCTGCCAGTCCACCCGTGCCTTTGCCCGAAACCTGTCCCGTTTGACCGAAGTTCCGATCGGGTTCTGGGACGAACGGCTCAGCACGGTTGCGGCAGAAAAGGCACTGCTTGAGGCGGATACGACACGAAAGCGTCGCAGACAGGTTATCGACCACGTCGCGGCAGGCTATATTCTGCAAGGCGCGCTGGACAGAATGCGCTTTCTTTAAGGATCGGAAAACGCTGATGTCGAACATGGTTTGGAAAAGGAACGAGGTCGAAAGCCCGTGCATCCAGATCTGCGTTGTGCACCCGACCGAGCGTATTTGTACCGGTTGCTACCGCACGATCGACGAAATCTCTCGCTGGTCGAAAATGGACAGCTCTGAGCGCGCCGATATCATGGCAGACCTACCGTCTCGCAAACCGCTGCTTGCCAAACGGCGCGGCGGCCGGGCGGGGCGGCTCAACAAGGCCTGAGATTTCCACAAAAGGATGTGATTGCTGAATCTGCACCGCTGCGGGCTGGTCTGAACTACGAGGGGGTCAAGTTCGTTGACAGCTGGTGAGTGAGTGGCAACCCACAGCGGCGCGTTTCAACAATCGATCCTCTGCAGTGGTTCGGCAGAGGAGTTCGATCTGTGTACGTCTTTTTTGACCAATCGATCAAGAAAAATCCTCGCTGATATTTCTGTGCCCTGACGTAAATGTCACAGCAGGCTCAAGCCGCTGCGTTTCTACCCAGACGCAAGCCATGTTTTGGCGTTCTGAATTTCCTCGGCGGGAAAGAACTGAGTGCGTGTGCCAAGGATGTGGCTGGCCACCCGTTGGGCCAGATGTTGCCAGGCTTTGTCGCCAACAACCGCTGCCCGATCCAGATTACCAATATGCCCCCGGGCCAGCCGAAAATGCGAGGCAAGCGCCGTAAGGCCTTGCCATCCGTCAAACTTGGACAGATCAATCAGCAGGCGAAACCCCTGTTTCTCCTGCAAAATGTAGTCCAGATCGGTTTCGGCCTTTTTGAATTCGTCAGGGTCGAGTTTTCCCATCAGGCTGACCTGCACGCAGGGGCCGCCCAGATCCATAACGTGAATAGAGCCCAGAGATTCGCGCAACCATCGGCGCGCTTCTTCAATATTCGCGTGATCGAATACCTGCACAGGGCAAGGGAAAAGCGGAGCCGCAAGCCGGATACTGGTCTGAACCCAACCCTGATCCGCCACCACTGCAATTCGGTCAAAGCCGCGCCAGTGGCTGAGGCCCAATTTTGTATCCGACCAAACCGCATTCAGATCGTACCCTTTGAACTCTGGCTGCACGATCGCCAACAACCGCACTGTATCGTGTTCGGCCAGTGCGGCCTCAATCGCCGGGATCAATGTTGTGGAATAGTCCGTACCTGTCACTTCGCCGGAAAGCTCGATTTCAATCAATGCTCCGTCAGAGTTTTTGTGGACAGCAATCATCAAAAAATCCTCCAAATCTGTATAATGACAGAACGTTAGGAGGATTTGATCCATTCGGCCACACCGCCAGCGCATTCAGGCCGAAAATAGGCGATCATCCGGCCATCCGACCCAGCCTCAGCCCCGCTGCCCCATGGCGCTACCCCGTGCAGGCAGTGGCGGTGCAGCAGATAGGCCTCGCCCGGACGTGCGGGCAGTACGATGCGACGGCAAGTATCAAAGACCTCACGACGGGCAGCCTGATAAACATCTGTTATGTCCACCTGATCCAGAGTGTCCGGGCGCTTGTCTTCAAGTGCATCCGCAAATGCAGCCTGCATGATCTTGTGGCTACCTTCCCAAAGAACCATCGGGGACGCATTCGCGCTGGCATCGGTCAATGGAATGCCCAGAATCCACGCATGCGGTTCCTCGACCCTGCGGCGCCTGTCCGGGCCGGACGGGCGTAAACCATCCACATGGGCCGCATCCCGCTTTGCTCGATACTGGGCAGCAGCCTCGCCCTCTCCGCGTCGGGGCAACGGGTAGCCGGGGTAAATGACCGAGACCTGGGCTTTGTGCAACGGCAACGACCCATAACGCGACACTATGAAATCCATGACGGCCCCGGTCAGAACCGGGGACCCCTGGACCCTGCCCTCGGTGTCGTTGTTCAGCGCGTCGACCCCAATGAACCAGGTCCCTTCACAGTCCATCCAATGCGCGAATTCCGGATCCGTCGCAGCAGCGCGTGCTGCAGGCAGCGCATAAGATACCCAGTCCAGAATAGCCCGGTCGTGGGGAAATTTCACCCAACCCTTTTCCTCGAAAGAACTCAAAAACCCAACGCCTTGCGCAACATATTCAGGGCGACCAGAGTCAGGAAGACCGCGAATATCCGCTTGAGCGGCTTTGGATCCATCGCATGGGCCAACTTTACGCCCCAGGGCGCAGTGATCATGGTCATGGCGACCACAATCCCAAAGGCAATCAGATTGACGGCGCCGATGGTAAAGGGCGGGCGGTGTTCAGGGGCAATTTCGAGAAACAGGAACCCCATGACCGAGGGCACAGCGATGATCACGCCAAACCCGGCCGCCGTGGCGACAGCCCGGTGAATTGGCGTGTTGAACAAGCTCATTAACGGCACGCCAAAGCTGCCGCCGCCGATACCCATCAGAACGGATAGGAAGCCGACCGAGGGCGACAGGAGAGCGCGTTTCAGGCCCTTGGGCATGGCGTCTCCAAGCCGCCATTCGGATTTACCCAGACCAAGATAGGCACCAATCACCATACCCAATACACCGAACAGGGCCTGCAATGCCTCGGTCCGAAGAGCGGATGCCACCATCACGCCCAACACCGCACCGATGGCGATGCCCGGACCCCAACTGCTCAGGATATCCCAATCAACGGCACCCTTTTTGTTATGTGCCAGAACCGACCGTAGTGAGGTTACGATAATCGTTGCCAGTGAGGTGGCGAGGCACAGCTGCATCAACTGCGGGCCGCCATACCCAAGGGTCTGAAACGCATAGAAAAAAGCAGGGACCAGCACGATGCCTCCGCCGACACCCAACAGACCCGCCAAAACGCCTGCCAGCGCTCCGATCACCAGCAGAAGAACCAGCATCTGAGCAAGCAACATTACTTCGGGCATCATTCCCCCCAACCGACCTTTTGCCGTATTGCCACCATTCAGGCCTCGGTCAGAGGCGCGACATGATCCAGTGCCTGCAACATAACCTCGGGGCCCGCCCCGTCATGCACTGCACCTTCAGACAGGGTCCGTCGCCAAGCCCGCGCACCCGGCCGTCCTGCGAACAGGCCAAGCATATGTCGCGTAATCTGGTGCAAGCGCCCTCCGCCAGCAAGATGGCATTCGATATAAGGCACCATTTTCCGGACAACAGCAAACGGGACGGCGGCCTGACCGACCCCAAAAATCACAGGATCCGCTGTGGACAGAACATCTGACGGCTGATGATACGCAGCCCGCCCGATCATCACACCATCCAGCCCTGCATCCAGATGCCCGCGCGCCTGTTCCAGATCAGCAATGCCACCATTTATAGAGATGTGCATATCCGGGAATTCCGCCTTCATCCGATGCACGAGATCATAATCCAAAGGCGGTATATCCCGGTTTTCCTTGGGGCTGAGCCCTTGCAGCCAGGCTTTGCGCGCGTGAATTGTGACCCGAGAGCATCCCGCTTGCCTGATCTGGCTCAGAAACTCAGGCAAAATGTCTTCGGGCTGTTGGTCGTCGACTCCAATGCGGCATTTGACCGTGACATCTACGTCCACGGCTTCGCGCATTGCGGCAACACAATCCGCAACGCGGTCAGGGGATTTCATCAGCACCGCACCAAAAGTGCCAGATTGCACTCGATCAGACGGGCAGCCACAATTCAGATTGATCTCATCATAACCAGCATCCGCCCCCAACCGGGCCGCTTGTGCCAATTCCTGAGGGTTCGACCCGCCCAGTTGCAGGGCCACGGGATGCTCCTGCGGGTTGTGGTCCAGCAAATGCAGCGCACCACCCCGAACTAACGCAGGCGCTGTTACCATTTCAGTGTACAGCAGCGCCTCGGTGCTCAGCAACCGATGCAGATAACGACAATGCCTGTCCGTCCAATCCATCATAGGGGCGACGCTCAGGCGTGCGGCTTGTCTTACCTTGTCATTCAATGCTGAGTCCTCGTCGCACCCGGTATCCAATCAGACGGATCGAAACCGCAAATTCCTGCCCCTCGAATCGGGCAGCCCGGGGTTTAGCATATTCGAAAGGGGCCGTCCTTGTGTCTGCCAACCGCGTTACCGATTGTCGACACCGTACCGGCAAATCATCATTTCGACGCTGCGCTGAATGGTATCAGACATTTCGTCCTGACTAAGTACGGTCCCGCAAAAAACCATGGGCCAGAATGCCCTGCTCTTGATCAATCCGATGAACTCACGACCCGCGATGTCGGGGTTATCGATGCGTAGCTGACCATCCTCTGCCGCATCTTTAAGCATGGCCGAGAAGATGGCAGTTTTGTCCAATTTGTCCTGCGCGGCGACCGCAAGGTCGGGATTGCGCAAGGTTTCGCTGATCACCATACGCGACATCGCCATCACCTCGGGTGACATGAGAATGCGTCCCTCGGCCCAGGCCAGATCGGTCAGTTGCTCTTGGATATCCCGGCCCTTTTCGTATCTGATATCCAACACCTCAGAGAAGCGGTTCGACAGCTCAACCACGATTGAGCGGAACAGATTTTCCTTACTTTCGAAATACTTGTACAACGTGCGCTTGGAGACCTCGGCCCGTGCCGAGATCCGATCCATACTGGCCGCCGAGAACCCCTTTTCCTGGAATTCAGCTACGGCAGCCTCGATGATCTGGGCATGCTTTGATGCTTTCGGTGCGCTGAGGTCATTCATGCTCCAAAGCTATAGACCCTTTGACATGAGCCGGTCAAACGCTAGGTAAACTCTCGGGTTTACAACGCCCTGCCCCCTGCCTAAGGTAAACCCGCCAGTTTACCGATTCAGGTAGCCAGCCCAACAGGAGATCCCCCCAATGGCTTTGACATTGAAACTGAACGGCCAGACCCACACGGTTGAGGCCGAGCCCGGCACGCCCCTGCTGTGGGTAATCCGGGACGAACTGAAGATGACAGGAACCAAGTTCGGCTGCGGTGTCGCGTCCTGTGGGGCCTGCACCGTGCATCTGGACGGGGAGCCTGTGCGTTCTTGCCAGACGTATATTGAGGATGTCGAAGACGCCGAAATCACCACGATCGAAGCTGTCGGAAACAACGATATTGGCGCCGCGGTACAGCAGGCCTGGGTCGAATTGGACGTGGTTCAATGCGGTTACTGCCAATCCGGTCAGGTGATGTCGGCGGTCGGATTGCTGTCCGAAAACCCAAAGCCCAGCGTTGAAGAAATCGACGACTACATGTCCGGCAACGCCTGTCGCTGTGCCACCTATCAACGCATCCGCGCCGGTATCCAGCGCGCATCCGAAATTCTGGAGGCCTGATCCATGACCATCAACACCTCTCGCCGTGGTTTTCTGAAAGGCGCTGCTGCAACCGGAGCCGTCTTGCTGGTTGGCGCCCGCCCCGATGGCGTTCTGGCTGCGGCCTCGTCCGAGACGACGCAGCTCAACCCATTTGTTAAGATTGACGCCGACGGCACCGTGACCGCCATCGTCAAGCATTTCGAAAAGGGTCAGGGCCCTGCGACCGGCCTGCCGACGCTGATCGCCGAGGAGATCGGTTTATCCATGGACCAGATCGAATACGAATTCGCGCCCTCTAACCCCCAAGTCTATAACAATCTGCTGTTTGGCCCCTTCCAAGGCACCGGCGGGTCAACCGCAATGGCGAACTCCTGGCAGCAATATCGCCAGGCGGGCGCTGCTGCCCGTGAGATGCTGATCAACGCCGCCGCCCAAAGATGGGGTGTAGATGCATCAGGCATCACCATTGAGGAAGGCATCGTCAAAGCAGGCGAGAAATCTGCACCGATTGCCGATTTCGTGGCAGCCGCTTCGCAGATGGAAGCGCCGACCGAGCCGCGCCTGAAAGACCCCTCGGAATTCCGCCTGATCGGAAACGAGGCCGTGCGTCGCACGGATTCGGCCATCAAGGGCAACGGACAAGCGATGTACGCCATGGATGTCCACCTGCCCAACCAGATGGTTGCGATGATCAAACGTCCGGAGTCGCGCGGTGGTGTTGTCATCAGCTTTGACGACAGCGCCTCGAAAGAGATCAAAGGCTATATCAGCGCCGCTGCATTGCCCAATCAGGCGGGCGTTGCGGTCTATGCCGAAGATACCTGGGCCGCGATTCAGGCGCGTGACGCGCTTGAGGTCGAATGGGAAATGTCCGGCGCTGAAACGCGCGACTCGGATCAGATCAAGGCCGAGATCATGGACGCGCTGAATGCCGAGCCCGCCTATAACGTGAACAAGGCAGATGTTGCCACGGTTTCGGCGGCGATCGACGCGGCGGATACGGTCGTAGAAAAAACTTTTTACTACCCGCTTCTCGCCCATGCTCCGATGGAGCCACTGAACTGCACAATCGAACAGACCGCAGAGGGTGACATCATTCTGCATGATGGCGCTCAGATGCCAACCGGCCCGCACATGGCGTATCAGCAAATCTTTCAGCTGCCACCCGAGAAAATCCACATCAGAACGATGCTGGCCGGCGGGTCTTTCGGGCGTCGCGCAACACCGGATGCGGACTATCAGGTTGAGGCCGCGTTGGCCTTTGTTGTCACTGACCGCTCGCGCCCGGTCAAACTGGTCTGGACGCGGGAAGACGACATTCGCAGCGGGTATTACCGCCCGGCCTTCGGCCACAAAGTTCGTGTCGGGTTGAATGCGGAGGGGAATATCGTCGGATGGCAGCATCAGGTTGCTGGGCAATCGATCATGAAGGGCACCCCGTTCGAAGCGGTTGCAGTGCATGACGGCGTCGACCACAGCTCGATCGAGGGCATCGCAGACAGCCCCTATGATATTCCGGGGATGGCGCTTGGACTGACCGACACACCCAAGGCCACATCGGTCCTATGGTGGCGGTCGGTAGGACATACCCACACTGCCTATACGATGGAAACAATGATGGATTTGGCCGCCACCGCCGCGGGCCGTGACCCGGTTGAGTTCCGTCTCGCACATCTGGCGGATGCGGGTAATGCAGACCAACAGCGCAAGGCCTCAGTTCTGAAACTTGCGGCCGAGAAAGCAGATTGGGGCAACGTCCCTGCCGGTCGAGCGCAAGGTATTGCGGTGCACAAATCCTTTGGTTCTTATGTGGCTGAGGTGGTCGAAATCTCGGGCGATCCGGATGACGGTATCAAGATCGAAAAGGTCACCTGTGCTGTCGATTGCGGTATCGCGGTGAACCCCGACGTGGTGCGTGCCCAGATGGAAGGTGGCATCGGCTATGGCATCGGGCATGTGATGCGCGATCAGATCACACTGACCGGCGGTTCCGTGGATCAATACAACTTCCCGGATTACGAGCCCCTTCGGATCGGCGATATAGCTACAATCGACGTCCACATCCTGCCCTCGGCCGAGGCCCCCACAGGCGTGGGCGAACCCGGCACGCCGCCCTCGGCCCCCGCGCTCGCGAACGCAATCAAGGCAATGTCGGGGACCTTGATTGCCGATCTGCCGATGGCCGAGAACGGCATAAGCTTTGCATAAGGTCCCGACCCCGCGCCGAAAAAAACGGCGCGGGGATAATTTGATCAAATTTCGTGACAAGGCGCTTTGTGTCGATTAAACCTCGGAGTACCAGAGTGATGGAGACGCCGATGGACCTGAACGCCCTACACAGTTTTCGCGTAGCGGCCTGCGACCTTAACGGTCAGCTGCGCGGCAAACGCGTGCCTCCTTCTTATGCTGACAAGCTGAGTAAAGGTGTGGTGCGGATGCCCTTTTCGGCATTGAATGTTGATCTGTGGGGCGCGGATATCGAGGATAGCCCGCTTGTGTTTGAATCAGGCGACGCGGACGGCATATTACTGCCAACCGAGCGTGGCCCCGTCCCAGTTCCCTGGCTTGAAACCGAAACAGCGCTGGTGTTGATGTCCCTGTATGACGATCAGGGCAAGCCCTTTGCCGGCGACCCTCGCCATGCTCTGACCTCGGTGCTGCAACGCTATGCCGAGCGTGGCTGGTCTGTTGTTGCGGCGACCGAGCTGGAATTCACGCTATTGGACTCATCAGGTGCACGGCCGGTGCCTCCGATCAATCCTTTGACGGGGCGACGGTTGGTCGACGAGGCAGTCCTGTCCATGGCGGAAATGGATGCGTTCGACGCCTTTTTCACAGACCTCTATGACGGATGCGAGGCAATGAGCATCCCGGCTCAAACCGCCATTTCCGAAAGCGGGATTGGCCAGTTTGAAATCAACCTGAACCATCAGGACGCCATGCGCTGCGCAGATGATACGTTGCTTTTCAAGGTGTTGACTCGTGGCCTTGCGCGCAAACATGGGTTTACCGCAACTTTCATGGCCAAACCCTATGCCCAGGATGCGGGCAATGGGATGCATGTCCATTTTTCGGTCGTCGACCAGGATGGGCAAAATGTCTTTGACAATGGCGGGCCTGAAGGCACTGATCTTTTGCGCTCGGCCATAGCCGGATGTCTGTCCGCAATGCCTGGTTCAACTCTGATTTTTGCACCGCACGGGAACTCCTACACCCGGCTTGTCCCCGGCGCCCATGCCCCAACTGAGGCATGCTGGGCTTATGAAAATCGCACTGCCGCGCTGCGCGTTCCCGGCGGCGCGCCCTCTGCCCGCAGGATCGAACATCGCGTTGCTGGTGGTGACATCAATCCCTACCTCATGCTGAGCGCCGTACTCGGTGCGGCGCTGAACGGCATCGAGGACGGAACTGAACCGCCAGCTCCAATCACGGGCAACGCCTATGAGATCGACGGCCTGCCGCAACTCGCTGGCGACTGGGCTTCAGCCATCACCGCCCTTGAAACCGATCCGCAAGTTGCGCGCATCTTTCCCGCCCCGCTGATCAGCAATCTTGCCATGACAAAGCGACAAGAGATCCTGCGCTTTGACGAACGCCCACCCGAGGAGCATTGGCTAAGTTATCTCGAGGCGGTTTGAGCCCCCTTGCCCGCTTCGTTCTGCTCAGCTAGAATAAATTTGATCAAATTTGGTGACCCATGAAAATCGGTATCCTTGTAACCGGCCACCCCCCTGACGAATTGCACGATCAGTTCGGTGAATATGACGGCATGTTTCGCGCGCTGCTGGATGGCAACGGCTTTGAGTTTGTGACCTATGCTGTTGTCGACGATCACTTTCCGCAAAGTTTTGACGATGCTGATGGATGGATCATCACCGGCTCGCGCTATGGCGCCTATGAGGACCATGTCTGGATTCGCAAGCTCGAAGCGCTGATCCGCGACATCCATCAAAGCGGCAAACCCCTGATCGGCATATGCTTTGGTCATCAAGTCATTGCGCAAGCCCTTGGCGGGAAAGTTGAAAAGTTCAAACAGGGCTGGGCCGTGGGGCGGACGGACTACGATTTGGACGGACAGACCGTCACTTTGAATGCCTGGCATCAGGACCAGGTGGTAGAGCTGCCCGCCGGTGCACAAGTAACTGGTTCGAACGCCTTTTGCCAGAATGCCATGCTGGCCTATGGCGACACGATCTGGACCGTTCAGGCCCACCCGGAGTATGGCGACAGCTTCATCGAAGGGCTGATGGACACACGCGGCAAAGGTGTCGTTCCAGACAATCTGATGCAGGCCGCCGCCGACCGCCTGCCCACCCGCGACGACAGTCCGAAGATCGGACAGTTCATGGCAGAGTTTTTGAAGAAAGAGAGGGCCTGATGGCCGATTGGACAGAACAACTGCCACAGGCAGCCCGTACCTATTTTGAAGGTCACCGATTGGATGAGGTCGAGTGCATCATCTCTGACCTGCCCGGCATCGCGCGCGGGAAAGCGGTTCCGGCCACCAAATTTGCACGCCAGTCCTACTTCCATCTACCCGATAGTATCTTTTACCAGACTATCACCGGGGACTGGGGCGAAGCCGCCGGAGAGGACGGCTTCATTGAACGGGACATGATCCTTAAGCCTGACTTTTCGACTGCTTCCGCTGCTCCTTGGACGGGTGACTGGACACTGCAGGTGATCCACGACGCCTATGACCGGGACGGAGAGCCGATCCCGTTCAGCCCACGCAACGTGTTGAAGCGCGTCGTAAAAATGTATCACGACAAAGGCTGGAAACCGATTGTCGCGCCAGAGATGGAGTTCTTTCTGGTCGCCCCCAATGTCGACCCCGCGCAGGGGATCAAACCGATGATGGGCCGTTCGGGTCGTCCGGCGGCCGCGCGGCAGGCCTATTCGATGACAGCGGTGGATGAATTCGGCCCGGTGATCGACGACATCTATGACTTTGCCGAACATCAGGGATTCGAGATTGACGGCATCACCCAGGAAGGCGGCGCCGGACAGCTTGAAATCAACCTGCGCCATGGTGATCCGGTCAAGTTGGCAGATGAAGTGTTCTATTTCAAACGCCTGATCCGCGAAGCCGCGTTGCGACACAACTGCTTTGCGACCTTCATGGCGAAACCGATTGCGGATGAGCCTGGATCGGCCATGCACATCCACCACTCGATCACCGAGATCGAAACCGGACAGAATATCTTTTCCGGACCTCAGGGCGGCGAAACGGATGCATTCTATAACTTCATTGCAGGGCTGCAAAACCACTTGCCTGCAGGCCTGGCAGTCATGGCACCTTATGTGAACTCGTACCGCCGCTATGTGAAAGACCATGCCGCGCCGATCAATCTGGAATGGGCTCGTGACAACCGCACGACCGGCATCCGTGTTCCCCTGTCCGGCCCCGAGGCGCGGCGCGTTGAAAATCGTATCGCAGGCATGGACTGCAACCCCTATCTGGGCATCGCCTTGTCGCTTGCCTGCGGCTATCTCGGCCTGACACAGCAGGAACGTCCGCGCCGTCAGTTTTATGGCGACGCCTACGAAGGTGACGGTGATATCCCGCAGGTCATGGGCAATGCGCTGGACCTGTTCGACGAGGCCACCGCCCTGCACGAGGTGCTGGGTCCGGAATTTGCCCGCGTTTATGGCATTGTCAAACGTGCCGAGTATGAAGAATTTCTACAGGTCATCTCTCCGTGGGAGCGTGAGCACCTGCTCATGAACGTTTAAGCCGCGATGAATCTCCTCTATTCCAACGACCGCAAGGCCGAGTATCCGGCCAGCTGGTATGCCGCGACGGCCAACACGCTCGACCGTTTTCCCGCGCTTGCTGGGGATACCAAAGCGGATGTCTGTGTGGTCGGTGGCGGCTATACCGGACTGTCCGCCGCGCTGCATCTGGCCGAGGCCGGGTTCGACGTCGTGCTGCTTGAGGCGCATCGCGTTGGTTTCGGAGCGTCAGGCCGCAATGGCGGGCAGCTGGGCAGCGCCCAGCGGATGGATCAGGAAGACCTTGAACGCCTGGTCGGAGATGACGATGCCGCCAAGCTGTGGGATCTGGCTGAAGATGCCAAGGATCTGGTCAAATCGCTGATCGAAAAGCACAAAATCGACTGTGATCTGAAACCGGGCGTGGCGGTTCTGGGCCTCAGCACCGGGGATCAGCAAGACCTCCACGATCACGCCGCGCATCTGTCGGCGCGATATGGGTATGACCATATGGAGCTGCTGGACGAAGGCGCCGCGCATGGTCTCTGCCCGTCGCCCACCTATCGCGGTGGTTATCTGGACATGGGGGCGGCGCATCTGCACCCGCTGAACTTTGCCCTGGGGTTGGCCGAAGCCGCAGCCAAGGCCGGCGTGCGCATCTTTGAGGGTACCGAGGTCACCGGGATCGACGAAGTCGATCCGGCCATCGTGCAAACCCCGCAGGGAAAGGTGACGGCCAACCACGTCATATTGGCCTGCAACGGATATCTTGGTGACCTGAACGGCAAAGTGGCGTCGCGCGTCATGCCGATCAACAATTTCATCGCCGCGACCGAGCCTTTGGGCACCGATGCCGCCCGCGTCCTGACCCGGGATGTCGCCGTCGCCGACACCAAGTTTGTGGTGAACTATTTTCGCCTCAGCGCCGACAACCGCCTGCTATTCGGCGGCGGGGAAAGCTATGGCTACCGTTTCCCGACAGATATCGCCTCCAAGGTGCGCAAACCGATGACCGAGATTTTCCCGCATCTGCGCGATGTGAAGATCGACTATGCGTGGGGCGGTACTCTGGGCATCACCATGCGGCGAATGCCCTACCTGACACGGGTTGCCCCGAATATTCTGTCAGCCTCTGGCTATTCGGGTCACGGTGTTGGCACAGCTACACATGCCGGGCAACTGATGGCGATGGCCATTCAGGGCCAGGCCGAAGGGTTCGACACCATGTCCCGCGTACCCGCCATGCCCTTCCCCGGAGGCCCCGCCCTGCGCAGCCCGTTGCTGGTGCTGGCGATGACATGGTTTTCCCTACGGGACCGGCTTGGCCTGTGATTGCAAGGCACTCAGAGGGTTTATTTCAACTCCCTCAAAACGCGGAACCCCTTAGACGTAGAACCGACGTCATCTGAGCCACCGCCTCGGGTCGCAACGCGAGAGAAATCCATCGCGATCCAATATGTGCCACCACGCGAAACACGACGCTCACAGCCCGGCGCAAGTGCCATTTTCAGGTAAACGCTGGATCTACTCCACTCTTTGTGCGTTTCCGTCCAGCAGGACATCGTAATTTCCGCAACATTCCCCGACATATGCCGCAGCCCCCAATCATTGGCTGCATCCAACGCATCAACGGGCACAGGATAGCCGCGACGGGCCAGATCAGGTCGCTTCACTCCCAACATTTCTTCCGTTGGTTTGCCGTGGAAGTTAACCTGATCCGTCGAGACCTCTTCTCCTTGCGCAAAAGGTGTTTGTGTCCCAGCACGAGCGGCATATTCCCACTCAGCTTCCGTAGGCAGACGATAAACATCCGCCCCTATTTTGTTGTTTAGCCACCCAGTGTAGGACACGGCATCCTGATAGGATACGTCTACAACCGGATGATTTCCCTTGATTTCAACGCAGGGACCGTCACGCTGCAAAATGCAGTCTCGCGGGGTATACCCACCACAACCGCCATCAATCACACAAGCCATCCACTGGTCATGAGTGACTTCATTCCGCCCCATGGCGACGGGCATATCTATCGTGACCTTGTGAACCGGACCTTCATGATGTGCGATATACGGCTCTTCCGCTGTCGCGGGGCGAAGCCCTTTTTCATCCCAATGAAAGTTTCGTTTCGATTCTCCCGGTGGTCCACCCATCATGAACTCACCCATAGGCAAGGCAATCATCTCAGGGCAAACATCGCATTCCTGAAACATCTCAAGCGGCGCAACTTCAGTGCCATCCGACAGAAGATAATCTGCGTGAACCGCTGAAGCGAAAGTTGAAAGCGCGCCCCAGAGGGCCAAACGAATGATAGTCAATGCAGTGATCCAACCCATCATACGAGAACAACGTCAAAGAAGATCCATTGCCACCTTACTTCCCCCAAAGTTGCAAGTTCAAAAGAATTTCCCGCTACGCGGGGTAAGCCAACCTGTGTCTCTCTGACTACGACAGAATAGTGAAATTTCGCCACCCTGAAGATTAAGGGCTTGGATTGACACTTCATTAGCTTTATCTTTCCCAAAGATAGAATTCAGGAATGCCAAATATGACGCTGCCTCCGAACGTCCATGACGCCGAACCCATCCCCGCGGCCGCCCGCGACGCCATTGATGCCCTGATGCAGTCAGGCGACCTGTTCCGCTACACTGCGCCGCAGGACGCTCCGGTTGCGCTGCTCGAGTCGGAATTCGCGGAACTGCTGGGCACGAAATACGCGCTGGCTGTATCGTCCTGCTCGGCGGCACTGTTCCTATCGCTCAAGGCGCTGGGTTTGCCGCGGGACGCGCGGGTGCTGATACCGGGCTTTACCTTTGCGGCGGTGCCCTCATCGGTCATACATGCGGATTGCATCCCCGTACTGTGTGAGGTGGGTGACAATTATCGCATCGACATGGATGACTTTGCCGCCAAACTGGATAACGTGCAGGCCGTGATCATTAGCCATATGCGCGGACATACTTCGGATATGGACGCGATCATGACCCTGTGCAGCGCGCGCGACATTCCGGTGATCGAGGACGCAGCCCATTCGCTGGGGACAACTTGGCATGGCCGCAATATTGGGACGATTGGCAAGATCGGCTGTTTCTCGTTTCAGTCCTACAAGATGATCAATGCGGGCGAAGGTGGCATTCTGATAACCGACGACGCTGATCTAGTGGCGCGTGCCGTGATCATGTCCGGCGCCTACGAACATAATTGGAAGAAACACAAAGGTCCGCGTGGCGACAACTCATCGGAACTCGAAGAGGCCTTTGGCCGCTGGCAGAACCAGTTGCCGCTGTATAACCTGCGGATGAGCAACCTGAGCGCTGCAGTAATCCGTCCCCAGATGCCTGAATTGGCACGTCGTGTCAGCGATGGGTTGCAAAACCACGACTATGTGGCGGAGCGCCTGAACTCATCACCCTATATCAACGTGCCTGCCCCGCTGATGCCAGAACGCCGGGCGCCGGACTCGATCCAATTCAATCTGGTTGACCTAAGCGATGATGATATCCGCGCCTTTGCCGCAGCATCCGAGGCACGCGGGGTGAAAGTTCAGGTATTCGGCCTGAGTGAAGACAACGCCCGTGCCTTTTGGAACTGGCAATTCCTGCCGGAACAGACCGAGCTGCCACAAACGCGAAACATGCTGATGAAAGCTTGCGACGTGCGCCTGCCTGTACGCCTGACAGGCGCGGAACTGGATGTGATCGCTGATATTCTGTTGGCTTCAGTAGGGGAAATTACCGCCCCGAAAATCGCATTTGGAACCTGAACAAGCTGAATTCAAACGAAAAGGCCCGCCAGCGGCGGGCCTATTTCATTGTGTGGACAAATTCAGTTCAGTTTAGACAGCTTTTGCTGCAACTCCGCCAACTGCTTCTTGATGTCGTCCAGATCCTCACTCGACTGGGGTTTGGCCTCGCTATCCGTTTCCGGACCGGACCAACTGCCGGAAATGCCGCTGGTCATCGCCTTCAGAAATGCCTTTTGCTGCGCTTGCAGCGCTTCGAAACCCGGAATCTGGGTCATCGGATTCATCGCAGACATGTTTTCCATCATTTTGCTTTGGCTTTCGCGCAGCATTTCGAACGAGCTTTGCAGGAATTGCGGCATCACTCCTCCGCCCGGCAACATATAGCTGCGCACAAGATCGTTCAGCACGTTCACCGGCAGGACATTCTCACCGCGGCTTTCATGCTCGGCAATGATTTGCAGCAGATATTGCCGTGTCAGATCATCCCCAGTCTTCAGGTCTATGATCTGAACTTCGCGACCGTCACGTATGAATGCCGCAATATCTTCGAGCGTGACATAGTCACTGGTTTCAGTGTTATACAGCCGACGGCTGGCATATCGTTTGATTAGCAACGGTTTTTCTTTTTCTGACACCGTCTACCCTCCCCAAGGAATGATGCATTGCAGCAGAGATTATGCGAGTGCAGAACAAAAAGAAAGGGCAGGTCTTTCGACCTGCCCAACGCGATTGCACCAAATGGGAGGAGTGGGTGCGCCTCGCTATCTTACCTTACTTGGCGCCAGCTGCTTTTTTCGCAGCAGTGGACACGTCGTTGGTTGCTTTTTTGACAACGGCAGTTGCATCTTCTGCAGCGTTTTTGCCAGCAGCCATCAGCAGCTCAACGGTTTCCGACTGAACTTTTTTCGCGATTTCAGCGAAAGCAGCCAGGTTTTCAGCAGCAACTTCAGCCGACGCGCTTGCGTAGTCGGTTGCAGCTTTTGCGTAATCTGCAGGGTCAGATTTCGCTTTCGACATATCGGACAGTTTGGCCAGGGTTTCCTTGGTCCATTTGTTCGAAATCTCAGCCGATTTCTCAGCCGCTTCCAGAGCAACGCCCGACAGCTTTTCGTTCAGGGTCGCGGTGGTGTTGAACGCACCTTCCAGAGCGGTGGTGTCAACAGGGAATGCACCCATCATGTCTTTCAGGGTCGCGGTAAAGTCTTGAGTCTTTGCCATTGTCCAAATCCTTTGCTTGCCGATCCGGGCCAACCCCGGGCTTCATCAGCTTGAGGACAATATCGTTGCTGCATCGCAGCATTGCAAGTTTTTTCTTGCTGCGCTGCAGCAATATTTTTCTAAACTGTTAAAAATCAATCTGTTGCCTTCACCAAAACATAGGTTCCTGGTGCTTCGGCCAGGGAAGCGTATCCCGAATCGCCCACTTGGCGCGCGGGGATCTGCTTGCCGGATCTCTTCTTCAGCCAAGCTTCCCACTGCGGCCACCAGGACCCTTTATGAAAATCGGACTCTTTCATCCATGCATCGGCATCCGCATTCAGATCAGGGTTGGTGTAGTGGCCGTATTTCTTCTTGCTCGGCGGGTTCACGATGCCTGCTATGTGACCGGATTCCGAAACGACAAACGTCTTCGAACGTGACCCCATCTGCTGCACACCCCGATAACAATCTTTCCAGGCGGCGATATGGTCGGTTTCACAGCTGATGGCCATCAAAGGAACATCAACGTCGCGGATATGCAGTTTGTGCCCAAGCAAATCGAAACCGTCGGTCACAAATTGATTTTTCTGGCAAAGCCCCCGCAAATACTCGATTGCCATTTTGCCCGGAAGATTTGCGCCATCCCCGTTCCAGTAGAGCAAATCAAACGCCGGAGGGGTCTCGCCCATCATATAGCTTCGAATGGCAGGGCCGTAGATCAGGTCATTCGATCGCAGGAACGACATGGTACGACCTATGACCCATGCTTTTAGGATACCGTCTTTTGTCACTTGTTCTTGAATGCCATCGACAAAGTCATTCTGTAGGAACGGCGTGAATTCCCCCTGTTCACCGAAATCGGTCAAGGTTGTGAAGAAGGTCGCCGATTTGATGGATTTGTCGCCACGCTGCTTCATCAGGGACAGCGTCAAGCTCAACGTGGTGCCGGCAATGCAATATCCCACCGCATTGACCTGCTTGACCTTACAGATCGACTTGACGGTCTCGATGGCGGTCAGAAATCCCTCTTCGACATAGTCGCCCATACCGACCTCGGCATGAGAAGCATCCGCATTAACCCAACTTACAACAAACAGGGTATAGCCTTGCTCGGTCACCCATTTGATGAGGCTGTTCTGCGCCTTAAGGTCCAGAATATAGTATTTGTTGATCCAGGGCGGAAACAGAACGATCGGGGTCTCGTGTACGGTCTCGGTCGTGGGTTTGTACTGGATCAACTCCATAAGCCTGTTGCGATAGACCACGTCGCCCGGAGTTGTCGCGATATTCTCGCCAAGCTTGAACGCGGATTCATCCGCCAGTCTGACAACCATTTCACCATTATTGGCTTCTAGGTCCGCAACTAGATTCTCTAGCCCTTTGATCAGCGATTGCCCTTCCGTCTCGACCGCCTTTTCCAGCGCGTCGGGATTGGAGGCCAGGAAATTCGTCGGAGACATCAAGTCAATGATCTGTTGCGAAAAGAAATGCAGCCTCTGCTTGTCCTTGCCGTCCAGATCGTCGACCGAAGCAACCGCCTGCGCGATTGCATCGGCATTTGTCTGATACTGCTGGCGAATAAACCGGAAATAGGGGTTGGTGTCCCAAAGAGGGTTTGAGAACCGTTTATCCTTGGGTCCGGGTTCGCTGTCCTCGACCCCGCCGGCGGCCAGCGCCTGCTGAGCCTCAGCAAAGTTCATAACGGATTGTCCCCAGAAGGCGACCTGATGTTCCAGAAGCTTGGCGGGATTCTGCCACGCTTCGGCGAAATACGAAGTTGCTGCTCTTGCGAAAAGATCTTGATTCGGACCGTCCAACGCGGGAGTGTGTGCCTCTTTGCCAGCCATCACATCGATCAGCCTTTTCGACAATTCTTCGACTTTCGTCATATTTTCTCTAATCCGTTCAAGGTGTTCCTCGGACAGCTCTGGCGCGTTATCTTCACTTGTTGTCATTTTAACAATTCCACCCTAACCTCGCTGCTATGCAGAATAACGTCGTGGGCGTCGGGGGGCAAAGCGACGAATGGTCCGAATTATCAGGCTGACACTCAGGAGGCCCATTTCATGCGCTACATGATGACCTACGATCTGATGGAAACGATGCGCAACACCAATCAGTGGATGGGTGCTACGGCAAGTGCCATAGCTTCTTATCCGCTGTTTTCGATGGTGCCCAACCCTGCGTTCAGCATGATGGCCGCCTGGGGTGAGGTGACTGAGCGGACGTTCCAGCGCATGGTTGTAAAACCCGACTGGGGAATCCGTACATTCACTTGCGAAGACGGCAAGGATCATCTGGTCGATATTGTCCCGGTGATCGAACGCCCTTTTGGTGATTTGATACATATACGTGTCAATGGCCGCGCCGAACAGCCCCGCAAGGTGCTGTTGGTCGCCCCGATGTCTGGACATTACGCCACTTTGCTTCGGTCCACCGTAAAAAGCCTCTTGGTGAATTGCGAAGTTTATATCACTGACTGGCATAATGCGCGCGATATCCCCGTGTCCGAAGGTAAGTTTGATGTAGAGGATTATACACTTTACCTTGTCGATTTCATGAAAGAATTGGGACCGGACACCCACGTTGTAGCCGTCTGCCAACCGGCGCCGCTGACTCTGGCCGCCACAGCCTATCTGGCCGAGGTCGAACCCAAAGCCCAACCCAGTACGCTGACATTGATCGGCGGACCTGTTGACCCGGATGCCACACCAACCGACGTGACCGATTTTGGCCGTCGCGTGACAATGGGGCAGCTGGAAGAAACCATGATTCAGCGCGTCGGCTTCAAGTATAAGGGCGTCGGGCGCATGGTGTATCCCGGCCTGCTGCAGTTGGCCTCGTTCATGTCGATGAATTCGGACCGGCATTCTCAGGCGTTTTCCGAGCAGATCCAGAGGGTTATGCGGGACGAGGCTTCGGATCACGATGCCCATAACAGATTCTATGATGAATATCTCGCCGTCATGGACATGACCGCCGAGTTCTACCTTTCGACCGTCGAACGCGTCTTCAAAAACCGCGAAATCGCGCGCAACGAGTTTGTTGTTGCGGGGCACAAGGTGGATATCGGCAAAATTACAAACGTTGCAGTCAAAACAGTCGAAGGTGCGAATGACGACATCTCGGCCCCTGGCCAGTGCATTGCTGCGCTCGAGCTGTGTACAGGGCTGCCGGACTCGAAAAAAGCCAGCCATGTCGAACCTGGCGCAGGTCACTATGGCATCTTCGCCGGCCGTAGCTGGCGCGACAATATCCGCCCATTGGTGATCGAATTTATGAACGCCAACGCCCGCAAACCCTCGCGCAAAGCGGCCAACCGCAACAAAGTGGCCTAACGCCGATGGGAAAGAAAGTCGCCAAACAGACGGCTTTCGCCTGCAACTGTGGAAAACTCTTTGGCAGCATTACAGCCAGAGGCGTTCAGTACGGAACGCATGTAGTCTGCTTTTGCCGTGATTGCCGGGCCGCGCAGATATATTTCGGGCAACCGGACCCTGCGCCGGAACCGGTGGAGATTTTCCAAATGGCCCCTGAAGAAATAAGGATCGACGGCGGCATCGAACACCTGGCCGCGATGCGCCTTGGCCCCAAGGGGATGCTGCGCTGGTATGCCAGCTGCTGCAATGCGCCGCTGGCGACGACATCAAATACTCCAAAATTTCCGTTTGCGGGCTTTGATGTGAAACGAGTTTCCGACCCGGACTGTTTAGGGCCGGTTACGACCCAAGGGTTCATTCCCCAGGCCGATGGAAAACACAAACACAAGCGACTGGGTTACGCTGTCGCCGGGATTGTTACGCGGGTACTAAAATCCCGGCTTTCTGGCAGCTGGAGGGACACCCCGTTCTTTGATCAGAATACGGGCCAGACGATCTCAACCCCGGTCATTCTCAGCAAAGAACAGCGTAAAGCGCTCTACGCGTAATCCAGCGCAGGCTTCACGCTGAGCCA
Source organism: Ruegeria sp. YTSA219 (assembly GCF_059609985.1). Classification (NCBI taxonomy): domain Bacteria; kingdom Pseudomonadati; phylum Pseudomonadota; class Alphaproteobacteria; order Rhodobacterales; family Roseobacteraceae; genus Ruegeria; species Ruegeria sp. YTSA219. Next base: position 321,443 of record NZ_JBXWMT010000002.1, read on the forward strand.
GGTCTTCAGCGCCTCGGTGACATTTTCAGGCGATTCCAACGTAGGCAAATGTCCTGCATCCTTGATGACGTGCAGTTCTGCATTTGGGATCAGGTCCGCCATGAACGCATGCCTTCGCACCGGAACAACCGTGTCATGCGCCCCACATAGCACCAAAGTCGGGGCCGTGATCCGGTGCAGGTTGCCCTGCTGATCCGGGCGACGCTGCAGCGCACGAATCTGACGCTCGAACACCTGCGGGCCCAAATCCAACGCCATCGAGATGACATCAGCAAGAATGGGAATACGTCGAGGCCCCGGGGCCAGCGAATCCGATCCAATCAGCCGACGCATCACTTCCTCTAACCGACCCATCTTGGCGGCGACCAACAGTTCCTCCCGCGCGGCTGCGGTCTGGGGCGATTCCGAATGCGCATCCGAAGCCATCAGACACAAGCGCGACACCCTCTCGGGTGCATATCGGACAATTTCCAAAGCGACTACGGCGCCCAGGCTTAGGCCCGCCAATGCAAAGCGTTGTGGCAACTGAACCAATAGGCCCCGCGCGATCTCTTCAATCCGTTCAGCAGTCGAAACCGAAGCGACCGTCACGGCGCGATCACGTGACAGGGCGCGCATCTGATGCTCAAATACCCGCGCATCACACATCAAACCGGGCAAAAGAACCAACGGCTCGATCAAACAACGCCTCCTTTGGAAAAGTCACTCAAATCGTCGTCATTAGTTTCAGGATGAGAGGTTTTGTATGGTTCGGCAAGTTAAAGTTCAGGGGTAGCGGATACCGCGAAAAGCGGGGAAGTCCGCATATCGTCTTTGCCGCTCAAGTTCACCCTCGCCAGGCGTGCCTCCTGGGCGCAGAAGGCAGCCCCGCGGCGCGATATAGCTGTCGATGCGCTTATGAGGCACAGGCCTCCAGACCAGATTGAAAGCACAGAGTTTTGGAAAGAACCAGATTTCGGAATATTCCAGATGGTCGTGCATCCACCACGCCAAATCCCGCCAATCCCGCCCCGCCTCATATTGATCCGCAAACCATGGGATCACGATCGATGCACCGGCAATCCGATCATCACCCACCGCGCGATCCCAGATGTGACATTCCAGCGGGTTATCATTTCGCGCGCAATTCAGCCGGTTTTCATTACCGAAACGGTTCAATGATGCCGAGCGATAGCCGGATCGTACGGCAATCCGGCCAAAGGTCTCCTCAAGCGGGTCCAGCAGGGTTTCGCAAAGCGCCTTTCCGGTTTCGATGGCAAGGTCGGGATCGTCAGGAAAATTCTGCTTTTCGTGAAAATTGCCTATTTCCGAATACAGAAAATCGCGCATGAAAAAATGACGGGACAGACGCACACGACCGAGGGTTTCAAGGCTCCACATACTGCCTGGTCTACGCATTGTTTCTTCCTCACTCGATCCCCAAGGTATTCAGCCATCTCAGAATACCAGCCACCACATCGTCGGTCTGCCCCGGAGACATCAACCGCCCGGCGATCACATGGGAATTAGGATCGTCCCCGGGCCCCATTGTTACCAGCACAACCGACGCAGGGGCGCCCCATGCTTTGGCAATCTCGTGGGTCAGGTCGGCACGCACGACCTGATCTTCATTCGAGAACCAGAACAACGCGGGAACCCTTGCGTCTGAAAAATCCAGCGCATAGACCACATCCACCAGCACTGTCATCGGCACCACGGCCTGCCAAGGGTAGACCGCCGACCAGAATTTGTTCATTTCCGGGTTCACCCCTGCGACGCCCCGGGTTTCACCCATAATCAGGGGCAACCAGATGCGCGCCCAAGGCAATCCGGGTATCCATGCGCCGGCCGCTTTAACGCCGAAATTCGGAGAAACAAATACGATCCCCGCAACGTTTTGGCTCAGCTCTTCATTCAGTGCGGCCGCAGCTGCCAACGTGCCGCCGGTTGATGTCGAAATCACCACGACCTTTTCCCCAACCGCCCGTGCAGCAGCCAGCCCTTCGGCAAGATCCTGCATCCAACCCGAGGCCGTCGCCTCACCCATTGCATCCACCCCGCGACCATGACCCTGCAGCCGCGTGTAGACCAGATTGGCGCCCAACGTTTCGGCGAGCAGATCGGGAACCGGTCGGATCTCTTCGGATGATGCAGAAAACCCGTGCAGATATAGAATCGAAACAGGTGTTCGCTGCTCTTTATAGCCCTCTTGCCAAATAACTCGCTTTTCGACCCCCGGAATGATGTCGGCGAATGCAGATTCCACACTTTCGAAATAGACCTGCACCCCTTCACCGAATTTGCGCGCGTCAAATGTTGGGGCCAGATCAACCTTCTCACGCGGGCCAAACCAATAGATCAGGCCAAACGCAACGATCAATGTCAGAAAAACGCGACCCAATATCCGCATTATTGGGCTGCCATCACATCGAGAACGGCTTGTTCGATCAACCCAAGGCATGGGCCATCCGAAAAGCGATGATCGGCGTGCTTGATCAATGACAGGCGCATATCGGGCCCGAACGCATGTTCAATCAGGCGCACTGCTGTTCCGATTGAAACCGCTGTGTCTTCGGTACCTTGCAAAAACCGCACGGGAAAAGGCATATGCAGAGGCTTGCGCAGGACCAAATGTTGGCGACCATCTTCGATCATCCGTTTGGTCACGATGTAAGGCTCCATATAGTCCGAAGGCAGCTCGACATGGCCAACAGTTTCCAGTGCCTGTTTCTGGTTTTTCGAGAATGAAGCCCAATACCCGTCCTCGGTAAAATCCGGCGCAGCAGCGATGGTCACCATTCCCTGAATCCGATCTGGCAGCGCTTTGGCCAACAGCAGCGCCTGCCACCCCCCCATGGACGAGCCGACAACAATCAGCGGCCCATCCGTCAATTCCGTGATCGCGGCCAGCGTATCCTCATGCCAGTCACCAATGCATCCTTCTTCGAACTTGCCCCCGCTTTCACCGTGACCTGAATAGTCGAACCGCAGAAATGAATGGCCACGCCCCTTCGCCCAGGCCTCCAAATGCACCGCCTTGGTGCCTTCCATATCGGATTTGAGCCCGCCCAGAAACACGATGGTCGGCCCGGTGCCCTCGCTTTTGTGATAGGCCAGCCGCCGTCCCTGCGCCGTTTCCAGAAAATTCGTCGCTGCCATGACACCCTCTTTTCTTTTTCCGATATCATGCACGCCCCACCCCCAAGTGCAATTCCCAGATCCCCCTTCATCTGGCCAAAAATACCTCTGGGAGCGCGAGGGGCCGGCCCCTCGCGCCGGCCCTTGACAGGTTCACCCCCACCTGACAAATGAAGCGAACACAACATAACCCGCAACCGGGCGTTCAGTGGGCGCCAAACCGACGAGGAGAGCCAGCCATGGCCTTGGACGCACAGTCAATCTCTCTCACTTTTCCTGACGGCAATGCACGATCCTATGACGTGGGTGTAACCCCTGCGCAGGTGGCCGCCGACATCTCGACCTCACTGGCCAAAAAGGCCATCTCAGCCACGGTGAATGGCCAGCATTGGGATCTGCAATGGCCCATTGAATCTGATGCCGAAATCGCCCTGCACACCATGAAAGATGAAGATCAGGCAAACGAACTGATCCGCCACGACCTGGCTCATATCATGGCCCGCGCCGTGCAGGAGATCTGGCCCGATACCAAAGTCACCATCGGCCCCGTCATCGAAAACGGCTGGTACTACGATTTCGACCGGGCCGAGCCATTTACGCCCGAAGACCTCGGCGCGATTGAGAAAAAGATGAAGGAAATCATCAACAAACGCGACACCGTGACCACCGAGGTCTGGGACCGTCAGCGCGCGATTGATTTCTACACCGAAAACAACGAGCCCTATAAGGTCGAACTGATCGACGCCATACCGGGCGACGAGCCATTGCGCATGTACTGGCATGGCGACTGGCAGGACCTGTGCCGTGGCCCGCATCTTCAGCATACCGGCCAGGTTCCGGGCGATGCGTTCAAGCTGATGTCCATCGCCGGCGCCTATTGGCGCGGTGACAGCGACCGTGCGATGCTGCAACGCATCTATGGCGTGGCTTTTACCGGCAAGGAAAAGCTGAAAGCGCACCTGCACATGCTGGAAGAGGCTGCCAAGCGTGACCACCGCAAGCTGGGCCGCGAAATGAACCTGTTCCACATGCAGGAAGAGGCTCCGGGCCAGATCTTCTGGCATCCGAATGGCTGGAAGATCTATACCACCCTGCAGGACTATATGCGCCGCATGCAGGAACGTGACGGCTATGTCGAAGTCAACACACCGCAGGTTGTTGACCGCAAATTGTGGGAAGCCTCGGGCCACTGGGACAAGTATCAGGAAAACATGTTCATCGTCGAAGTCGACGAGGAACATGCCCGTGAAAAGGCCGTGAACGCCCTGAAGCCGATGAATTGTCCCTGCCACGTGCAGGTGTTCAATCAGGGTCTGAAATCCTATCGCGATCTGCCTCTGCGCATGGCCGAGTTCGGGTCTTGCGCGCGGTACGAACCCTCTGGCGCGCTGCATGGTATCATGCGGGTGCGCGGCTTTACCCAGGACGATGGGCATATTTTCTGCGCCGAAGATCAGATCGAATCTGAAACCGCAAAATTCATCGCGTTTCTGTCGAAGGTCTATGCCGATCTCGGTTTCCATGATTGGACCATCAAGCTCTCGACGCGCCCGGAAAAACGCATCGGGTCGGATGAAAGCTGGGATCTGGTCGAAAAAGCCCTGGGTGACGCCTGCAAGGCCGCAGGATACGACTATGAGCTTCTCGAAGGCGAAGGCGCCTTCTACGGACCCAAGCTTGAATTCACCCTGACCGACGCGATCGGCCGTACTTGGCAATGCGGCACCCTTCAGGTGGACCCCAACCTGCCCGAGCGGCTGGACGCCAATTTCATTGGCGCGGACGGATCGAAGCACCGCCCCTTCATGCTGCATCGTGCAACGCTGGGTTCGTTCGAACGGTTCATCGGCATCCTGATCGAAGAACACGCGGGCAAATTGCCCTTCTGGCTGGCCCCGCGTCAGGTCGTGGTCGCTTCGATCACCTCCGAGGCTGACGGTTACGTGCAGGAAGTGGTTGAGACACTCAAGGCCGCAGGTGTCCGAGCCGAGGCGGATATCCGCAACGAAAAGATCAACTATAAGGTTCGTGAACACTCGGTCGGCAAAGTTCCGGTCATTCTGGCCGTCGGTCACCGTGAAGTTGAGGACCGCACAGTCAGTGTCCGTCGTCTTGGTGAGAAACAGACACAAGTGCAGCCGCTTGAAGCTGTAACAATTGAACTGTCGCGGGCCGCTACGCCGCCCGACCTGCTGTAACAATCAGCGGCAAATTGCACAAAATCCGGCCCTCTCTGAGGGGCCGGATTGAAACATTTGCGTTTTATCTCTTCTAAAACAAACTATTAGTTTGCAAGATGTCATGACAGTCATTGACGGGCTCGTGAGACACAGGCTCGTGAATTCAACTGTGACCTGCAACCCATTACCTTTGTCATTGTCGAACACAGACATACGCAGTCATCAAAAGGATAACCGAGATGTCGAACACCGCTAAATCCCTTGTCATCGCTAGCGCCGTAGCCGCAGCCGTTTCAGGCATGGCCACAACTGCATCCGCACAAGCCAAAGAAAAGTGCTATGGCGTTTCTCTGGCCGGTCAGAACGATTGTGCCGCCGGTCCTGGCACCACGTGCGCGGGCACCTCGACTGTTGATTATCAGGGCAATGCCTGGACGCTGGTAGATGCCGGCACCTGCGCCGATATCGACCTGCCTCAGTCAGCTGACGGCGCTGCCCGCAAGGGATCGCTCGAGCCGCTGGAGCGCGACCTGCCGGCATAAGCCTGAGTTTTTGCCAAATCTGAGGGGCGGGCAAGTATCGCCCGCCTCTTTTTTCAAGACCGCGAGGTTACCAGATGCTGGACAGCACAATCCGATCGAACAGGCTGCCTGCGGCACCAGGCGTCGGCTATAAGCCTCAGCATTTCCAGCAGATTCTGGATCACCCGCAACCGGTCGCATGGCTGGAAATCCACGCCGAGAATTACATGGGCGATGGTGGCCGCCCGCTGGCACAGCTGCGGCACTTGTCGGAACACTTCCCGATTTCCGTCCACGGCGTTGGCCTGTCCATCGGCAGTGAAGGCCCGCTGGATACCGACCACCTGGCCCGTTTGAAACACCTCGTCGGCTGGCTCAACCCCGCCAGCTTTTCCGAACATCTGGCCTGGTCGACACATGACAGTCACTTCCTGAATGATCTGTTGCCCCTGCCCTATACCGACGCAACCCTTGCACGGATTTGCGATCATATCGACCAAGTTCAGAATGTCGTTGGGCGACAGATGCTACTTGAAAACCCGTCAAGCTATCTAGCATTTGATGAAAGCAGGTGGTCCGAACCCGACTTCCTGCGCGAAATTTCGGGCCGCACCGGATGCGGGCTCTTGCTGGATGTGAATAACGTTTTCGTATCGGCGACAAATCTCGACTTCTCACCGCAGAGCTATATCGACGCCTATCCGCTGGACAAGGTTGGTGAGATCCACCTTGGCGGGCATGATGAGGATGAAGACGACCACGGGCTTCCCTTGTTGATCGATAGCCACGGGCGAGAAGTGGTTGATCCGGTTTGGGCTCTTCTGAATTATGTGCTTGAACAATCGGGACCAAAACCTGTTCTGGTGGAATGGGATACCGACGTCCCTGATTGGCCTGTCTTGCGTGCCGAAGCCGATCGCGCCCAAGCGGCACTGGACCGCATTCCAGCATGAGCGTGTCGCAAGAAGAGTTTCATCTGGCTTTGCTGGGTCCAGCCATGTCGGTGCCTGAGGGCCTTGTAGACGCGTCGGATCAGCCGGCGGGACGGCGTTTCAGTGTTTATCGCAACAATGTTGCCGTTTCGCTGACCGAAGCCATGCATCAGGCCTTCCCGGTTATCGCCAAGTTGCTGGGTTCGCAAAACATGGACGGGTTGGCCGGGCTTTTTCTGCGCAGCCACCCACCAACCTCGCCGTTGATGATGTTCTATGGCGAAGCGTTTCCGGATTTCCTGGCCGGGATGGATCAGCTGTCGCATATCGGGTACCTGCCCGATGTGGCGCGACTGGAACTGGCCCTTCGCCGATCTTACCACGCGGAGGACAGCGTGCCAGCGCCGGACGACGCATTAGCCGTGCCACCCGAAGATCTTTTCCGGGCCCGATTGGAATTCGCACCTTCGATGCAGATCTTGCGCTCGGACTGGCCCATCTTTTCGATATGGCGGTTCAATACCGAAGACGGCGCACCGAAACCCCAAGCTGGTGCTGAAGATACCCTGATCACGCGCCGCGAATATGATCCTGTTCCTCAGGCCCTGCCGCAAGGCGGGGCGGGTTGGATCGCCGCTATGCAGGCCGGAAACACAATCGGACAGGCATTTGAAAACACTACCGAAACCACCCCGGATTTTGATCTTGGGGCCACTCTGGCGCTGCTGTTACAGGGCGGCGCTATCACTTCTGTGACTATTGAAAGGCTGGCAACATGACTGCCCTGATCTCTCTTCATAACAACGTCCTGGGACGGATCGACAGCTCGGCCAACTGGCTGACACCAACCCTGGCGCGTCTTGTCTTTGTTGCCGTGTTGCTTGTCTACTACTGGAACTCAGCCACCCTGAAAATCGACGGATCGATTTTCTCTCCGTCAGCGGGGGCGTTTGGGCAGATTTTCCCCAAAGCGGCAGAGGCCGTACTTTATGACGTAACCCAGATGACTTTTTTCCAACGCGTCGTAATCTTTCTGGGAACAGCCGCCGAATTTGTCCTGCCAGCCTTGTTGCTGATCGGCCTGCTGACCCGGGTGGCAGCCCTTGGGATGATTGGGTTTGTTTGGGTCCAGACCATTGTCGACGTGACCGGTCATGGCGTCAAACTGGGAGGCCTGTTCGACAACGCACTTACTTTGATGGATCAGCGCGTGATGTGGACTTTCCTGTTTCTGGTCATCGCGATAAACGGCGCAGGCCCGATCTCGATCGATCGCATCCTGCGCCTGAAGTAACTCAGAAATGTGCCTTGGGCTCGTCCGGTTTACCCGCGGCCAGCCCAAGGAGACCCGCCACGGCGGCAAAGGCGACCGGGAACATGGTGAACACATTGAACCCGAACGCATAATACATCCCAGCCGCAGAAATCAGCAGCAACACGCCACCAATCAGAGCGCGGGCATGTGCCATCGCCCCGCCCGCAATAGCCAATAAAGGCGCAAGGATCGCCGCGGTTCGGATCAACTGCGCATTGTCCACCTGCTCGGCAATCCCGTCGATTTCGCCAAACCTGTCGATCAACTCGACATATCCATAGCCAACAAACCCGACCAACATGCCGATCAGACCGGCAACTACCCCTAAAATCATCGCTGCGTTACGCATTTAGAACCCTCTAGCTTGCGACCAACCACATAAGTACCCACTCAGCCAACGCCAAGGGCTGCCTGCGTTTCAGCCGTCCAGCCCAGATAAAGTGCACCGTCTTTCTCAACAAGCGGTCGCTTCATTAAGGTTGGGTGTTCCTGCAAGAGTTCCAGCGGCTCTTTTTTGCGCTGCTCTGCATCCAACCCGCGCCACGTTGTCGACCTGGTATTGAGCAAAGCCTCGCCGAAACGTTTTAGGGCCTGCGCCAGTACCGCATCCGGCACACCTTGCGCGCGAACATCGATAAAATCCGAACCCTCAAGCAATTTCAAAGCCTTACGGCAAGTATCGCAAGTCTTCAATCCATATACGCGCATTTTCAGGCTGCTCCTGTTTCGATCTTGATAATGGGCAAATTCGCCAGTGTATTCCGGTATTTCTTGATTTTTTACTTCACCGTGCAATGTTGAAAAAGACGAAACACGTAATTCGGGCCGTGTCGTGTGGACGAGACGGTGATGTGTTGCGGTTACGTCAATCGCTACCCCCACCAATTTTGTGGGACAACGTGCAAGTAGAAGGAGACACGGGAAATGCCAACTGGCACCGTGAAATGGTTCAATACCACCAAAGGCTATGGGTTTATTGCCCCTGATGAAGGCGGCAAGGACGTATTTGTTCACATCTCGGCCGTTGAAAGATCTGGTCTTACCGGACTCGCTGACAATCAGAAGGTCGCTTACGAACTGGAAGACGGACGTGACGGCCGACAAATGGCTTCAGATTTGAAGCCACTGTAAAATCCCGTTACTGCGGGTACGAAAATCAGGACAACGGCCAATTTCAGGCCGTTGGCCATCGAAAGTGATGTGCCTATTCTCGCGCCCTGCTGCTTTCGGGGCGCGTGGTTCAATTTTTCCACATGGCACGATTCAGGACGTACTGGTCGCACAGGTGACCACTATCGTCCAGTTGCCGGATTATCTAGTCCACACTTCCATCAGTTGTTCAGGATCGCACATCCCGGCTCTTGCCCGGTCAGAGGTGAACTGGAGCGCAAGTTTTTGGTGCATGTAGCCGTGGGTTCGCAAATCACCATCGACGATGGGGGGACTCGGCCTGTGCCACGCGAGGCAGGAACAGGGTCAGACAACCGGTTTTGATCAAAACTGAAAGTGTCATGAAACGATCGCAACCATTTCATGACGCCCCGTATAGACAGACCGCAAGCGCACTCAACTTTCCTTGATGATCGCCTCGAACTCACGCCATTCCCGCCCGGTCATGCCCGAGTTTTCCTGCGTGACCGTCTCTCCGGCCAACATCCGACGCAGGCTGTCGACCATCTGCGCGGAAAGATTGACCGCACCCAGGCGGTAATCTTCAAACGCCTTATAGGCGGCCGGCACCCAATCAGCGACGATCTTGCACATGGCATCGGCGTAAACACGAATTTCGTATTGGGCATGAGGATCCGCGCGCAGACGCAGGAAGTGGAACAGGTTGTGCAGGTCAACCTTCCAGTACCATTGCGTGTAGATATTCGCCGGAAGGTTCATCCGCGCCAGTTCACGCGCAAGCCCTTGCTGCCCGTCCTGACCCATCATCGCCTCGTAATTGTCATAACAACGCGCGCTGTCAGCTTTCAAAATCTCAAGGACGCGCGCGGCTTCTTCGCCCTGCAACGTATCGCCGCGACCCTGATTGTTGATCTCGGACTGCGCGGACACGTGCTCGGGTGCCGGGATATAGAATTCACGGTCCAAAATCGAATAGCGCGCCGAATATTCATTCACATTCGCTGTCCGGTGCCGAATCCACTGTCGCGCGACAAAAACCGGTAACTTGACGTGCAACTTTATCTCGCACATCTCAAACGGGGTCGAGTGCCAGTGCCGCATCAGATAGCGGATCAACCCTTCGTCATTTTGCACTGATTTGGTGCCCTTGCCATAGGACACGCGTGCGGCCTGACAAATCGCAGCGTCATCACCCATATAGTCGATCACGCGCACAAAACCGTGGTCCAGAACCTGATGCGCCGTGTACAGGTGTTCCTCCATCCCCGCAGCTACAACACGGCGTGTTGGATGCGATTGCGCCCGTTGCGCTTCGATCTCGGCCAGTTGGTCAGAGGACAGCGGCATGAAATTTCCTTTCCAGCAATGAGTCGCCTGCCACTATATATCGCCAATCAAAAGACAGGAACCGCGATATGTGCGCCCACATTTGCATTTTCAGAATTGTGTCCGTGCGGCCTCTCGACACGTGATGTACGCGCGCTAAGGTGCAGGGCATCACCGGAACAGAAAGGAACCCGCAATGGGGCTCACTTACCTCCACACCATGGTTCGCGTGAAGGACCTGGACAAATCCATGGCGTTTTACAAGTTGCTGGGCCTTAAGGAAACGCGCCGCTATGACAGCGAACAGGGGCGGTTTTCCCTGATCTTCATGGCTCCTGCTGGGCAAGAGGATCGACCAATCGAGTTGACCTATAACTGGGATGGGGATGACGATCTGCCCAACGACAGCCGCCATTTCGGCCATCTCGCCTATGGAGTCGACAATATTTATGAAACCTGCCAGCACCTGCAGGACAATGGAGTCGTGATCAACCGGCCACCGCGCGACGGCCGAATGGCGTTTGTCAGGTCACCCGACAATATCTCGGTAGAGTTGCTACAAAACGGTGATGCGCTGGAACCGGCCGAACCCTGGGCCAGCATGGAAAGCACCGGGCACTGGTGATCCGCTGGTTGATCACACTGGGCCTAGCCTTTTTAGCCAGCCCTCTGCGGGCCGAGCCCTGTCGCCTTGCGCTTGCGCTGGCAATGGACATTTCAACATCGGTAAGCGCAGAAGAGGACGCGCTGCAAAGGCAGGGCCTTGCCGCAGCGTTGGTTGCCCCCGAGGTGACCGAGGCCTTCTTTTCCTCGCCGATGCCGGTCGCGCTGGCTGTTTATGAATGGAGCGGCCGGGACGTTCAGCATATCATACTGGGCTGGACGATGATCAACACGCAGACCGATTTGCTGGTGGCAGCGACCACGATACAGCAATCGGTCCGATCAGACAGCGACTCGGCCACGGCGATGGGGTATGCGCTGGCCTTTGGGGCGACGCTGATGCAGCAGGCCCCGACATGTCTTTTTCAAACCATTGATCTGTCAGGTGACGGTTCGAACAACGATGGATATGGCCCGGATTCCGCCTATCGGCATTTTCCCTTTGAGAATACGATTGTGAATGGCCTGGTCATTAATGCCGCCGACTTCGAAGGCGAGCTGTATCTGATTCCCTTTTTTGAAAACAATGTCCTGTACGGCCCCGGCGCGTTCCTGGAAATCGCCGACGGGTTCCAGGATTTCGAACGCGCCATGCGGCGCAAACTTGAACGCGAACTAAAAGGTATGCAGATCGGCGCATTGTCGGGCCCCGGCCAGCGATGATACGTGCGCTTGCAACGATAGTCAGCATATTGGCCACCTCTGCGGCATCAGAATGCCGCCATGCTTTGGCTTTGGGCCTGGATGTGTCGGGATCGGTCGACAGCTCGGAATACCGGTTACAGCTTGGCGGCTTGGCAGGTGCTTTGCGCAGGCCCGAGATTAAGCAACTCTTTCTTTCAAACACAGCAAACCCGGTACACATCGCGATTTATGAGTGGAGCGAACCCGGCCACCAACGCCTGTTATTGGGCTGGACCGCAGTACAATCGGACCTCGATCTGGAGCGCATAGCCACCCTGCTCGACCATGTGAAACGCAGCGGCGCTCCGCAAGGAACCGCCGTCGGGTCCGCCATGCTGTTCGGTGCCGAACTTTTGGGCCAGAAACCCGATTGCTGGAAGCGGACATTGGATCTGTCGGGGGACGGAAAGCACAATATCGGCCTGCATCCAAGAAATGCGAAACAGACGCTCTCTGACGACGGTATCACGATCAATGGACTGGTCATCGGTGCCGACGACCCTGACATCGGTAGCACCCGCTATGTTCAGGTCGGAGAGCTGCTGGCCTATTTCAAAGCATGGGTCATCCTTGGCCCCGGCGCCTTTGTTGAGGTTGCCCTGGGCTTTGACGATTACGAAGAAGCAATGACCCGTAAACTGATCCGCGAACTTGAAGGCCTGATCCTATCGGATGCGGGACAGAGGCCGACCAAGCATCAGTAGATATAGCGGATCTGATCCGTCCAATACCGTTCTACCCGCCGCAATGCTCCGGTAATGTCTTCGATCCCTTCCAGTCCAAGCACGCCGCGCGATTGTAGGCCTTCGGCATGTCTCGAAAACAGCTCGGAGACGATATCGCGGATTTCCCGGCCCTGTGGCGTCAACCGGACACGCACCGAACGGCGGTCTATTTCGCAACGTTGATGGTGCATATACCCCATCTCGACCAATTTCTTGAGGTTGTAGCTGACATTGCTGCCTTGATAGTAGCCGCGGCTTTTCAATTCACCAGCGGTAACCTCATGATCTCCGATATTGAACAAAAGCAACGCTTGAACCGCGTTGATCTCAAGAACTCCGACCCGTTCAAACTCATCTTTGATGACGTCCAACAACAAACGATGAAGCCGCTCGACCAGAGCAAGTGCCTCAAGATAGCTGGTCATGAAGCCTTTGACCCCCGGCGCGGAGACCTGCATTTCCAAACTCATACGATCCTCCGATTCATTCGCGCAGTTTCAGGCAGAATGAAGCGAAAAGCCGAAAAATCAGTTAAGCTGGATAATCTTTATTTTTGAAAGGTTTGTGCGATTTCGGAAACAAGGTCCGAGAATTGGGCAGGTGGCAGGACCTGACCGGTGACCCATTGATACAGGTCCTGATCATTCTCGTGCAACAGGGCGTCGTAAACATCCAGCCCTGTTGCATCCATGGAGTCCAGATTGCGGTCTGCATAGGCAGCCAGAATCAGATCCATCTCTTTGATGCCGCGTCGCATGGAACGCATTTTCATCCGTTTGATCCTGACATTGCGCGGTTCGACCACTATTCCGCCTCCAGCATCATGCGCACACGTTTCTCCAGTCTTGCAGCCCGCTCGGCGCTGGCGCGCATCTCGCCTCGGATTGAACGAAGCTCGGATACGATTCCGGCCAGGTCAGGTGCGTTTTCTCCAGCCTCGACAGGGGCGTCCATCCCGTCGCCCTCGCCGGTGAGAAGCCACATGATCGAAACGTTGATCATGCCTGCCATCATCGACAGTCGGTTGGCCCGGGGCTCAGACAGATCATTTTCCCAGGCGGCAATCGTAGACTTCTTGACACCCAGCCTGCGGGCCAGATGTGCCTGCGTCATCCCCGCTGCTTCACGCGCCCCTGCCAGCCGGTCTCCGAATGTCGCCGCGTCGGGTCCGTACCAGTCATTTTCGTCGTTCATCGGGGTCTCCAAATCTCTTGTTTTATATCGCTTGATCGTCGTTCAGGCGCACCCTATGACAGTCAGGCTAAACATACAAACTGAGGCCGACCATGAGTTTCCTGTCTGCGACACTGTCACGCGTAAAACCATCTCCAACAATCGCGATGACAGCCAAGGCGGCCGAATTAAAGGCAGCCGGACGAGACGTAATCGGCCTAAGCGCCGGGGAGCCAGATTTCGACACGCCCCAAAACATCAAGGATGCTGCGGTGGCGGCCATCGCTGCTGGAAAGACCAAATACACCGCGCCCGATGGCATACCAGAGCTGAAGCAGGCGGTTTGCGCCAAGATGAAACGTGATCATGGACTGGACTATTCGCCTGCTCAGATCTCGGTCGGAACCGGTGGCAAGCAGACGCTGTATAACGCGCTGATGGCCACCATGAACGCGGGCGATGAGGTGGTCATACCTGCACCTTATTGGGTTAGCTATCCCGATATGGTTCTTCTGGCCGGGGGAACGCCTGTGACAGTTGAAACGACCTTGGAGAACAGTTTCAAACTAACCGCTGAACAGCTTGAGGCAGCAATTACACCAAGGACCAAATGGTTCATCTTCAACTCTCCGTCCAACCCAACCGGTGCAGGGTATAGCCGTGCGGAATTGAGAGCTTTGACCGATGTCCTGATCAGGTACCCGCATGTTTGGGTAATGACGGATGATATGTACGAGCATCTGGCCTATGACGGGTTTGAGTTCTGCACACCGGCAGAAGTCGAGCCCAGGCTTTATGACCGCACCCTGACCTGCAATGGTGTATCCAAAGCCTATGCTATGACTGGCTGGCGGATTGGCTATGCAGCAGGGCCTGCCGAATTGATTGCGGCAATGCGCAAGGTTCAGTCTCAATCGACCTCGAACCCCTGCTCGATCAGCCAATGGGCGGCGGTAGAGGCGCTGAACGGTACACAGTCCTTTCTGGCCCCGAACAATGAAACGTTCAAACGCCGCCGTGATCTGGTCATCAGCATGCTGAACCAGATCGAAGGAGTGACCTGCCCAACTCCGGAAGGTGCGTTTTACGTCTACCCTTCCATTTCCGGGTTGATCGGAAAGACCACGCCTGCAGGCACTTTGATCGACACAGACGAAGCCTTCGCAACCGCGCTTTTGGAAGAGGCTGACGTTGCAGTCGTCTTCGGCGCTGCGTTTGGGTTGTCCCCCAACTTCCGCGTCAGCTATGCTACGTCAGATGAAGCGCTGACCGAAGCCTGCACGCGCATTCAGAGGTTTTGTGCTTCGCTGACCTGATCGGAGACCTTATGACTGCCGAATTGCCTGAGTACTATTTCCGCATACGCGAAAACGGTGCCGCGGTTTTCCGGATCGACACGGAAAACCGCCAACGTCGGATTGAAATGAACCAGATCGCGGTCATCAACATCCGCAATGGAGAGGTGAAGCCGCAGGGTCAGCGCGCTCTGACTGAGGCGGATCAGGCCGAAATCGAGCGCTGGATGGCAGAACGTAAAGATCTTCTGGCGCAGCGCGATATCGACGATATTCACCGCGCGGTGGACTATCTGAACCTAACCACACAGTGGGCCCAGTCCAAAGCGACTGACCAACAGCTCGAGGACGTTACGGACCGGCTACTACTGGCGATGCATGATCTGCGCAGCGTATTGGTTCGGAAGAAAGCCGACCGGCTGAACAATGGCTAATTTGCCTTCACGCTGCCGGTTCAGCGATTATACGCACTGATCGCAGCCAGAAGCGCGCCATCAACAGTACGGCGGCACAGGCAAGACCCAGCACAAGGCCCAACCAGACACCGACGCCCTCCATGCCGCGGATGAACCCAAAATAGTAGGACGCCGGAATTCCGACGACCCAATAGCTTAGCCCCGCCATGACCATTGGCACCTTGGCATCCTGCAATCCGCGCAATAGGCCCAGCGCGATCACCTGTGCACCGTCCACCAGCTGGAACAACGCAGCCATGGCCAGCAACCCGGTACCTATGGCCAGAATCTCGGGGCGTTTCGGATCCTGCGGTTCCACAAATACGGAAATCAGAGGCTCGGCGCAGGTCAGGAACAGGATGATTGTCAGGATAGACACCACAAGGGACATCCCTGTCACGGCGACGGCACCTTTTTCCAGATGCGCGCGGTCCTTGCGGCCAAGCGCATTGCCCGCCCGGATCGTGGCAGCGTTGGACAGGCCCAGATGCACCATGAATGTCGCCGAGGCGAGGTTCAGAGCGATCCCATGCGCCGCCAGCGGCACCTGACCGATCCAACCCATCATAAAGGCCGACATCGCGAACAGAGACACTTCGGCCAGCAGGGTCAGCCCGATGGGTATGCCTAGCTTCAGAACGCTCAGCAGCATCTCCCAGTCGGGCCGCCAAAACCTTTGGAACAGGCTATGCTCGGGCAGAACTTTTACAGCATAGATGATAACCGCAATTAACGACACGGTCTGCGTCACGACCGAAGCGATAGCGGCGCCCATCACGCCCAGTTCAGGCGCACCCCAGTTGCCAAAGATCAAAGCATAGTTGGTCAGACCGTTCACCACCGCAGCAGCAACGGTGATCCACAAAACAACCTGGGTTCGCTCCAACGCCGCAAGGTAGGACTTCAAGACCATTACCACCAGAGCGGGGAACAGACCCCAGCCTGCAACCCGCAGGTATTCCGATGCAGTTTCCGCCACCTGTGGATCCTGATCTGTGGCGATCAAGATCGGGTATGACCACCACAGCAATGGCATTACCACTGCTGCATATAGCAACGACAACCAGAGCCCCATGCGGGTCGAACGGCGAATGCTGGTTTCATCGTCTTCGGCAGCGGCTGTTGCCACCATTGGCATAACGGCCAGACCGAACCCGCCCCCGAACAGGAACAGGACAAAGTAAAAGCTGCTGGCCAACGTGACCGCCGCCAAAGCTTCGACCCCGTACCAGCCAAGCATGATCGTGTCCGTCAGACCGATTGCGAACTGCGCCAGATGCCCGCCAACCAATGGCAGGCCCAGGACGGCAATGGCACGGAAATGGCCTTGATATGTCATCACCTTATTCATTCCACCAGCCATAGGCCCGGCGAAAGGCCGGGACAAGACCGGAACAGAGAAATTTCAGAGTGAGACATGGATCCGGGACAGGTGCCCTGCCCCGAACCTTAGGCCTAGCAGCGGGCGTCAGGATGCAGCGCGTTGCCCAGAATATGCTCGGATCGGTGGATCACATGATGCGCCTGACCCACGATCAAAGGATCGGGCTCGCCAACAATGCCGTGATCCTTGTCCGGGTAATCAAGTGTCGACAGAAAGTGGCGCATACAGTTCAGACGAGCGCGTTTTTTGTCATTCGATTTCACGATGGTCCAGGGCGCATCAGCGGTGTCTGTATAAAAGAACATCGCCTCTTTCGCCTCGGTATAGTCATCCCATTTGCCAAGGCTTGCCTTGTCGATCGGAGATAGTTTCCATTGCTTCAACGGATCGGTCTCACGGCTTTGAAACCGCCGCTGTTGTTCGGGTTGCGTGACCGAAAACCAGTATTTGTAAAGCTGAATTCCCGACCTCACCAACATCCGTTCAAGCTCTGGCGTCTGGCGCATAAACTCTAGGTACTCGTTCGGAGAACAGAACCCCATCACCCTCTCGACCCCGGCGCGGTTGTACCAAGAGCGGTCGTAGAACACCATTTCACCAACGGTGGGAAGCTCGTGCACATAGCGCTGATAGTACCATTGGCCCTTTTCTTCCCAGGTGGGTTTGTTAAGGGCGACCACGCGCGCCTGACGGGGGTTTAGGTGTTCCATAAACCGTTTGATTGTACCGCCCTTACCAGCCGCATCGCGCCCTTCGAACAGCAATACGAACCGTTGACCGGTTTCCTGCGCCCACAGCTGAACCTTAAGCAACTCAGCCTGCAGTTTGGCCTTCTCGGCCTCATAGACCCGCCGGGGCATCTTGCGATGATAGGGATATCTTCCGCTTTCGAATGCCTTGCGGATCTTTTCCGGGCTTGGCTCGGAAACAGCACCTGCAACAGATGTTTCGTCATTCACGCGTGGTAGATTTTGCTCGGGTTGCGCAGCTGCATCCATTCATATTCTCCTTTTTTCACTGTTCGAAAAAACGGCTAGCAGAACCGAAGCTTTCGCGCTTTGATTGGGGTCAAACCAAATTCACTTATACGGCGAAAAGGCCAAGAAACATGGAAACCCGATTTCAGATCCTGAATGGCCAGAGGTTTCATATTCGCCGTTGGGGGTCATCCGACCTGCCACCCTTGCTGATGCTGCACGGCTTTCCGGAATATGGTGGGGCATGGGCCGATCTGGCGCCACATCTGGCATCTCATTTCCATTGCATTGCCCCTGATCAACGCGGTTACGGCCAAAGCTGGGCACCAGAGGGTGTCGGCCAATATGCCACGTCCGAGCTGGTCTCGGATATGATCGCACTTGTCGAAGCTCTGGATACGCCAATCAGTGTTCTGGGCCATGACTGGGGCGCCGCGGTCGCCTATGGCCTGGCCATGTTCCGCCCAGATCTCGTCGGTCGCCTGATCATCGCAAACGGCGTTCACCCGGTGCCCTTCCAACGGGCTATGGCATCGGGCGGCGCACAATCCGCGGCCTCTCAATATATTAACGCGCTACGGGCCCCTGATGCCGCAACACACTTTGCCGCGAACAATTTTACCCGCTTGG
Organism: Ruegeria sp. YTSA219; assembly: GCF_059609985.1. Classification (NCBI taxonomy): domain Bacteria; kingdom Pseudomonadati; phylum Pseudomonadota; class Alphaproteobacteria; order Rhodobacterales; family Roseobacteraceae; genus Ruegeria; species Ruegeria sp. YTSA219. Next base: position 339,951 of record NZ_JBXWMT010000002.1, read on the forward strand.
AAAGTTTCTTTCGCCACGGGATGGGCTTGGACTGGCTGTCCGATGCCCGAATGGAGGACTATCGAACTGAATGGGCCCGTCCCGGTCGTCTGAATGCCATGCTGAACTGGTATCGGGCCTCTCCGCTGGTTGTGGCGAAACCGGGCGAGCCCTGCACAGACCTGCCCCGGCTTCCGGTCGAGCGGCTGATGGTTCGTTGCCCACATCTTTTGCTATGGGGCTCCGATGACAAAGCGCTGCTGCCCGAGGCGACAGACGGTCTGGAAGATTTCGCGCCCGACCTCACACGAGTCGATATTCCGGGCACGGATCACTGGTTACACCACCAGAAGCCCGAAGCAATGGCACAGGCAATCATTGAGTGGACAGACGGCTGAGGCCTATTTATGCCCCCAATCGGCAGGATCAGCCGAGTTATTGGGGGACAGCCCCAGAATGTCACCATCGGTAGAACATCCCAGCCCCAGAACGGTGCGGTTAGCATAGGCGAAATAGGCGCAGACCTGATTGATCTCGAGGATTTCTCCATCATCCCACCCCGCCTTGCGTAGGGCGGCGATGTCACCTTCCACCAATTCTGCAGGGGCCTGCGTCAGCTTGCGCGCATACAGCATGGCCGCAACCTGAGCAGCCTCCAATGGTGCGCTTTCAGGTGTCCCAGCTTCGATCGCGGCACGGATTGCATTACCGCGCACTTCGTCGCCTAACAGCCTTTGCAACCCGTTGAAATGATGCTCGACACAGTACCCGCAGTGGTTCAGGGAACTGACCCAGACACCCAGAGTTTCGAGAAACCACTTGGGAATCTGATTGGCCGAATGGTGCAGCACATTCTTGTACAGCGCCATATGTCCTTCCATCGAATGCGGCCGCAAGGAATGCGCCATCATGATGTTGTCGACATTGTTGTCGGGGCCGGTGACGCGGTCGTAGAGTTTCTTCAACCGACCAGTGGCCGTATTGTAGGGGATGGTTTTTATCCAGCTCATTTTAAGATTCCTGCTGTCGCGGTGATTTGTTATCCGCAGCCTAAGAGGCCTTAGAACAGGTCGCGAAACGAAATCGTCGAACTTCTGCTCTGAGCCCATTTTAGTCATTGGTCGCTTGGCAGCTCTTTGCATATGCAGCACGCCGCGAACGATGTTAAGCTGTCATACACGGTAGGTCCAACGCAGGGCCACGGCACGGGGAAAGCCTACGTACAAAACACCTTAGTTCTTTGCTTTCGTTCAGTAGAGATTTTGGGCCAAAAATTCTGCAATATCCGTTATTGACGCCTCGGCCTCAGGAATGCTCGGGTAGAACTCAAACACATGCCACATGCCTTCCCAGACTCTTAAATTGCACGTGGCTCCGGATTCTCTCATTAGCCGGTCTAAACGAACACAGCCACTCAACAGATAATCCCGCGTTCCACTGGTTACAAATACCGGGGGGAATTGGTCATCGAAAGGTCCGTAAATCGGCGACAGATCGGGGCTGGTCTGATCAGCGTTCTCTGGAATATACATTGAGCGAAATACGTCGATCTCGGACGCACGCAGGAATGGGTCGCGTCGGGCAACCCCACTATCCCCTAGGTTCTTGATATCCACCCAAGGCGACATTAGTGCCAGCGCGCGTGGAAGACGTTCTCCACGTGCCTTCAATCGGTGGACAGTTGCGAGAGCAAGATTTCCGCCGGCGGATTCTCCGCAAAGACATGCCCCAGGGTTTTCTCTGAGGAGGGTAGAGATGACATCTTCACAGACATTTAGAGCTGCAGGGAATGGGTTCTCAGGAGCAAGTGGATAATGGGGGGCAATTACTCGCGCACCGGTTTTTTCGGCGAGTTTGGCTGAAATCGGCAGGTCCTCGAAAGGGCTGCCTACCGAAAACCCTCCCCCGAAAAGATAGATGATTTCGCGGTTGCCCCGTGGAACCGGCGGATCGATGACCATGCAGGTCACGCCCTCAATCATCCGTTCTGACAAGGATACTCCTGTCACTTCTATCACATCGCTTGAGACTGGAGCGTTGGCTTCGTGCAACATCGCCCGAATCTCGGAGATTGGCTGGCCAAAATCCCTTAGGGTGGTTGCTATCGCCTGAGCTGCGAGCGTTTCTGCCTCGAGGCTGATTTCAGCGAACTCTTGGTTTGCTTCTTTTCTTGGCATGCAAATTCTCCAAAGAGGCCAGCTGGTTCTTTTTGACGAGTCAGGTTCGGGTGCGAGGACAGAGTTTGCACAGTGGCGGACAATGACCAAACGGTTTCTATGACGCATCTCAGAGTATTTCGCAGTGTTGCTTGGGCTTGAACCGACCGCCTGCTCTGCCCTCCGTTCGAGACACCGGGAGGCGCTCTTGGCGTTGTTTTTCGCGACTGCGGCGAAAGCCCGCAAGGTCCGCATCGTTTCCATTAGTGATAGCTGGTGCCGCAACCATATTGATTATCCTCTAATCGGCCAACCAGCCCCAATCCACCCACAACACCTCGCGTCCCTCTTCCCCCGGACCACATCACCTGCCATAATGGGGGAAACTCAAAAACAAGAGCAGCCCATATGCCCGACGATCTGTTGACGCCCGAAGCGACCAATACCTATGACGCCTCATCCATTGAGGTGCTCGAAGGTCTTGAACCTGTTCGCAAACGCCCCGGCATGTATATCGGCGGCACGGATGAGCGTGCGCTGCACCATATGGTCGCTGAAATCCTCGACAACTCGATGGACGAAGCGGTGGCAGGCCATGCCAACCGGATCGAGGTCGAACTGCACGCAGATTACGCCCTGACCGTGCGCGACAATGGGCGCGGCATTCCGATCGATCCGCACCCGAAATTCCCCGACAAATCCGCGCTTGAGGTCATCCTGTGCACATTGCACGCGGGCGGCAAGTTTTCGGGTAAAGCGTATCAGACCTCGGGCGGTCTGCATGGGGTTGGCGCATCTGTGGTCAATGCTTTGTCGGATTCCATGGTTGTTCAGGTGGCCCGCGACAAACAGCTGTTCGAACAACGCTTCTCGCGCGGAGTACCTCAGGGACCGGTTGAGAAGGTTGGTGCTGCCCCCAATCGGCGCGGCACCACTGTGACCTTCCATGCCGATCCCGACATCTTTGGCCACCACAAATTCAAACCCGCGCGGCTGTTCAAATCCATCCGCTCCAAAGCCTACCTTTTCTCGGGCGTCGAAATCCGATGGAAAACCGCCATCGATGACGGCGAAACCCCGACCGAGGCGACGTTCCACTTTCCCGGCGGGTTGTCGGATTACCTGAAGGAAACGATGAACGGCTCGTCCACCTATGCCGATCAGCCCTTTGCCGGCACCGTGGATTTCCGCGAAAAATTCAACGCCCCCGGCAAGGTCGAATGGGCGATCAACTGGACCCCCTCACGCGACGGGTTCATCCAATCATACTGTAACACCGTCCCCACGCCCGAAGGCGGCACCCATGTGGCAGGCTTCTGGGGCGCTGTCCTCAAGGGCATCAAAGCTTACGGCGAGCTGATCAACAACAAAAAGGCCGCGCAGATCACCCGCGACGACCTGGTCACCGGCGGCTGCGCCCTGGTGTCCTGCTTTATCAGCGAGCCTGAATTCGTTGGCCAAACCAAAGACCGCCTCGCCACGGTCGAAGCACAGCGGCTGGTCGAAAACTCGGTCCGTGACCATTTCGACAACTGGCTGGCCGCAGATAACAAATCCGCCGGAGCGATCCTCGACTTCCTCATTCTAAGGTCCGAGGAGCGCCTGCGCCGACGGGCTGAAAAGGAAACGCAACGCAAGTCCGCCACTAAGAAACTTCGTCTCCCCGGCAAGCTGGTGGACTGTTCCAGTTCAACCCGCGACGGCACCGAATTATTCATCGTCGAGGGCGACTCGGCGGGCGGCTCGGCCAAGATGGGCCGCAACCGCAAAACACAGGCGCTGCTGCCCCTGCGCGGCAAAATCCTGAACGTGTTGGGCGCGGCCAGTTCCAAGCTGGGCACCAATGCCGAGATCAACGATCTGACCCAGGCGCTGGGTGTCGGGCTTGGCACCCGTTTCAACGTCGATGACCTGCGCTATGATAAGATCATTATCATGACCGACGCGGATGTCGACGGCGCGCATATCGCGGCGCTGCTGATGACGTTCTTCTTTACCCAGATGCGGCCCATGATCGACGCGGGCCACCTCTACCTCGCCTGCCCGCCGCTGTATCGCCTGACGCAAGGCGCCAAACGCGTCTATTGTCTGGACGAGGCCGAGCGCGACGAGTGGATGGAGAAAGGTCTGGGCGGCAAGGGCAAGATCGACGTGTCCCGCTTTAAGGGTCTGGGCGAAATGGACGCCAAAGACCTGAAAGAAACCACGATGGACCCCGCGTCCCGGAAATTGATCCGGGTCACCATCGACGAGGACGAACCCGGCGAGACCGGCGACCTAGTCGAGCGTCTGATGGGCAAAAAACCCGAACTGCGGTTCCAATACATACAAGAGAACGCGCGGTTTGTGGAGGAGTTGGATGTTTGAGTAATCGAGATGCTTCATGAGTATTTGTCACGACTTGCGCGCGACTACGTCTATGAACGAGCTAAAAACTTCTCGGGAAGCAATTTCGGTAACTTTGTTCGGCACGACGTTGCACTAGAAGCCAAAAAGCGCCTGGTATTTCTACCATACGAACTCGAAGTCAAAGCGAGCGTTGGTCAATCTCGTTGGGCAGCGGTTCCATGGTTAGCATTCTTCGACCCACTAGTCACAGATACAGCCACCCGTGGGTACTATGTAGTCTACTTAATTAACGCCCAGACAGAAGAAATCGTTCTGTCTATGAATCAGGGTACTACCGAAGTCTATCGTGAGTTCGGAGAGACTGAAAAAGGGCGAGAAATCCTAGCTCGGCGAGCCGTGGACATAGCGGAAAGGGTTCCCGAATTTTCCGAAAGATTTGACAGGAGTTCAATCGATCTCGGGTCGAACGAAAAACTTCCAGCGGGGTATGTGGCGGGACACTCTTTCGGTAGAGTCTATCACGCAGGTTCGCTTGACCCAGACCTATTTAATGAAGATCTGGAAATGATGCTCGGAGCCTATAAAGCACTTGTCGATCGCGGTGGCAGAACTCCGGTCGACACTATGATGGAGGAAGCAGAGTCGACTGACATCATTGAAACAAGGAAATATGTGCTTTCACGAAGAATCGAGCGTGCAAAAAATGTGCGGGTACGTGTTTTGGAGCGACGTGGACTAAAATGCGAAGGATGCGGTCTATCACCGATCGAACACTATCGATACGAAGGCCCGATAAAAAGCATTCCACTCGATGTTCACCACGCAAAGCCAATCAGGGAGCTCTCGGAAGGTGAAAGCCGTAGGTACAAAATTCCGGACGATTTCTTAGTACTTTGTCCGACTTGTCATCGCGTGATCCACAAACAGAACGATGAATCCGATTTAGAAGAGCTCAAGCGCGGCATCGGCTTTCTTCACGCCAAAAAGATCAACTGGGTTTAGCGAGCATTGAGCAGATGCTCGCCCGCTTCTATTGGGCTGCCTGGTGGGTGTAGACACCTATCCTACCCAGAATTCCCCTCCGACCACTCCGCAATCTGCCCCGCTGGCCCCTTCCACCCCGGCTCCATGAACAGAAAATGCGCGTGGTTCTCGACCGGCAGAAACGTCGCGCGGTCTCCGTAGAGCTTCGCCAACGCACGGCAGGTGTTGGGGTTCACGGCCCGATCCTCGGTGCCCGAGACGATCAGAACCGGGCAGTCGACCTTGTCGATATCCACCTTCATCGCGTGGTGGTCGTCGAACATCCAAAAGAACATCTCGAACATCACCCTGCCGCTTTCCGGGCCAAGCTGGTCGAACACCTCATGCTGCTGCGCCTCGGGCATTTTGTTGAGTGCAAAGGGCGCCATCAGATCGAACTCAACCCGCATGGGCTGTTTCCAGAACGCCCCGCCCTCCATCAGCGCGCGCGGAACGGCGCGTTCGTCGTCGGTTTCGGGCAGCGTGCCCCATGGCGCGTTCGGATTGATCAGAACGATGGCGCTGGCCAAGCCGCGCGCTGCCACCTGCTGCGCCACTACGCCTGCGATGGCGTGACCCAGCAGCACCGGCTTGCCGTCCAGCCCCTGCACGAACTCTGCAATGTCGTTGGCATAGTCGGTGACGCTGACGTCGGTCAGGCCCGGATCGGGTTCGGCCTTGGAGTCGCCGCCATGGTACCGCAGAGCAGGCGTGTGCACGGTCCAGCCCCGGTCGCGGAAGAACCCCGCGTAATCGGCCATACACCACGGTCCGGCAAAGGCTCCGTGGATCAGAACAATCTCTTTGGTCATGGAAACGCCCCCTCACCTGCCATCACTATGAGAGATGAGGGAGCGGATCGGCAAGAGGCTTACAGCGCCGCTTTGAACAGCGCTGTCAGGTTGTCCTCGGTCAGTTCAATCGGATTGCCGCCGCAAGAGGGGTCGATGATCGCCCCCTTGACCAGTTCGGGGATTGCCGCATCGGTCACTTTCATATCCGAGAGTTTGCGGGGGATACCCAGCGAGTCATTAAACTCCTGCACAAAGGCGCGGAACCCGTCAAAGCCTCCATCGATGCCCAGATAGGCCGCGGCCTGCTGGAACCGGTCGGCGATGGCGGGGGCGTTGAACTCTAGCACCGCGGGCATGCAGACTGCGTTGGTCGTCCCGTGATGGGTGTTGAACACCGCGCCAATCGGGTGGCTCATCGCGTGGATCGCGCCGAGGCCCTTTTGAAAGGCCGTGGCCCCCATCGCTGCCGCGCTCATCATCTGGGCGCGGGCTTCGATATCGGTGCCATCGGCATAGGCGCGCGGCAGGTAGTCCTTGACCAGCCGCATCCCCTCGAGCGCGATGCCGTGTGACATCGGGTGGTAATGCGGACTGGAGAACGCCTCGACACAATGCGCAAATGCGTCCAGACCAGTACCAGCGGTGATAAATTTCGGCATTCCCACGGTCAGTTCCGGGTCACAGATCACCACGGTTGGCAGTACCTTAGGGTGAAAGATGATCTTTTTCGCGTGGGTTTCCGAATTGGTGATGACGCTGGCGCGCCCCACCTCTGACCCCGTCCCGGCGGTGGTCGGAACCGCAATGATCGGAGCAATGGCATCGGCATCGGCGCGGGTCCACCAATCGCCAATATCTTCGAAATCCCAGACCGGGCGCGTCTGACCGGCCATGAAGGCCACCATCTTACCCAGATCCAGCCCCGAGCCACCGCCAAATGCGATTACCCCGTCATGGTCGCCTGCCCGATACGCCGCAACGCCGGCCTCAAGGTTCTTCTCATTGGGGTTCGGATCCACTTCGCTAAACAGGCCACGCCCCAGACCCGCAGCCTCAAGAATATCCAGCGTCGCCGAGGTGATCGGCAGATCAGCCAGCCCCTTGTCCGTGACCAGCAGAGGGCGTTTCATTCCGGCCGCAGCGCAGGCTTCGGGCAGTTCCTTGATGCGGCCAGCGCCGAATTTGATCGCGGTCGGATAGGACCAGTTTCCAGACAGGCTCATGATGTCACCTTCTTCAGATGGTAGGATTTGGGGCGGGTAAGGTTGTGATAGCCGATGACAGAAAGACCACCGCCACGCCCGGTATTCTTGCAACCGGTCCAGCACAGGCCCGGATCCAGATAATCGGCGCGGTTCATGAAGACGGTGCCAGTTTCAATCTGGTCCCCGACCTGCGCGGCCCGGTCCACGTCGCGGGTCCAGAGGCTGGCGGTCAGGCCAAACTCGCTGTCATTCATCAGCGCGATGGCTTCGTCATCCGACGACACTTTCATGATTCCAACTACGGGGCCGAAACTCTCATCCCGCATCACCCGCATGTCGTGTGTGACATTGGTCAGGATTTGCGGGGTCAGATATGCCCCCCCATCATCCTCGGGGAAAGTGTCGATATGGGTAACTGCGCCATCCGCGACTGCCTCGGCAATCTGCGCGCGGACCTCATCGGCAAAGCGTATATTGGCCATCGGTCCAATCGTCGTCTCTGCATCCAGCGGATTGCCCAGCTTATAGCCCTGAACAATCTCAACCGCTTTGGCAACGAACGCATCGTACAGGCTTTCGTGCACATAAATCCGCTCAATCCCGCAGCAGCACTGGCCCGCGTTGAACATCGCACCGTCGATCAGCGTATCAACAGCTGCGTCCAGATCGGCGTCGTCCATGACATAGCCTGGATCCTTGCCGCCCAACTCGGTACCGACCCCGGTGAATGTGCCCGCCGCCGCACGTTCCATCGCCTGACCACCACCGACCGAGCCAGTGAAGTTCACGAAATCAAACGCATTTCCAGCGATCAAATCGTTAGTCACATCATGACTCAGGAACACATTCTGGAACACATTCTCAGGAACACCTGCCGAATGGAAAGCCTGCGCCATCCGCTCACCCACCAACAAGGTCTGGGTCGCGTGTTTCAGCACCACGGTATTGCCCGCAATCAACGCCGGGGCCACCGTATTGATCGCAGTCATGTACGGGTAGTTCCAGGGCGCCACGACAAAGACAACCCCATGCGGAATGCGTTTGATATAGCGCCTGAAGATCTCATCGTCGCCCACCGCAATATCGGCCAGTGCACCCTGCGCGATCTCGGCCATATGGCCGGCGCGCTCGTTGAACCCGCCGAACTCTCCGCCGTAGCGCACTGGGCGCCCCATCATATGGGCCAACTCGGGCACGATTTCGTCATTCATCGCACCAACAGCGGCGACACCCGCCATCACAAGATCAATTCGCTCTTGTAATGGGCGTGCTGCCCAGGCTGTTTGCGCTTCCCTGGCCCGCGCGGCCACCTCAAACGCTGCTTCGCGCGATAAGGTTTCGCGCTCAGCATAAACCGATCCATCGATCGGCGAGATGCATTTCAACATCTGCCCCATCTCCACTCCATCCTCTAAAAAGCAGAATCTCCTGCTTTATCTGGCCAACACAAACCTCGGGGGCCGTCATTGATGCGCCATTGGCTCAAGCACCAATAGCGGCAGGCAGGGCCCCCAGCTTCGTCCACCCTCAGGCCCTTTCGAACCCGCGGGCAATTTCCCAATCAGTAACCACGCTTTCGAATTCCTCGATTTCCACCTCGGCGGCGCGCGCATAGTGATCAACAACTTCGTCCCCCATAGCGGCCCGCAACATGGTTGAGCCAAGCAGGGCATCCCGCGCAGCGGGCAGGTTCCCGGGGATCATGCCGGACTCGCTCTGATACGCATCGCCTTTGGTTGGTGGCTCAAGCTCCAACCCTTCCTTGATGCCCGCGATACCCGCCGCCAACATACCAGCAATCGCCAGATACGGGTTCATATCCGAGCCCGGAATACGGCATTCCACGCGAACCGATTTGGTTCCATCACCACACAGTCGGAAACCGGCGGTGCGGTTGTCGACCGACCAGATGATCCGCGTCGGCGCAAAACTTCCTTTTTGGAAACGCTTGTAGCTGTTGATGTAGGGGGCCATGAAACACGTATAATCGGCAGCGTATTTCAACAACCCGGCCATATAGCTTTTCATTACTGCCGACATGCCGAGCGGATCTTTTTCGTCGAAAAAGATTGGCCTTCCCTCAGACCACAGCGACTGATGCACATGGGATGAACTACCAACCTTGTCATGATGCCATTTCGGCAGGAACGTGGCCGCATGCCCGTGCTGCCAGGCGATTTCCTTCACCGCATTCTTGGCGATCGAGTGATACTCGGCCGTTTCCATGGCGGCGGCGTATTTGATGTTCAACTCTTCTTGACCGGTCTCGGCCTCGCCCTTCGTATTCTCGACCGGGATGCCCGCGTTCCACAAATGATTGCGGATGGGACGCATCACATGCTCTTCCTTGGTGGTCTGCAGGATATGATAATCCTCATTATAGCCCGAGATCGGCGCCAGATCGCGAAAGCCTTCCTTGCGGATCTGGTCAAAGCTCTTCTCAAACAAAAAGAACTCCAACTCGGTGGCGCACATCGCGTCGTAACCCATGGCTTTCAGGCGTTTGACCTGTTTCTTCAGGATCGACCGGGGCGCGTGCGGGATCTCTTCATGCGTGTGGTGATCCAGAACATCGCACATCACCATCACCGTGCCCTCAAGCCACGGCACCGGGCGCAAAGTGCTGAGATCAGGTTTCATGACGTAATCGCCATAGCCCCGCTCCCAGCTGGTCGAGGCATATCCGTCAGGCGTGCCCATTTCCAGATCTGTCGCCAACAGATAATTGCAGCAATGGGTCTCTTGCCAAGCGCCTGCCACAAAGTGACCGGCATGAAACCGTTTGCCCATCAGCCGCCCCTGCATGTCCACCATGCAAACAAGAACGGTGTCTACTTCACCTGCTTCAACCTTGGTTTTGAGGTCCGCCAACACAACATCATGACCCATCATGTTCATCCTTCATCACAATCGGGCCCACCGCGCCCCTGTTCCCATCGACGGCCGTTAGTCTTCGGCCGCTTCTTTCTCCATTTCCATAACCAACCGCGTTTCCAGAACCTGTCCGCTTTTGTAGAGGATCGGATAGGCGATGGCCGCGATATGGCCGTGCAGATCGCGCATAGCGCGCAGTGCCTCCAGATGCAGATCGCTGGACTGGAAACTTTCCGTTTGACCACGCTCCAGCCGCTTTAGATGCGCCTTGCGGCTGTCGCGGGACATCCTTTTGATCTCGGCCTTGTCCAGAACAAGACGGCGGGCACAGTCGACGTCATCCACCAACAAAACGTGTCGCGCCAGCGAAAAACTTTCCTGAATGGTGGCGTGTAAATCCTTGAGTTCTTTCCACCCCTGGGCGGAAAACTCGGCCCTTTCCATGTGTTTAATCTTTGCTGAACGCGTCATTCTGTTCGACACGACATCTCCAGCGGCCTCGAGCCGAATAGCGTATTCCACCAGACCACGGGCGGCTTTGATCTGAGACTTGCTCATATTCTGCCGCGGCAACCGCGCGACAAAGCGTCGGATTTCCGTCAACTGGGCGTTTACCATTTCATCCTGCTGCGACAGGGCAGCAATGGTATCAATGTCGTCACGCTCATAGATATCCAGCACCGGGCGGAACATGCGTTCGACCTGCGTGACCATCTGCAACAATTCGTGGCGCACCGAGGACATCGCAACATCAGGGCCTGTGGCGCTGGGGTCGCCTAGCGGATTAAGAGCACCCGAGAACTGATCTGCCACACCAGATTCAGGGTCGGTCTCGGGCATGAGCAAAGCCATCGGCGCTTCCATCCGGGTGACGAATCCGGTTGCCAGCAGAAACACCACGAGGTTGAAACCGATATGGGCAAAGATCAACGATTGCCCCGGCCCGCTGATCATCAATGCGGCATGGGTCCCGGTGACGTTGACAGCAAACAGCATCACAAGCGCCGCACTGCCGCGCAGCAACAGGTTGGCTATCGGTATCCGGCGGGCCGAAACGATCTGGTCGCGCGTCAACCAGATCGGAATAAAGGCCGAGCCCAAATTTGCCCCCAATACCAACGACAAACCCGCCGCGAATGGGATTGCCCCGATCTGTACCAGCGTCACGCACATCAGGATTGTCGCAACCGAGCTGTGCATGACAAAGGCAAGCACAGCCCCAACGATGAAGGCACTGAAATAGTCGCTTTCAAGATAGCCCGCGATAGCTGGCAAAAAGGCACTTTCACGGATCGGATCAACTGCATCGCGCAAAAATTGCAGTGATACCAAAATGAAGGCCACACCCAGAACAATCCGCCCCATCAGGCGAACATTTGCCCGATCGGATTTGAGGTAGAGCCACCCGCCCAGCGCCAGCAATACCGGCTGCAACCATCCCAAATCATAAGACAGTATCTGAATGACCAGAGCCGATCCCAGATCGGCCCCCAAAACCCCCGCCAGGGCGATGCCAAAACTGACCATTCCGGCCGCCGCAAACCCTGTCAGCAAAACCGCCACGGCGGCTGAACTTTGCAGGATCGTAGCCAGAACCATACCCGCGCCACCGGCGACAAAACTGTTTGAATGTCGGGTCAAAAGCGATTGAAATAGCGCGCCAAATCGCCGCTCAATCCCCGTACGAACCAAGCGAACGGCGAAAAGCAGCAACATGGTTGCGGCAAAAATCTCGATCAGAAAACCAGCGATGGCCATGTGTTCATACCCCGTCCGACCGGTGAGCAGCACTGTGCATCCGGTTTCGCATCTCTGTTATTGGGATTGATATGAACATAAGAGGTGTCGCCAGGTGATGTCCAAACCCGACGCGAGAGGAGTTACCCGCGTCGGGAAGTTGCTTATTATCCGTAACGATAAGGCCGTCCGGCCTTGAGCATGTCGGCGTTGTATTGCTTGAATATCTCAACAACCCTCGCCTTGATCTCAGATTCTGCCGCAATCTCATCCCAGAATGCGATTGCCGCGCCTTCGACCTGTGCCCATTCCTCATCCGGGATCGTGGTCAGCTGCATCTTGTCGCCATTGACCCGCAAGCTGGCCTCGCCGCCCCAGTACCACCACTGGCGGTAGTAATGCGACTGATCACAGCAAACACGGAACAGCGTTTGCAGATCTTCCGGCAACTCGTTCCAGCGATCCATGTTGGCAAAGAAAGACCCGGCCCAGGCGCCTGAGATGTTGTTGGTCAGGAAGTAGTTGGTCACATCCGCCCAGCCGACAGTGTAATCCTCGGTGATGCCCGACCATGCGATGCCGTCCAACTCGCCGGTCTGTACGGCGACCTCGATATCTTCCCATGGCAATGTAACTGGTACCACACCGAACTGGCTGAGGAAGCGACCCGCTGTTGGGAAAGTGAAGACACGCTTGCCTTGCAGATCCGCCAGGCTGTTGATTGGGTCCTTGGTGGCGAAATGGCACGGGTCCCAGGCGCCCGCCGAGATGTGCTTGACCCCGACTTTCGAGTATTCTTCGTCCCAGATTTCGTTCAGACCGTACTGATTGAACAGAACCGGTACATCCAGGGAATAGCGCGAGGCAAACGGGAAATAGCCGCCGAACACTGTGACATCGGTGGGCGACGCCATCGAGTCATCATCGGATTGTACCGCATCAATGGTGCCTTTCTGCATGGCACGAAACAGTTCGCCTGTCGGAACAAGCTGGTCAGCATAGAACAGCTCGATCTGCATCCGATCACCGGCGATCTTGTTGAACATCTCGATTGCCGGGTCGATCACATGCGCCGCCAGCGCAGGACCGGCATAGGTCTGCATGCGCCACGTGATCGTGCTTTGAGCCAGCGCCGGTGCGGCCAGAGGTGCGGCTGCGACCCCTACCCCGGCGGTTTTCAGAAACTTACGTCTTGTCGTCATGTCAATTTCCTCTCTGTTGAAGTGCTTCGTGCCTCTTCGAAAGGCATTCTTGTTAATTTCCATAGACATAGCCGGGCAGCCAAAGAGCCAGTTCCGGGAAGATCATGATAATCGTAAGCGCCAGAACCATCACGGCGACGAACGGAAAGATCGAGCCATAGATATCCCTCAGCGTGATTTCTGGCGGTGCCATCGCGCGCATCAGAAATAGGTTATAGCCGAAAGGCGGTGTCATATAGGCGATCTGTGTGGTGATCGTGTACAGAACCCCGTACCAAATCAAGTCAAAGCCCAGCGCACCAACCAGCGGTACATAAAGCGGTGCCACAATCACCAGCATCGCGGTGTCGTCCAGAAACGTGCCCATGACAATAAAGCTGAGCTGCATCAAGATCAGGATCATCCAGGGTGACAGGCCCAACTGGTCGGTGAACAAGTTGTCGATTGCCTTCACCGCACCAAGCCCGTCGAAAACCGCGCCAAAACCAAGTGCTGCAAGGATGATCCACATGAACATGCACGATATCGCCAGCGTATGCTTGGTACAGGTTTCAAAAATCGCCCAGGTCATTCGACGTTTGGCCACCGAAACCACCAATGCCGCCAGCGCTCCGATGGCCGAACTTTCAACCAGTGACGTCCACCCGTTCACAAAGGGCACCATCATCGCAGCGAAGATAATCAGCGGCAACGCACCCGCGCCCAGCAACCGGATTTTCTCGGCCTGCGGAACCTCGTGCGCGTCTTTCATCGCTGGACCAAGCTCGGGCTGAATGCGACAGCGGATCCATATATAAAGAATGAACATGCCAGCCATCATCAGGCCGGGCACGATCCCCGCCAGCCATAACTGCCCCACAGGTTGACGGGCGATCATCGCATACAGCACCAGAACCACCGAAGGCGGTACAAGGATACCCAAACTGGACCCGGCCTGAATGACACCGGTCACCATGGTTTTGTCGTACCCGCGTCTCAACAGTTCAGGCAAAGCAATCGTGGCTCCAATAGCCATCCCGGCCACGCTGAGGCCATTCATGGCAGAAACCAAGACCATCAAACCAATCGTCCCGATGGCAAGCCCGCCATTCACCGGCCCCATCCAGACATGGAACATGCGATACAGGTCATCCGCCAGCCTGCTTTCGCTGAGCACATAGCCCATGAAAATGAACATTGGCAGGGTCAGCAGCGGATACCACTTCATCAGCTTCATCGCGGCTGAAAATGTGATGTCCTGCCCTCCGGTTCCCCACAATGAAAGCGCCGCGATCGTCGCAACCGCACCGATCGCACCAAAAACGCGCTGACCGGTGAACAGCATCAGCATCATCAACGCGAACATGAAGATGGCGATATATTCCTGGCTCATGCCCGCTGTACCCCGATTTCCTGCCCGTTGATCCGCGCAATGTCTTTGAAAAATTCCGAGACTGCCTGCAGCAACATCAGGAAGAAACCGAAAACCATGATGGATTTGACCGGCCAGATATACGGTCGCCACGCAGTCGACGAACGTTCAAGCCGACCGATCTCTTCACTGCCGGTCAGCAGTCCGGTGAAGTAGGAAACGGGTTCGTCGCCCCAATAACCAAGGCTATACGCCGTCGATCCCAACCCGCCATAGAAAAGCACACCCAGATAGAGGATCAGCAAAAGCACGGTAAATGCATCGAACCACGCTTTTCGTTGGGGGCTCCAGTTGTGATAAAACAGGTCCATGCGCACATTCGACCCTAGCTGGATCGAATATGGCCCACCCATGATGTAATAGGTCACCATCGCAAACTGTGCCATTTCAAGTGTCCAGAGCGACGGTAGGAAGAAGGTCTTTGATATCGAAGACCACAGCAGGATGCCCATCATGACAAACAGGCCCCACATCATGACCCGCCCGATCCGATAGTTGATCGCATCCACGATACGGACATATGCGCTCATCGCTTTGATCACGCTGACGCCCCTTCCTGAAAACCGGACAGAACACGCGCAATCCAGGGCACTAGGCAATCGGCCATCTCTGCCTGCTGCTTAGGCGTGCGGATCAAGTCATTGCGGATCTCGATCATCACGTTCAGCAAGCGGTGGGGCAGCGCCTGGGTATCCAGTGTATGAGCTACTCCATCCGCCGCAGAATAAGGCTCATTCAGCCTGATGATAAAAGGGCTGCCGATAGCTTCGTCAGCCATCATCGCTGTGGCAAACTGGTTGTCCACACCGTGCAGAATACCCAGTTCGACCTGCCGTTTCTGCCCCAGATAGATCGGTGTGAAACTGTGGATTGTCACCATCAGCCTAAGTGAAGCGCTGTGCTGATCGATCAAATCCGACAAAGCGGCGCAAAACGGCTGATACACGTTTTCGATTCTGGCCACTCGCTGCTCGGGCGACATGTTGATGTTCGCCGGGATTTCGTAATCCTCGCTGCGGATCGGCATTGCACCCGCCGCCTCGGGCGGGCGATTGCAGTCATAGACCAGCCGAGACACCCCGCCATGGACCAAAGGTGCTGACATGCGTTTGGCCATAGCCTGCGCCACGACCAGTGCGCCTGGATCCCAGGCAATATGACTTTCGCGTGCTTCAGCGCTTAGCCCCATATCGCCCAGAAAAGCCGGGATACGATTAGACGCATGTTCGCACACCAGCACGACCACAGGCGCATTGCCCGCCAAATCCGTATGAACAACTTTGCCGAAGTCCAATCTACCGTCCTGCGATTCCAAAATGAGACATTGTGGAAAAATTTCCACAGACCGCATCATCCTGTCAATATTTTTTCTGTATAAATTTTTCCAAGCTTGATCTTGCTGAAAAATTATTCACATTATGGTCTGGTCGCATAATAGGAGGACACGCCAGTGCGGGTGACAGACAGGCTTCTGGCCCATCGGGACAAGATGACCCCGTCTGAACGGCAACTGGTCAGCGTTCTACTGGATGATTACCCGATGGCCGGGCTGGGTAGTATTACCGAATTGGCCAGTACCGCCTCAGTCTCGACCACTACGGTTGCACGGATGCTGCAAAAGACCGGTTTTGACGGATATCCTCAATTTCAGGCCGCGCTGCGTGGTGAGGTCAAAGAAATGATCTCGGGGCCAGTAGCCAAACGTGATGTCTGGCAGAATGACCTGCCCGAAGAACATATCCTCAACCGCTATTCCCAGCGTTCTCTGGCCAACCAGAAGCGCACAATCGACGAGATCGACCCCGACGAATTCGATAGCTTCTGCAGCCTGTTGAGCGATCAGAACCGGCGTATTTTCATCACCGGTGGCCGCATTACCGGAACACTGGCGCAATACCTGTATCTGCACCTGCAAATGATCCGACCGGATGTCCGCCTGTTGCCGGTCGCCGCATCCTGGACCCATGATCTGTTGGACGTGCGTCAAGGGGATGTGCTGATCGCGCTGGATGTCCGGCGCTATGAGAATGCGAGCCTGCTGATTGGTCAGCTCTGCCACGAGCGCGGGGCCGAAATCGTGCTGTTGACCGATCAGTGGCGCTCGCCAATCCACCGGCTGGCCAAACACACATTCGCGGCGCGCATCTCGGTGCCTTCTGCCTGGGATTCGATGGCTGCGATACTGACCCTGATGGAATGCGCCATAGCCGAAGTTCAGGAACGGCTTTGGGATTCGGTCAAAGATCGCACGGTCGAACTGGAACAGGCCTTTGATCGCACCAAGCTGTTTAGGAAATTCGGTCAAAGTTCGGGCTCTTAGCTTCGGATTGTTCCAAAACTACAACTGCCCGTGAGGAGTGTTGCCACTTGACCGGCGGTTGGTCACTTTGTTTCCATGACATTTATTACCGAAAACCAGCTGCCGCTGCTGATTCTGTTTTTTCTGATCGGCACAGTTGGCACAGCGTTCCTGTTTCGCAAGCCAGCCGGGCATCGCGCATGGAAACTGGCTGATCTGGTCTGGGTGGTTCTGGGCGGGGTCGGCGCATTGGTTGCGGTGATGGCCGGGCTTTATACAGCGGACAGTTCCCGTCTGGACCGGCAGATTGACGTTGCCTATGCCGCAACGCTTGCCTTTGACCGCGACGCCGCGCGGTTTCGTTTGCGGTTCTGCGACCCGGCCTATGACAAGGATATCGGAGCGCTGTGCGAAAAAGTTGAGTTCCTTTCAGCCTCAACCGCAAGCAACGCTGACCTGCCCTTGTTTATTGCCGTAACAAACGAAGTCGCCCCTCTGAGGGGGCTACAATTCCTGTTTGGACGGCAGGCCCAGGAAGAGCGCGATGACATGCGCGCGATGACATCGAAAGTGCACTCATTCGACGTCGACCAGTTTCTGGTGTTCACAACGCTGGATGACCCGACACAGGAAGCTATCGACAATCTGCGCAGGAAAGTTCCCGCAATCGCAGGCGACTATTTGATCTTGGCCCAAAGTTACGATGACCTTGTCACTCAGGTCGGCAAGCTTAAGGATGAATGGGAGTATTTGCGAGAAAACGGGCATATTCTGGTGCTTCAGATCATTGCACTGTGCCTTGTCAGTTTCGCCGCCCCGTTCCGGCTGGGCAAATCCATTGTCGAACTCAGAACGACGCTTACTGCCGGTACGCCCGCGCCAACCGCTCGGGATCAGCGCCCAGAAGATAGCGGGTCAGAGTCCACAGATTCCGACCACCGCGACGCAACCACCCCGCCCGTTCATACCGGTCCGCGCTCGTAAAGGCGCGGGCGGACAACAGCGTGATGCGGCGCAACTCTTTGGCAAGCGCCACGTCTTCCATCAAGGGCTGTTCCGGGAAACCGCCTGCATCTTGATATTCAGAACGCCGGACTAGCAAGCCCTGGTCACCATAGGGCAACCCAAAGATCCGGCTACGAAGATTGGCCCATCCGGCAACCCAGGATGGCGCAAACCCCGCTGCCACAAAGGCCAGTCTGAACGCCGCAGGTCGCCTCGAGGGCAGATGATCCCGCACAACATTGCTCCACCCGTCCTGCAAAACCGTATCCGCATGAAGTACCAACAGCCAATCGGCTTTGGCGGCTGCACAGCCACGGCGCAGCTGCCCCCCGCGCGAGGCTTCTCCGGTCACGATCCTGGCCCCGGCATTCTCGGCGATTTCATGGGTTTTGTCGGTAGAGCCTGCGTCCGACACAATCAATTCGTGGATCAACCCTGCGCGCAGCCCCTCCATCAGCGCTCCAAGTGTAGCAGGCAAGGTTTCGGCCGCGTTCAGGGTTGGAATTACAATACTGATCGGTGCCGGCACGTCGGATATCCTCTGGTCTTATGAGCGACTTCTCATATATCACGAGCACCATGGAAAAGACGAGGACTCTGCCATGCCCAATCGCCGCATTCTGCGCCTAACCGGTGCCGACGTTGACAGCTTCTTGCAGGGGCTGGTGACCAATGACATTGCCGGGCTTGATCGGGGTCTGGTCTATACGGCGCTGCTGGCACCACAAGGCAAGTATCTGGCCGATTTCTTTCTGAAACGCGAGGGCGACGATATCTTGCTGGACGTCGCCGAGGTTATTGCCGACGGATTGGTCAAACGTCTGAGCATGTACAAGCTGCGCGCCGACCTGACGATCGAAGCCAGCGGCCTGAATCTGCAACGCGGCACTGGCCTGGCACCCGATGGGGCCCTGCCCGATCCGCGCCATTCAGATATGGGCTGGCGCGCATATACGGAAGATGCCGAAAGCGAGGACGGAACCGATTGGAACGCGATCCGCGTGCTCCATTGCATTCCCGAAACCGGAATCGAACTGACCGAGGACAGCTATATTCTGGAATCAGGGTTCGAGTTGCTGAACGGCGTTGATTTCAAAAAAGGGTGTTATGTCGGTCAGGAAGTGACCGCGCGCATGAAACACAAGACCGAGCTGCGTAAAGGGCTGCGCACGGTAAATGTCGCGGGCACCACGCCTGTCGGAACCGAAATAACTGCTGACGGGAAATCCGTGGGGCGCCTGTTTACCCAAGCGGATGGCCAGGGGATCGCATATCTCAGGCTCGACAGGGCCAAGGGTGATATGCAGGCGGGCGACGCGACCGTGCGCCTGAAGGAATGAAAATTCTCGAATACAGCCTGGTCATGGCCCCGCCAGCCCCGGAACCATTTGATCCGCCCAGCACAGGCTGCCAAACTAGGTTTGGTTCAGTGATCCGGGTGAGTTGATGTTTCGTCTGTATAAAGCAATTTGGCGTGCCAGTTCCGCCCGGCAGATCATCCTTATCATCCTGTCTATTGCGGTTGCCGCTCTGGCAGCCGTCCCGCTGGAGTTTCAGCGCGATATCATCAACCACCTGACCTCGGACGATGTATCTGTGGACCGAATGATCCTGCTTGGTGCGGGCATGATGGTGGTTATCTTGCTGAGCCTGGGGCTGAAATGGCTGCTCGGCTATCGGGCGGGAACATTGGGCGAGGATATGATCCGCCTGATCCGGCAAAGGCTGCTGGTCCGGTCCGCCGATCTGGATGAAACCGGCGAGACCATGCGCAAGGGGACCATGACTACCGCCATTTCTGCCGAAGCAGAAGAGCTGGGTAAATTCGCAGGCGGTGCCTTTTCCGACCCGGTGGTCCAAATCGGCACTCTGATCAGCGTGATTGGCTATATCTCGTCTACACAGCCGGGGCTGGGTTTGATCGCTTTTTCGATGGTCGCGCCGCAGATCATCATCGTTCTGGTTTCGCAACGCAAAGTGAACGTCTTTGTCGCCGAACGCGTTCGTATACTGCGCCGCGCCACCGACAGTTTGACAGCAGAAAAGATTGACGCGGCCGCGCACGAGATCGAAGCGGAATTCGACAAAATCTACGAAACTCGCCGAAAGATGTTCATCTGGAAGCTCTCGGCCAAATTCCTTCTAAGCGTGATCAATGGCGCCGGGACGGTTGGGGTTCTGATGCTGGGTGGCTGGCTTGTCCTTCAGGGCAGAACCGATGTCGGCACAGTTGTTGCCGCCACCAGTGGGCTCAGCCGTATTCAAGGCCCCACGGCTTTTCTGATCGCCTATTATCGCCAGGTCAGCGCAAACCGGATCAAATTCGAACTGATGCTCGAACTATTTGGCCCGAACCCCGAAAAATACCGACGCGTCAAAGACTAAAAATAGAAAAAACCGCGCAGCGCGGGCTGTCGCGGTTCTCGGTGTCTTGAAGCAGAAGTGCAGTTACGCGCGTTCCGAATAGTCCATGGTTTCAGTATTCACCACGATCATTTCATCTTGGCCCACAAATGGTGGCACCATGACTTTTACACCATTGTCCAGAACGGCCGGTTTGAACGAGTTCGCAGCGGTCTGACCTTTGACCACAGGCTCGGTCTCGACGATCTTGCACGTCACTTTCTGTGGCAGTTTGGCGTTCAGTGCCTCACTTTCGTAAAATTCTACGACGATAGTCATGCCGTCCTGCAGAAACGGGCGGCGATCACCCAACAGATCAGCGGACAGTTCGATCTGCTCATAGGTCTCGGAATCCATGAACACCAACATGCCGTCGGATTCGTATAGAAACTGCTGGTCTTTCTGTTCCAGGCGAACACGCTCGACCTTGTCAGCTGAGCGGAAACGTTCGTTCAGTTTGGAACCATTGCGCAGATTGCGCAGTTCGACCTGTGCAAAAGCCCCGCCTTTACCGGGCTTTACATGATCAACTTTGACAGCGGCCCATAGCCCATCGTTATGCTCAAGCACATTGCCGGGGCGAATTTCGTTCCCATTTATCTTGGGCATGACTTAAATCCTTCACAAACGGTTGATGCGTCAGTCGCGCACCCTATATCTGGCGTGGCCGCACCTGACAAGACAACGACACCTTGTGCTGCAGCCGCAGCAAGCTATGCGCGTGACGCAACGCAACTATGCACATTAGGTGTATCCGAATCGCACTTAATAGGTCATAAGAACCGTCACGCCGAAAATGCAAGAGCAAGAACAACAAGGAAGACGAGATGAGAGATTTCGTTGACGGCACCGCCTTTAACAATGAGCAAGGCAACCGTGCTCGTAAACTTTTCGCAGCCGTCGTTTTGGCTGCGCTGGATGATGCTATCGCCGACGACAAAAAGTATGGCAATGGCCCAGAACAGATCGCCCGCTGGGCACGCTCGCGCGATGGGCGCGAAGTGCTGTCTTGCGCGGGTATCGACCCAAATGAACGGGTTGTCAGCGGATTGATGGATTTCGTTGGTCGCGGTGTGCGGACTTCGGTCGCTCTTTCGCGCGAAGAAAGCGAGCGCCGCAACGCCGCCCAACAGGCCGAAGCCGCCTGATCACAGACACGAGTCTGTTTGAAAAAACGCGCCTCCTATTGATGGAGGCGTGTTTTTTTGTTGCATAGACCCCGAATATGAATTCCGGTGCGAAACTGCGCCCTCACCCGATGACTGAAAAATGATGACAATGCCGCGTCATCCGGGGCTTTCCCTTCACCGTCAAATCAGGTCATCTGCGCGTTAGCTAACAGGAGACACGGCATGGTTCGCGCCATCATGATTCAGGGCACAGGCAGCAATGTTGGAAAATCGGTTCTGGTGGCCGGATTGGCACGCGCCTATACGCGCCGAGGCCTGCGGGTTGCCCCGTTCAAACCGCAGAACATGTCGAATAACGCCGCAGTAACCGAAAATGGTGGCGAGATCGGGCGCGCGCAAGCCCTACAAGCGTTGGCGGCACGACGCGCCACACATACGGATATGAACCCGATCCTTTTGAAGCCTGAAACAGATACAGGCGCGCAAATCGTCATTCAGGGCAAACGCGCCGGAACGATGCAGGCTGGCGATTACCGCAAGGATAAATCCAAGCTGATGACAGCCGCGCGCCAGAGTTTTGACCGGCTCTGCACCGACGCTGATCTGGTGTTGGTTGAAGGGGCCGGAAGCCCGGCCGAGACCAACCTGCGTCAGGGTGATATTGCCAATATGGGCTTCGCCTGCGCCGCGGGTGTGCCGGTCGTACTTGTCGGCGATATTCACCGAGGTGGGGTAATTGCTCAGATCGTCGGGACTCAGGCCGTGCTGGATGCTGGCGATCTGGCAATGATCCGAGGCTTTGCCATCAATCGCTTTAAGGGCGATGTATCCCTATTCGACGAAGGTCGCGATGACATCGCCGCTCGAACAGGCTGGGCCTGTATCGGTGTTGTGCCTTGGTTCGACGATGCCTGGAAGCTGCCAGCCGAAGATATGATGGATATCCGGTCCCACAGTGGCGGTTCCTGTAAGGTTGCAGTACCTCAGTTGGAACGGATGGCCAATTTTGATGATCTTGATCCGCTATCGGCAGAGCCTGGCATCACGGTCGAGATCGTGCCCGCTGGCCGCGCGCTGCCCGGCGACGCCGATCTGGTCCTGCTGCCCGGAAGCAAGTCAACCATTGGCGATTTGGCCTACTTCCGTGCTCAGGGCTGGGATATCGACCTCTATGCCCATGTCCGACGTGGCGGCCATGTGTTGGGGCTATGTGGCGGCTTCCAGATGCTCGGGAACACCATTGCTGATCCCGATGGTGTGGACGGGCGGCCAGGTACAGTCGATGGATTGGGGCTGTTGGATGTGGATACCGTTATGGTCGGCGAGAAAAAGGTGACCCTGCGGACTGCACGCGCCCTGCCGGGGCACCAACCGCTAACCGGATATGAGATCCATATGGGCCGCACCGAAGGCAACGATTGCACCCGCGCTTGGCTGGAGGTCGAGGGCCGCCCGGAGGGCGCAGCTGATCGGACTGGCCGGATACGCGGAAGCTACCTACACGGTATATTCTCATCCGATCAATTTCGGGCCGACTACCTACAGCTTTTGGGAGTCTCTTCCACCCTGCACTATGAGGACGGTGTCGAAGATACGCTTGATCGTCTGGCCGACCATCTGGAACGACATATGGATCTGGACCGCTTGCTGGAACTGGCTGAAACGCCGATTAAAGGCTGACTTTTACTCGGCTTTTTGCTCGGCCAACGCACGGTAGATTTCGCGGCGAACCATTTTTCGAACGTTCCGCGTAATGCGTTCACCCAGTACGCCCTGCAGTTCTTCACGAACAACCTGCGCAATCAAAGAGCGCAAGCCATCGTCATCAAGCCGGGACATGGCAGCATCTGCTTCTGAACCTGTTGTATCCGCGGCAGCCGATACCTCTGGGTCCCGCACAAACACTGCCTTTTCAACAGTCTCAGTCTCTGCATCTGGGGCTTCGTCTTGGGGTTGCCATTCCAACGGTTGATTTGGCGTTCCTGAATAGGCATCTACGCTGTCACCGTCGGGCTCCCACTGATCTTCGGTCCTGGCGATCGCGGCTTCCAGCGCCTCAATTTTGGCACTTAGACTTTTGGCTATGCCCTCTTCCGCAACTGGATCAGGTGAATGCTCTGTAGCCGACTCCGCTTCATCACCCGCAACAACATCGCAGGCGCGCAAAAGCATCGGTTTCACCGATTTTTCAGCGCTGTACTCAGCATCCAGCTTGAAAGGCTGCGTCTCGACACCTGTTTGCTCGCCAACCCTGAGCGCATCAGTCAGAACAAGCCGCCCTGGCTTTCGCTCTGACTTGGAACGCACCAGATCGGGAACTTTTCGACCTTCTTCGCTGACCAGCCGCTTGACCGATGACAGTACGTCTTCGATCCCGGAGTTCACGACATTGTCTGTCATTGTTTTCTACCGCTCTAACCTCAGGTCCGAGTGTAGCCAAACAATGCAGACCTCACAACAGGCAGTATTGGGTGTTTAGTCCCGACGCAGTGCTTTCAGGACCCGATCCAGATCTTTGCTCTGCTTGCTGACCTGCGCGGGG
The DNA here is from genome assembly GCF_059609985.1 of Ruegeria sp. YTSA219. Taxonomy (NCBI): domain Bacteria; kingdom Pseudomonadati; phylum Pseudomonadota; class Alphaproteobacteria; order Rhodobacterales; family Roseobacteraceae; genus Ruegeria; species Ruegeria sp. YTSA219. The sequence continues at coordinate 364,060 of NZ_JBXWMT010000002.1, forward strand.
GCTTTCTTCACCAGATTATAGTAAAGGGTCGGATCGTAAATCTGAACCGCCAGACCCAGACGCTCGGCCGTGAGCAAACCTTGGGCCTGCAGCAACTGATAAGCCGCCAGAGATCGCTCGGTTCTGGAAGCAATTTCGGCAAGCTGCGCGTCCAGCAAATCCTGCTGAGCAGCCAGCACGTCCAGAGTGGTCCGCGCACCCAAAGTTGCCTCTTCGCGGATACCGTCAAACGCAACTTCCGAGGCGCGCACACGTTCCGAAGAGGCCCTCAGGCTTGCGCTTGCAGTTTGAAACCGGACATAGGCATCAGACACGCCCTGCGTAATGTTCTTTTGAACATTCAGCAGATTGGCACGCGACGCGTCCCGCGATGCCATTGCGCGGCGCACGCTTGCCGCGAGTCGACCACCCGCATAGATCGGCTGGCTGAAGTTCAGCGAGATACTCGCATCATTCACATAATCGTCGTCATCATAGCTCTCGGTGACGCCCGCATCAGCGTTCAGGCTGACATTCGGACCCAGGCCCGCGCGCTGCTGCTGAACGACCAGATCAAAAGCCCGCACTTGGTGCTGTGCGGACAGAATGGACGGGTGATTGCGTTGTGCCAGGCTGACAGCCTCGGCCTCGGAGCGGGGCAAGTTTGGCAGGCTGGGCTGACCAGCAGTACGGCCCGGCAGTTTGCCGACTGCGTTCACATATTCCGCCTGAGCAGTGCTCAGATCGCCGCGCGCATTCGCCAGATCGGCCTGCGAGCTTGCAAGCTGAGCCTGAGACAATGCGACGTCTGTGCGGGTAACTTCCCCAACTTCGAAACGATCCTGCGAGGCGCGAAGCTCTTCTGCGGACAGTTCAACGTTGTTTTGACGAATCGATACGGTCTCTTCCTGCAGCAGAACACTCAGGTAAGCGGTCGCTGCGCGGAACAGGACCTGCTGTTCGATATCGATCAGCGCCTGCCGGGTCGACAGCACCGTTTCCTGCGCTGATTGCTTGCCTAGAATCGAGGCTCCGCCATCATACAACAGCTGGCTCAGCGTCAGGCCCGAGAAGAAGTTCGAAGGATCAACACTGTTCGTAACACCACTGTTTCTGCTGCGCGTATAGTCTTGGCTAACCGCGACGGTCCAGTTGATAATAGGGCGCAAAGCCGATAGCGCGATCGCCACATCCTCGTCCGCAGCCCGCAGCAACGCCCGGTTCTGTTCCAGCAAACCACTAGTATTATATGCTCCGATGAACGCGTCGGTCAGGTTGTCGGCCCAAACCGCCCGTCCAGGCAACGTGCCCAAAGCAATACCTGCAGTCACTGCCAGAGTCCTGACCAGCTTTCCTCCTGCTGCAAAACGCATGGCGAAATCCTCTCAAATCAAAATAACGCAGCCCTCAGGCCAGTTTGCGTCTTTGTGTTGAACTAATCAAGGCAGCAGATATATCTGCCCGCCGACTATAGCGAAAATGCACTCTCGGCCGAGAAAGCCTTCAGAACTGGTGCACTTGCGTTGAATGCCTGGCGCCAGGTAACGCGATCGCCTGATTTGTGGCCTATACGGACGGTCCCAAGACCACCTTCCATGAACAGGCAGGCGATACGCCCATGATCCTTAAGCTGGTCAATCAATGCAGACGGAACCTCTTCTACACCGCCCTGGATCATGACCACGTCATAAGGCCCATGCTCGGCGGCGCCCTCATCCAGCGGCCCCACGTGAACAACCACATTATCCGCGTCAGCCTCCATCAGCAGCGTTTGCGCTTCGGCAGCTAGCGCTTCATCCGCTTCCACCGCTACGACCAACTGCGCCATACGGGCTGCAACAGCCGTCGAATATCCCAGCGCCGGAGCAATATCCAGAACAACCTCATCATTGGTAATGTTCAGCACATCCAACATCTTGGCCAGTGTTCTCGGTTCCAGAATGCAGCGTCCAGCCTCAAGTTCTATCAAACCCTCGACATAGGCGGCTTCGCGTTGCGCGTCTGGCACAAAATTCTCGCGCTTGACGGACAGCATGGCATCAATGATCGGGAACTTGGTAACGTCCGAAGGCCGGACCTGCGTATCGACCATGGTGCGGCGGCGGGCTGCGAAATCTGTCATTGGATCGCTCATTCATTTCCCAAGGTTGATGGGTTTGTGCCACATCCCGGGCAAACCAGCAACGGCCCGCAAGCGGAAACTTTCGTCTGTCGTGGAGATTTTAGAGTGATCCGAATGGGTGATCCAATTTTCAGTACCTCAAATTTAGACCGAACCCACTGGACGCCCCGGATTAAAGCTGCTAAAACGCCTGTCACACCACGGCAAGTATTTGATATTACTTGAAAAGGCGAGTTGGCGGAGTGGTGACGCAGCGGATTGCAAATCCGTGTACACCGGTTCGATTCCGGTACTCGCCTCCATTTAAAAACAATCACTTACATCACTCCTTGCCGTGCTTGAGGCCCCGCGTTTACAGGGGCGTTTACATTTTTGTGTCTTGAGACAGTGATTTTGCTCGATTGAGCTTGCGCAAAACTGCATCGCTTTCGTCCGGACTAACCTGCGCATAATGCTCGATAACCTGTGCCGCATAGCGAACCGACCACCCCATCAGAACCGCGATCTGGCGCAAAGACAGATCGGCATTCAGCAATCTTGTCGCCGCCGTCCCGCGCGTGTCAGACAGAGTCTTCTCCCTGCCATCGATCCACGGAGGAATCTGGGCTTCACGCCGCCACTTTGTGATCTGGTTCGATGCCCAACGGGCCGTCAAAGGCCTGCCAAGCTCTGATACCAGCAGCACCTCTTGGCCTTCCGGCGTCTCTGCGATCAATTTCTCAAGTGCCGATGTGGCGGGGATATATGCGATCTGGCCGCGCTTACTGGTGCGAAAACGAAGTCGCTTGCCGTGCGGGGTGTCTTCGAATTGGTCCATCTTGACCTGAACCAGATCAGCTGCCCGCAAACCGGTTTCGCATCCGGCGGTCAGAATCCTCTGCACCCATTTCGGCGCATGCTTGTTGAACTGGGCGATATCGCCGCTCGTCCAGATGATCTCTGTCCGGTTCGATTGGTAGAGCTTCTTGAGCTTGTGGCAGTGATGCTCTTTGAGTTTCCCCTCTTCTACCGCCCAATTGAGGATGCGTGTCGCATGGGTGCCCGCCATATCGTGTTGCTTGGGCGAATGAAGCCATTTCTTGCGCCAATTATTGACCTCACCCCGCGAGGCGCGCTCTTCGAACATTGCGACAGGATCGGCACCGAACTCCTCGCGGAACAGTTCCAGCCATTTGCGAATATCAGCCTTTGAACGCTCAGCCTTAGGCAAGGACGCACTGGACAGAAAATCGTCGACCAAGTGAGTCGTCAGATATTCAGCCGGGCTCACTGGGGTGCCGCACTGTGAAAACGCATGGAAGAATTCGGGTTCTTTGGGGTTTGGGTCAGTCCCTTCCCAAAATTTGGGGCCGCCCCGCCAGGCATAGAAATGGTAGCGGACACCAGACACAACCTTTCGCCGGACACGGTGAACGCCCTTGGGAAGGTTACTTCTGGGCACGGCGCGCTCTCCGCTGTGCAACGAGGCTCGGTTGCGAAGTTGCCTCGCGTTCTGCCGCGCTGATGCCCTGAACAGCATCCAATCGCGCGCGAATGAGTTTTGGGTCATACCACCCACGCCGCCCAGGCACCGGAGCGATACCGGTCCTACGGCAGAAGTCATAGAAGGACGCGCTCGGCTCACTGTAGCCGAAGAGAAGCGCAAGCTCCGGGGTAGGAATCAGCTGAATATGGCTTGGGCTCATTTTTCAGCCCTCTCACCCACGGCTTCCTGCCGCGACATGGCTGCCCGCAAACAAGACACCACCTGAGCGCCTTGCGAGCGCAAGTTCCGCACAGCTTCCTCTTCAAGCCAGGCCTTCACGTCCGCTGGAAGGTTAAGTTTGAACTGGGTCGTCTTCATATTTACACCTCAATAAAAGGACATAAAATGTCCATATCATTGGGGACAAATATTGTCCATCATGCAATCATGAAAGAAGAAGCCTTGGTCCAATTCAAACTCTTGCTTCCTGCCGCGCTCAAGAAGCGTCTGGAAACGCATGCCACACTGAACCGGCGCAGCCTGTCTCAGGAAATCGTCGTCGCTCTTGAGGAGAAGTACCCGGCCGCAGAACCGGATGCGACATCCGATCCAGCCGCACGACTGCTCTTCTGGCTTGCCAAACGCATCCGCCGAAGAAACCCGAAGCCTGGGACTCCTAGGGACAAACAAGCCGCCCTGTATGAGCGCATTGCAGGCGATATCGCAGAACGTATGAAAGACATCGGCGAATAGCCCTAGTAGGCCACCCACTCATATTCGTGGTTGCCTTCGTGATCTTTCCATTCAACACCGACACCGCGCCGCCAGTTTGACGACGAACAGCGCCGTGACGGCAGAACCCATTGCGGGGCAGCCGCTGGTGTCGTGCGTTGCCAGCCAAATTCGCCCTGCGTGCCGTAGGTTCCGAGGCGCATGTTGTAACTCTCAGAACAATCATCGTCGCGCCCGCCTTTGCGATGGCTGTAGTACCGAACATCCCAGACTCGGATCGAGCGCACGAAATCGAATTCCAGACCGCTGATGTCGATATCAGCACCGCCTTCAACCACCTGTGCCAGAATGACTTGGCCAAGAGTCTGACCTGATTGGTTGCTGGCTTCCCAGAATTCTGGGGCCGAGCTTTGCAATGGCGCGCGCTCAGAAACACCCATAGGGCAACGCCAGATTTGCAAAGGCGGCTCGATCGGCCAAGGCGTGATCCTACGGATGAACACGGCACGGGCATGAGCACATTCTGCTGACGCTGGCCACCCACCAGCCAGGCAAAGCAGAATGGCGCAGTCAACCTGATAGGCTTTTGCCGCTTGTGGAGCCACGGTTGAAAGCAAAGCCAAAGCAACTCCGGCAGTCCAATTCCTGATTAGTTTGCACCGCATATCAATAAATACCCTTTGAATACATTACTATATTATTGATACACTAGCTCCAACCTCAACCTTCACACCATATGCGAGCATAGTGTTTATGATGTTCGCGTGCGTTTTGTGGAATATATTCCGTAGAGCGGTTCTTGTGATCTGGCCGAATAGAGGCCATGAAATTACGGGAACGAGTAGGGTTAAATGTCCGGAATCTAAGAAGTTCCAGAGGATTGAGCCAAGAACAACTAGCTTTGGCTGCAAACATAGATCGCAGCTATATCAGCGAGATCGAACTCGCCAAAAATTCAGCATCAATCGATGTTCTGGAGCGGATCGCGGATGCTCTCGAGGTCGATCCCAAGGAATTGTTTAACGAGAGGGGCTAGTTTTGCCCGAACTTGAGAGTGTTCGCACAACGGCCGAAGCCATCGGTCGCATTACCTGTACCAAGACTGGCGAAGAAATAGGTCTGCTGTATCAGTGGGATAACGGCGACAGCCAGGCAGCGCTTTATGAGCCGTATAAGAAAAACCCAACTGGTACGCCAAACATGTCTGAGCAAGATACAAACCTTGATCCTGACTGCAGCTAACGTCAAGAACGGGACTGTCCGCTGTTGCGTCAGGCACGAATAGCCAAGAGTTGCAGAAAAGCTGCCGTTGGTCGAGATGTGGATACCCAGAAGAGGAAATTCAGGGGGGCAACGGCGTTGGAACTTTGGTGGAGGGAACGGGACTGGCATCCAATCTTCTCCATCCAGGTTTGACAACTTAGCTACGGTCGGTAGGTCACACGCGCGCCCTCATCGACGATATTGAAACGATCCTGATGCGATGGATCGTAGGGGTTCGGCAGTAAAGTAAACTTTGGCTCGGATGTAAGGGCGTAATCCACCTTAAGCACGAAGTATTGCTCCCGCCGCCGCCTCCGGCGCTTTTGGGCGATCTCACGTGCGCAGCGGATCTCAGAAGTACCAAGCGTAAAGCCATTGCCATCCTCTTCGCTGGATTTGACTTCGATATGGTAGGTGCGGCCATCCAGCTCGAAGACGATATCGCAACCTCTCCCTTCGTCCACGCATGAGTCATTATCCGGAAAGGCTTTGGCACTATATGCCGAGACCCAGTTTGCTGGCGTGATGGCCTCGTTCCCGTATTTCAGTTGCAGCCAACGGAAGGCATGGATCTCCCCCGCCGCCCCGACAAGATCTTCCATGTTCCGACGCGTCTTGCCAGGCACCCGAGTGCGCTTGGTTCGGTCCTTCAGTTCGCCCTTCTTCGGTTTTTTGGCCTTCTGCGGAAGCGTGACTGCCGACAAGTCGAAGCCGTCAAGTTCGGAGACGTTCGCGTCGGGAACATGTGCCGAGATGTGCGCGAAGAGGCCTGCTAGGCCGCTCTCCGAATTGTCGATTTCTCCACCACAGACAGAGACCATTCGCTTTTTTCGTTCGGCCGCGGCTTGTTGAGCTGCCAGCCTTTCCTGTGCATCTTCCATGTCAGATGCATTGACCTGCAGTGCCGTCATCAGTGCGTCCATCGACTCTGCATCCCTCAGTGCGTCTCGAATACTTTTCGGCGCAGTAGAGGGGATGTCCCCGCGAAGGAACTCCAGCACACGGGCTTCATCCCATCGCGCAGTAAAAACGTCGCGATCCTCGGGCTCCGGCGATTTGGTAGGGTCGCCGAGTTCTGCCTCGCGCCAAACTGAACTCTCGTTCTGGCCTGCGGCCGCATGCCATGCCGTTGCGATCAGCTTGAATCGGCCATGTAGTGTCTCAAGAAGCCGGCGATTTCCGGACGCGGTTTCTATAGGATCTGTAAGTGGGACTTCTAATGGAAGGCACGATACAGCGCTTCCGGGTTTGGCTGAAGCGAGTAGGTCGCACAAGACGCCCTCATCAAACGCAAAGCCTGCCACGTTCAATTCTGCAACGATGGCGCGTGCTGCTTCCCATGCAGGGACTTCCCAATATTCCTCAGCGGCAGCCGGGGGACAGGCGATTTCATCGAGCCGCTTCATCATTTCGGTAAATGACGGAGCCGCTGGAGTGCAGACCGCAAGCGTTGCGACTATGCGTCTCAAGACAGGAAGCATCCTGTTGCGATGTTCCCGAAACTGCATCTCGTACGATGAGTTGGTGATGGGCAATTCGGCGTGCCGGATGTCTTCGCGGTTCCATTGTGCGAGCTCAACATCCGGGCCCAAGAGACCGCGGGCAAGGATGCCGAATTGAAGAATATCCCGTGATTTAACGGCAGCGTCCAACACCTCTCGTGCTAACGAAAGAGATCCTGTAGCCTCTTCAAGGACCGGTAGTAGCTGTTCGCGCTGCTCCGAGGACTCAATGCGGAGTGCTAAGTCATCACGCGAAAGAACCCGCACAAGCCTCGTTAGTCGTGAAATTACTGGCCCAAGATCACCACGCCAGAGCTCGAGGACTTCGTGGTAGTGATCCGGTGACAGATCTAGGAGCCTTAATGTGCGTTCGGGGAGCATATCCACACTATTGGGCCAAATCTCATCTAAGCCTGCGCGGACCTGCACTCGAAGGTCTGAACGGCCGATAAGTTGGGACAGCGCATCAGCGACTGACTGAATGTCTGACTTCCATTCCTCGTCGAGTACTAGAGTTCTCTTGCGGGCAAGCCAAGCAGCCATCTGAGGCATTGGATCCGCGATAGCCTGATCCGAGATCATGGGTACAACTGAAAGCTCTGGGACGACGGACACCCGTGCCTCGCGAAAAGAGCTGAGGAGATCATTGAAGTTCCCCGACAGAGTTCCTTGCGCATTCAGTCCGTGAAACGCAGCAATCGTCAGAACCAGGGGGATGACGCCATCGAGATCCCGAAACGCTGGAAACTCCATTGCCTCGGCCTCTACCGAGGACCCCTGGGCCGAAAGGGCTACTAATTCGAAGCGTTCTGAGTTCCTAACTAAAGACCCAAATCGCTCCGAGAAGCCCTCGGCAAGTCGCTGCGCTGCCTTCGGTTCCATCGCGATTACCGATAGGCCCAATTCTCGAAGATCTGAGGTGGAGGAGCGGCTGCTGGGCAAATACACAGGGTTGTCCACCGCGGGTTCCACCAAGGCCAAGTTTCCGTCGTGCTGTTGAACCACGAGATGGGTTGGAAAATCGGCTGGTGAAGCGGGATAATAGGCTTCCCAAGCCGCGCGCAACTGTCCGATTAAGGTGCTCGCGTTACGGTAACTGCGGGTTTCGACGGCTTCTCCAAGCGCGTCGAGCAACCGAACATCGTCTGTACGGGTCTCAGGGTCATAATGAGCGACCCCGATGCTGTTAAACAAAGATTTCAGGGCCTCACTTTGCTCAATCTTCGCCGCCACCTGCGTGGGAAGGGGAGCAAGATGCTCAAAAGTCCACGTTCTGCCGTTGGCGGTGTATCGGGTCGGAACGTACCAGCGACCGGAGGGCGCGCTCCAACTCCGGCTGTTCTCGTCATCCCCGTTAGGAATCCATTCATACTCGGCAAGTGCCACGAAAAGTGGCGAGTCGAGCGGGATATGTTCGTAGGTCCCGGTGTTCCTCATGAGGTCTACGCTTTGCCAATCGTTGCCCCATTTCAGAGCGCTGCCCATTACGACATCAAGGAACGCTTTCTTAGTTTGGTCATTGAATGATGCGCGAGCTTCAAGCCCCGGTAGCCAATTGAACTCACCAATCTTGTATTGCCCGGATTTGTAAGAACTTCTCAGGCCATCGAGCCTGTCAATGAAAATGGTCCATGTTTCGTCGTCGATCGGTGGCGGGACAGGCGAGTGCGTTTGAAAGCGATGGTGGCTGACATGGCATGTGAATGCGGGCTCCTTGCCACCTATCAATTCAAGCGGCAACCCGTCGGAAACTCCTGCGCTTTCCAGCAATTCACGTATAGTTCCACCGAATTCACCCCAATCGGGGTCTTTTGGGTCGCAAAGCATCCGTGAGCGCGCGGCCATCGCGCTCACAGTCCCGGCAAGTCGGAGGTACCGATCCACTACTGCGCCGTGAGTTCCGGTCCAGCCCTTGCCGAAGATGGCCTGAGAAAGCGGATACCAGCCGCCGCGACATGGGACGGGAATTTTCGCCATTGCTTTGGTTAGGGTTTCCCCGTCGCCACGCGCCGTCAATGAAACCGCGAGGCGGAGCGCGTAGAAAAGTGCATCACGACAAAGCTCAGCATCGCCAGTCCCACGGTCCACGGGCATGGCGGGCAGGTTTGGCGCCAGGACATCGGAAAGCACGTCTTCGCGTCTGAATGTGTTGACTAACTTGGCCTCTGTCAGGCGCTTGTGGAGGTCGGTATTTTGCCGACGGCCATCGCGGACTTCGCTAACGGGTATCTTTGGGTCAAGGATAGCGATGAACGACTGCAACGCAGCGGGTACTTGGTCGATCCCCGGTTCCTCGGGTATGTCATCGTCATGACCGGGTCGACGTGGGCGGAAATAGATTGCCCGCCCGGCAACGGCTCCGGAGTGCAGCGTTCCATCAGTGCACAAAAGTACATGCCTGCCCTGTAGAAGCGACAGATCATCATCGAAGATGTCACAAACATCCTGCCAGAAATCCTCCCAGTCGAATTCTGGATCGTTCGCAAGTGCTTTCGCAGAGGCTTCGATCGTGGCCGCCTGATCTTCCTCCAAGGGCTTGATATCGATCCCAAAGTGATCGGATAGGCGCTTGAGTGATCCAAAGCGCGACGCCAAGCCCGCAGCATAGGCTGGAAACGTGGCATGTAAGCGTAGCATGTCTGAATCCAGCACCTTTGGATCGCTCGGCAGCGGAAGCAGGGATGCTTCGCAAAGCGCACACCATCCATCGTCGCTCAGCATCCACGGCGCATCTTCGATCGCGATGTTCATATCAGCGGCCGCGCGGCTCAGGTGGTCTTGCCAGCGGTCTATCGCTGAGCTTTCGGATGCAAGGGGCGCGAGGATGTCCAGGATGTTGGCGGCCGCTCCCTTGGAGCGTCCCGCCAAGTCGTCGGAAATTGCCTCCAAAGCGAGGACGGCAGCCTGGTGCAGAAGGAAGTCGTTGTAGGCGCCGCCCGCCTGCGCGCCTTCTTCCTCGGTGTCGAAGCTGATTGTCGTGCGGCTCATGTCACCGAAGAACGGCGCGTTGATATGCAGAGCGGCCCCTGTCTCCAATGCGGTCGGTAGAAAGATGCTGAGTTTTCCGGGCGTAGGTTCGCGGTCGTCACTCACCGCAAAGGCAATCTCGGCGCGCTCCAGCTTGGGCCACTGACCGGGCAGGCCCCGGATCGACTCCTGCACGGGTTCTGGCATATCCCAAACCTCCAACTGACGCCGCCAGACTGAAAAAAACCTCGTGCTATCTTCACATGCGATCGAGACCTTGCCGAATTTCCTTGATCCATTTGCAGGCTGCACAACTCTCCGACGGAATGTTCTTGAGCCCTTCGGCGTCGCAATCGTCAACACCTTCAGATTTTCAAGAAACAGCATTGAATCGGCCGTTACCTCAGCGAGCTTGCGCTCCGTCAGCGAGGCTGCGGCGGGAGACGTGAGTGGCAGTTCAACTACCGACGCGAATCCGCGTTTTTCGAAGTCGTCGACTATGGTGCTGCCCGCCGTCAGCGGCCAGGGTAACAGATAAGGGGAAAGGTAGCCGATCTCTTCACGTAGCCAGTCAGCGGTCGAACTGGAGGCGTGTGCTCGGCCTCGCCGCGTACCGGAACGTAAACGCTCGCGAAGCGCTGGGTCTTTATCGACGATTTCGCTGAACCAGCGCAGCTCATCGGACAGCGATCGACCCTCGAGGATGGCAAGAATTGGGTTGTGGAAAGACCTTACGAACTCAGGTGCGAAGCCAAAACAATAGCCGTCGAAGCCAAGGCTGGTTTCCAACCGGCGCGACCAGATTCGGGGTCTTTGGCTGATCTCCAGTACACTTCGAAAGCCGATCCCCTTGTTTCCGATAGATGTTGTGGGATCTTTGTCGCTCTGGCCTAGCCGGGAGACGCTTTCAAAGTTGCTATGTGAAAAGGGAGCGCCATCATTAGCAACGTACAGCGTTCCGCATCCACCATCCAGCTCCAGACGCATCTCGATTCGACTTGGGGACTCCTCACTCACTGTGGCGCGGCTAACGGCGTCGTAAGCGTTCTGGATTAACTCTATTACAAAACGGCCGTGGTACTGATGTCGGACCTGCTCGGTCAGGCTATGAATGGATCGATAATCCGTTACCCCTTCAACGAGTTGATAAAGAAAACTGCGAATCTTGCCACCGGTCTCTGCACGGATCACCCCCTCGAGTGGGGCGGGATGCATGATTTCGTTGCTGTCCAATACTGAAGGTTCATTAGCCATGTGAGATCGCTGCAATCATGTTTTCGATACATTCGGAGCGGCCCGGCGAACCCGGGCCAAACTGAAATCTTGCGCCACAGATTCCTGTGGGTTTGGAGCAAGGCTATCCAACGCACACAGCGTATTCACCAGCTGCATTTGCTCGACGGATTTGCACTTAGCCTCACGCAATCGCGGGGCTCCAAATACCAATGCGAGTCCCTTGGCACGTGATACAGCGACATTGATGCGGTTCAGCGAAAACAGAAACTCCATCCCGCGCGAGGTTTCTTCTGCGGACGATGCGGTCATGGAAACCAGGCAGACTGGCGCCTCTTGACCCTGAAACTTGTCGACGGTTCCGACGCGAACGCCCAATGGAAGGACATCACGGAGAGCGTTTACCTGTGCGTTGTATGGGGCGACGACGATTATATCAGTTTCACGCATTGGACGGCGCGTGCCGTCCTTCTCCGTCCAGCTTCCGCAAAGTAACTCAGTGACGGTTTCACCTATTTCGGCGACTTCTTCCTGTGCGATTTGGGCATTTCCCTCATGCGGAACCGGCACCCAAAAAGCTCCGGCGTTTGGGAGCGCCGTACCTGTCACGCATTGGTGAGCCGTATCAGGATGACTGCTCAGTCGGCCTTCATACACCTGTTCCGAAATGAACTGACAGACCTCAGGGTGCATGCGTCGCGATACGGGAAGGAAGATGCCCTGGTCGGCTGGAACCGTCGCATGCTCCCCCAACATCCAGTCGAGGCACGACAGGTTCGCAGGCTCGGGATGCGCGCCCTGGATCACCTGAGGCAGCTGACGTGGGTCGCCCACAAGCACGATGTTTCGTGCGGCACGCCCCATGGCGACCATGTTGGCGAGGCCCACCTGACCTGCCTCGTCCACGAAAAGCCAATCAAAGGCCTGTACATTTTCGTCGCGCGAAAAGAACCACGCGGTGCCGCCCACGACATGCCCGCCATTGGCGGCCTCTGCATTGTCAGTCGTACGATGAACATCGCAGTCTTCGGGATAACCATCCTCGCCGCCAGAAACCTTGTGGACGAGTTCGAGGTTAATCGGCAGGTCTTCGTCTTCCAACGCCGAAAGACAGCCCATCAGAACATTGCGGATCGCCTCGTGACTGTTTGATGCAACCCCGACGCGGAACCCTTGGCGGACAAGGGACAGGATCGCGCGCGCGCTGACATAGGTCTTCCCGGTACCGGGTGGTCCCTGGATCGGGAGGACCGTTCCATCCATGTCATTCATCACGGCAATGGTGCCTGCAACGGGGTCTTCCCCGCCCAAAAGATCACCCCATGGGCCGGAGCGGAGGCGCGGCGCTGAACGCGACAGCAAGTCATCCACCGCCGTGTACCGGCGCGCGCCGCACTGATCGGCGATCACATCACGCAAAGCACCAGCAATGACGCCTGTTTGGATCGGCCAGTCCGGATGCAGCGTCAGCTGATCCGCCAGAAGATCCGCTTTGCCCGGACCTGCTTTCACCGTGATCTGACGGGCGCGGCGATCCATGGTATCGATCCCGACCGTTGTAGGTGGGCTATCAAATACAGGAACCGTCGCCTTTTTTCCTCCCCGCAGTTTCGTCTCCTGTTCAGGATAGGTGTAGCTGCGCACGAATGATCGCTTGACGGGTTCAATGGGCCCCGCCGCCTCAAGCCCAGCAAGTGCATCAAGGTCGTCGAGCAGATCGTCCTCGTCCTTTGCGGCGCTATCGAACACGGCCCATTGCGCGGGCTTCACCTCGCGGCTGTGAAAAACGCCCAGGTTGAACAGCATATCCTGCCGCGCCTCGGGCAAGCCGGACCCTGCCAGCATGTTCCGCAAAGCTTGCGTATCGGCATCCTCGTCGACCTCTTTATCTCCTGCGTCCGGGGCAAGTACCGGCCAAGGGCCAGCAGGTCGGATGCCAACCAGCCAGTCGCGCAATTCCTCGGTCGAGATACAGTCGATGCGGTTGTAATCCTCGATCTCGTCCAGAATCTGCTGGTCCTGCGTTTCGCGCCAGCGCTCATAGGCCACGACCGAGCCGCCCGCCGTTTTAACCTCACCGTCGCGCTTGCGGTCGTAGAAAGCCTCCATCGACTTGATGGAATAGTTCGGCTCCGATCCGATCAGCCCGCAACGCACGACGGCGAACAGATCCACGAAGCGGCGTTCCCTCAATAGCCGGTCGAGGAAAGCCTCACCGATCCCATATTTGGTGGTCAGCCGCTTGAGCGCAGTGATCTCATAGGGCGCGTAGTGATAGATGCGCGCGGCGGGGTATAGCGTAATCCGCGCACGGAAGAACGCCAGTAAGTCGGACAATGCCCGCGCCTCGGCATCGTGGTCATGGGCCCAGAATGCTTTGAACCGCCCGTCAAACCAAATTCCGTGCAGATATTCGAGGCCGCCCTCGTGGTGCGGATCGCCTTCAATGTCATAGAACAGATCACCCGGCTGCGGTTCCGGAAAGAGGTCGAAGCCCTTGCCGGGCTCAGGTGCTCGCAGTTCATAATCTGGCTCTCCGGTTTTGCGGGCCTGCTGCAGGCGGGCCTGCGTGATCAAACGGGCCTGCGTATTTTCGACCATTCCGCGCACCGGGTGATCCAGCGTTGAGAGGGCTTCCAACGTGTGAACGCCCGCCGCTTCCAGTTTTTTCACCTGACCACGACTGATATTTGCGACATTGAACAAGCTGTCTTCGGCCTGCCAGACGCTGTTGCAATGTTCAGCCCAGCGGCACAGGCCGCAATCGGCACATGGCACCGGGCGGGTCGGCTGCGGTTCAGCGACGAAGGCTTCCAGCCGCGCGCGCGCCATCCGTGCATAGGCAGAGTAGTCCGCCAGGCGAAGCGTCGCGCGGGTACCGTCGCCCAATTCGACATGCGCGAACTCAGGTACCACCCCCTGAATTTCCGCCAACAGATCGGAATACAGAACCAGCTGAAGCACATGTTTGGGATCGGCCCGACGTTTCAGTTTGGTGTCGGCCACCTCATAGCTGAACGGTCCAAGCGCCGAGGGGGTCTCGACACGCTCCAGGAAGTCAGACCAGCCGCCCCAGTTCCCGGACAGAAGCGCGCCCTGAAACACCACATCCGGACCAGCGGCAAGTGCCTCGCGCGTGGCTTCGGCGTTATCACCAAGTTTGCCTCGCTCGATTTCCATGACCGAGCAACCGGCCTCCTTGAGACGTGCCAGGTGCGCTGCCTCATGTGCATCGCCCTGCTTTTGCAACAGTGCTGCGTCCTCGGTGTCTTCTCCCGGCGCCGGTCCCGTTCCGCGCATATGCGCCAGATCAAGGGTGGTAGCGTGTGCGCAGCCCATGAAGCGCATGAGATCCGTGGCGGACAGAAAGATGCGGCCGTCGATATCCCTCATGACTACTCCATTCCAAATGCAAATCAATCTCCAAGGGAATCACCTCGACAGATTGTAAGTTCATCAATACCTTACGAGGGTGTCAATTTCTGACATGGAGGTCAAATGTCTTTCGCCAAAGCGCAGGATCTGCTTCGTCTTGCCCAGATGGCGGCTTCCCGCCGAGGTGGCGTCAGCCTTGAGGGCATCTGCGCTGAGTTCGATGTTTCACATCGTACCGCTCAACGGATGACCGAGGCTCTCGAAGCAACTTTCGTGACTGTTTCGACCAGAGACGATGCCGAAAGGCGGCGTTACTGGCGGATGGACGCACCCTTGCCAGACCGACTGCAGCCCAGGCAGGAAACGGCGATCGAGGCACTGGAAATTGCGGCACGCACCGCTCACGATGAAGGGCGAATACGGCATTCACGCGCTTTGGAGGATCTCCGCGACGGGTTGCTCGCGCGTTTGAATCCAAGGGACGCACTTCGGTCGGAAGCCGACGCAGAGGCAGTGCTGGCTGGATTGGGCCAGGTCACACGCCCCGGCCCTGCGGTCATACTGAAGCCTGCCGTTACAGATGCTGTCATCGAAGCGCTGCGCGGTCCGTTCCGGCTGCGCGTCTGCTATGGCGCTCAGGGTACTGCGCCGCGTGTGATTGAGCCGCATGGCATGCTTCTGGGGCACCGCAGCTATCTCGTGGCACGCCAACCCGCGCGAGGAGAAGACATCCTGAACTTCCGTATAGATCGGATACATGAGGCGGAGGTTCTGAACGAAAGCTTTGAGCTGGCCTCAGGGTTCTCTCTGGATACCTATGCCGCTCAGGCGTTTGGTGTCTATCAAGACCCCAAACAATACGGTGAAGTCGTGTGGCGCTTCACGCCTGAGGCCACAGAACGCGCGGCCGAATTTCGCTTTCATCCAACCCAAACCGTCGAGCATCAGGACGATGGCAGCCTGATCGTCCGGTTCAAAGCGGCGGGTTGGTTGGAAATGGCATGGCACCTTTACCAGTGGGGCGACAAGGTGGAAGTGTTGGCGCCCGCAGGCTTGCGCCAATTGATTGCGGGCCACCAGAGGTCGGATTTCGACGCTCTTCCATGACGATATAGATCAGGAATTTACCATGACAAACGGCCTTGACCATGCAGCTCTGAAAGCAAAACAACGCACCATTCGAGAAGGCTTCCCCGAAACCATGGGACTGCGCGCCCATCGTGCCATCAGTTGGATTGGCCGTGCAGAAGCTTGCGGCGAGGATGATGATGCGCGCTTCATTTTCCTCTGGATCGCATTCAACGCCGCATATGCCGACGAGCAGGAGTTTAAGGCGGTCGCACCAAAAGAACGCGCTGCTTTCGCCGAATACTTCGGTCGGCTCGTCGCTCTTGATGAAGACCAACGCATCTACAAGGCACTATGGCAACGGTTTTCAGGCCCGGTTCGGATGCTCATGGAAAACCGGTATGTCTTCAATCCTTTCTGGCAATACCACAATGGGGTTGATGAGATCGAGGATTGGCAGGATCGCTTTGCCGCCTCGTCCTGCTCCTTTGCATCATCATTCCAAACGGGCGACAGTGCACGCGTCCTGAGCTTTGTCTTCGACCGATTATATGTCCTGCGTAATCAGCTCGTTCATGGAGGGTCAACCTGGAACAGCGATGTGAACCGGGCGCAGGTTCGGGACGGTGCTGAAATCCTTGGGTTTCTGATGCCTGTGTTCATCGACATCATGATGGACAATCCAAATGAAAACTGGGGTAAACCGTTTTATCCGGTGGTAGCCTAGTCGCCCTCGCGCATGTACTTGGACGCGAGCGTTTAGAGGGCGCTACGTCGCCAGTACTCCCTTAGCCAATTGCTCGACGGTCTAATTCGAGTTCAATGTTGAATGACTTTGTGGATGCGCACTGTTGCGCCGGAATTTGCGTTGTAGAACAGCGTTAAGCCGATGAAGCAAGTGCCGTCGACTTAACTGACGCCAGTGACTTACCGAAGATTAGTTAGTCTGACGTTAGACAAGTCCAGGCAGCTTCCGCAGAGAAAATAGGTCACCAGAATTGTTAAATGCCACTTTCACGGTGGCGCGGTTGACCATCGTTATCGCTCAATGCTGTTGATCTCCAAAACGCGAGAATAGTCATTGGAGAACTCGCGCGCCTCCTCGAAGGCCTCGGTCATCAAAGGCGTCTCCAGCAATGCACGTCGTTGGGCGCGTTTTGTGCGAGCTCTAAGTGAGTCCACCCTTGGAACACCATCAGAATGATCTGGTTTTCCGACCAACGCTACATAAACCGCCTAGCACACACGCGATCTTTGACACGTTATTTTTCTTGAAAGAACGCGGATCGCCGCCCCTGCTTTTCAAAATACTTCAGCTTAAAAATGGACGCTTCATGTACAACCTGGCGCCAACTTTTGCAGCCGTATTTCGAAGGAGTTTGCTCGGGATTCCGTGCAGCAATCCATCTTCCTGCCTCGTCGACACATGCCCACCCGTCGACCGCCAGAATCGAAAATGCCTCTCTTAGTGCTAGGACAACGCTATTATGTTCCCATTCCAGCGCCTGGCCTTCGGAAACACAGTTGAATACCTTATCTCTAAACGCGTCAGATTGGATCACGTCAGACAACGCCCTGCGCATTCGAAACATATCCTTCGCCCACTCCGACAGCTGCTGGAAATGATCTTCGATACGGTTGAGCGACACGCTCAAAGACTCTTGAGCTACAACGCAACCTTCCACACTTTGTATGTCAAATTGGTCGAAAAAGTGATGAACCAAATCGTTGCGCAAGGTTACAAGCTCTTTGAGTTCCTGATCTATTCGCGCGAATTCCGAATCTGGAAGGCTCAATTGCGTCCCTAGGGCAATCCAAGCGCCATCTTCAGGCAAGCTTGAGGATGTATCTTGAGGTGCACTTTCGTCACTGGGCACGACATAAGAATCGAGGAGTTCACCAACCAGCGAGCCAAGTGTCTTGCGAGCGGTTTCCTCCGCTCTCGCCGCTCGAACTTGCTCTATGCTGTGGGCAGGCCCTGATACTTTGTGATCTGCCACGATAGCTTTAATGAGCCGCTCGTATTGTTGAAGCCGCAGTATGCATTTTCCCAGAAAAAGCTGGACCTCTTTCTGGTGCGCGCCCAGCTCGCGCTCTAGCGATACATTCATTTAGAGCACCTAGTCAAAATAACCTGCCCAGCCAACATAACACCGACATTATAGATGATCCCACTTTTTTGTTTTCGACCAGATGGTCGTCGCTAGACATTTGCAAACCCCACCCGGACAAGCCTGGGAGGTTTGATAGTGATACCTACTCAGCTTCTAATTCTAGCAATCGCGCATATTCTTCGCTAAATTCTCGCGCTTGCACAAACACCTCCCGTCGCTCCTGATCTTGGCAACGGAAGTACTTCTCGACATCCGTAAAATAAGCCGCCGCATCGCGCCTCAACAGGTCCGCATAGGCCCGCACGTCATCGGGATCGGTAGGCATCCAGGGCGGCGCAGGCGGAAGGCAACTGCCCGCGATTGCGGCAGAACCCCAGCTCAGAACGACCATAGCCGCCCATGTTTGTTTCAAAAGCGCCATATTATCTTGGCTCAGCCACTCCGTTGCAGTAAATTTGTTTCAACGCATGAAAGGCGCAACAACTCAAATTGCACCTATTGATTGCAAGATTATAATATTGTATCGGTTCGGGAGTCCATGAGGGACTGCCGGGCTAATGCACAGTTCTGCAAGGCTCGATCCTATGAATTTGATGCAAGACGCCCCCAATGTTGTCAGTGAAGACGGGCTGCGCACGCTGCTTGCCGAGGGTCATTCGGCGGATGTTGTGTGCCGGGTTACGCCCAAACGTACAGGTGCTCAGTGGTCCGGAGTTTGGACCGTGCATTGCGTCTCGCCAGATGGCGAGACGCGTCGCCTGCTCGTCACCGCGCGCAACAACATGGCTGCCCGAGAGTTCAAAACAATCAACGGTTTATCCAGCTTCCTCGCTGGCCTTGGCGTTTCGATCGTCTCGATACCTATGCTCGAAGGCAAGATCGCCTCTCACAAACTGGACGACGCGGGCTAAAGCACTTGCCGTCCTCGCAGCATTCTTTGCTGCACCCGCCTATTCTGAAGGCTTCGTGCTTTCCATGCGGGCCGATGGCCAGTTGGAAACCAAAGCCCCCCAATCGGGTTTCGCCCAAAACTATTTCGAAGGGTTTGGTGCAAACCCACCAGAGCTGATCGTTCTTGCAGAGCCTCAGCCTGAAGCACAGACTCCTGCACCCGCCCACGCTGTTCCCCGTCCCGAAATCCTCGCAGCTCTTGAAAGCACGGCGCATCGCTATGGCGGACACCCTGCACTGCGCCGCGCAGGGTTGTCGGTGACGGAATGGCAGGCGCTGTTCCAAGCCAATATCGAGATCGAAAGCGCCTATCGCCCGAATGCGCGCAGTTCCGCAGGTGCGATTGGCCTCGGGCAGTTGATGCCTGCGACAGCTGTGCAGCTTGGTGTCGATCCCCATAACTGGCAGGCCAACCTGGACGGCTCTGCCCGTTACCTTCTGATGATGTTGTCGCGCTTTGGCACGCCCGAACTCGCGCTCGCCGCCTATAACGCCGGACCAGACGCGGTCGCGCGCTATGGGGGCATTCCCCCTTACCAAGAAACCCAAAATCACGTGCGCCGCGTCATGGCCGTGCGTGATCGACTGACTGGAGCCTCCTGATGCACATTCAATTCCGCACGATCCTGTCGCTGGCTCTGGCCAGCTTGATGATTGCCGACCCCGCGCTTGCGCAGAGCATTGACCTCTCCCCGGTGCAGAACCTTCTGCAAGGCATTGTCGACACGATCACCGGCCCCCTGGGTATTGTCATCGGCACCTTGGCCTTGATCGGTGTGTTCCTCTCCTGGCTCTTCGGCATTCTGGACTTCCGCCAGGCCCTTTGGGTGCTCGTCGCTATTGCAGGCATCGCAGCCGCACCAACCATCGTGACCGCGATCTGGGGCGCGTAAAACCGACATGGCAACGCAAACCCGCCTCTTCCTCGGTCTGATCCGGCCGCCAAAGCTCATCGGCTTGCCGATCATGTATGCAATGGTGTGGCTCTTCGGGTTTGTGTTGCTGTTTCTTTGGGTCCAGAGCTGGCCGGTGATCGTCATCGCCGCTCTGGCCTATCCCGCGCTTTGGAAAGCGGCGGATTGGGATCCGGCCTTTCTTGAAGTGATGGTCACAGCCCTGCAGGAAACGCCGCCCACCCCGAACCGCAAGATCCATTCGGGGGACAGTTATGCTCCGTGATCCTGCGGATGATCTTGCAACGCTGCCGGACTGGGCGCGCAAAGAGCGCCCAATGGCCAGCATGCTGCCCTATGTCAGCCTCGTGAATGACGTGACGATCCGCACGCGCGGCAATGCTTTGCTCCAGTGCATCCGTCTTGATGGCGTCAACAGTATGACTAGCGATGACGCGCATCTGGAAAAGATCCGTGCGCTTTTCGCGGCGATCATCGCGCAGATCGGGCCAGAGTACAGTTTCTACGTGCACAAGGTCTCAAAAGCGATCGAGACCGCCTTGCCGCCGGTGTCCAACGAGGGTTTTGCGCACGCACTGGACACCCGCTGGCAATCGGCCATGGCGCGGGCAGGCCTGCGGGACAAAACGCTCACGCTCACGGTGATGAAACGCTCGCCATTTGGCGCTCGACTTCGCCTGAAGCGATCAGACTCAATCGCACAGATTAAAGACCAGACAGCCAAGCAGCTGCGCAAGCTCGAGGAGGTCGTCGGGTTTCTGCTCTCATCTTTCGCAGAGATGAACCCGCGCCTTCTTGGGGCAGAACGCGGCGAACTGCTGGGTTTCCTTGGGGCGCTCAATATTGGCCAGGAACGGCCGCTTTTCGCAAAATCGCGATTTGGCGTCATTGCCGAACATGTGGCCAACACCCGCGTCACGTTTCAGGGGCGAGGTTTTGCGCTCGACGATGGGACGGCGGGCAAGCGGTTTGGAACCAGCTTTGCGATCAAAACCTATCCGGCCAAAACCAGCTGCACCATGTTCGATGAGCTGAACCTTCCCGTCGACATGGTCGTCACGCATTCCTTCACACCGATCAACAGCAACATCATGGCCAGTCGGATCAAGCGCCAACAACGCCTGATGAAGGCCAGTGATGATGGCGCAATTTCCCTCGCCGAAGAACTGGTCGACGCGCTCGACGATCTGGAATCCAAGCGGCTCAGTTTCGGCGACCATCACATGACGGCCACGGTTTTCGCGGAGACCGAAGAAAAGTTGGAAGCGATCGCCGCCGAGGTGCGCAACATCGCGGCCAGTGAAGGCGTCAATCTTGTCAATGAGAGCTTTGCAGCGCGGACGCATTACTTCGCGCAGCATCCGGGCAATGGACAGATGCGCAGCCGCAAAGCCGCCATCACGAACACGAACTTTGCCGATCTCGCAGCGTTGCATCGCGGTCAACTGGGCAAACCTGGCCACCAAGTGCCTTGGGGCAAGCCGATTACCCTCTTCCCGACGCCTGAACGTTCAGGCTTCCTGTTCAATTACCACGAGACGGGTCAGCCAGACAAAGAGCCGACGGGCGGGCACACCTTGATCCTAGGCCGCCCTGGCTCTGGCAAGTCGGTGTTGTCAGCCTTCCTCATGACCCAAGCCCGCCGCTGCGACGCGCGCGTGTTTGTCTTCGACTATCGCGCGGGCATGGAAATGGCGGTGCGCGCCAATGGCGGGCGCTACAGCGCCATCAAGGCGGGTGAAGCAACCGGCCTGAACCCGCTGCGCACCGAAATCGATGGGCGCGGGCAAGCCTGGCTCTCAGATTGGCTGGCAACACTGCTGCACCGCACCGACAAGCCCCTGAGCCCGGTTCAGATCAACCGTATTCAAGAAGTGGTGCGCCAGAACGCCGGGGCGAGCGATGCCGACCTGCGCAACTGGCAGGATCTGGCCTCGCTCTTTGTGGCTGGGGCGGACGAAGGCGATCTGTTTGAGCGGATACAGGAATGGACCGCAGATGGTCGCTATGGCTGGATCTTCGGTCAAAGCGCTGAGGATACCTTCTCGCTCGATGGAGATGTCGTGGGGTTCGACCTGACCGGCATTCTCGACAGCGAAAGCGAGAAGGAACGCATGGCGGTCCTGTCCTACCTGTTTCGGCGGGTCGAACGCGTGATCGAGGACCGAAAGCCGACGCTGATCATCATCGATGAGGCCTGGAAAGCACTCGACAATCCGTATTTCGCAGACCGGCTCAGCAACTGGCTCGTGACCGCGCGGAAACAGAATGCCGTCGTCGTGATGATGACGCAATACGCGAGCCAGCTTGAGAAAACCCGCACTGGCAAGACGATTGTCGAGGCCGTGCCGACGCAGCTCTTGCTTCCCAACATCCGCGCTTCGACCAGCGATTACACCATGTTGGGCCTCACTGAAAAAGAGCTCAGCGTTTTGCTCGGCACAGGCAGCAATTCCCGTCTGGCGCTGGTGCGCGATGATCAAGGCTCTGTCGTGATCGATGCCGATCTGAGCGCCCTTGGATCCTACCTCACGATCCTTGGCGGCATGGAAAAAGGCGAAGCGCTGGTCGGCGCGGACTATCGCCAGAACCCCGATTTTTGGAGACAGATTGATGTGTAGATTGTTCGCCCTGACCCTCACCCTTTTGACCCTGACAGCCTGCGCGGAATACCGGCCATCAGAAGCTGAGTGCTTCACCTCCTTTGCTGAGGTCAGCCGCAGTAACTGTAATTTCGAACTGCTCGGGCCGATTGGTGGTCTCGGTGAGTAAGCACCGCCTGCATATCTTTGCGGGCTTGGTGTGGTTCGCCGCGCCAATGGCCTTTGCCCAAGGCGTGCCAACCTTCGATGCGGGCATGTTTTTGCAACGCGAGCGCGTGCTGCAGCAGGGAGAACAAGACCTGGCGGTGCAGCGGGATCGGTTGACCAAAGAGGAAGAGCTTGAAGAGCTCGAGCATGAGCAACTCCAAGCGCTGGAAGACATCCTCGATGCGGCAACACTTGGCAGCGGAAATTCCGGGGCACTGGTCGCAAGCCTCGAAGCTGGTTCATCGCCTGGGAGCGCCGCAGAGACGCTTTACGGTCCGGTCGACCCAAACCCTGGCGCGGCACAGATGTTCGGCGACGCCTCTGGCTCGATTGAAGCGCTGATCATTCGCGCGGCGCAAGAAACGCACCATATGTCTGGCGTGCGCGCGGCGGGTCTTTCGCCCAAGCAATGGCGCTGCCTGTTGCAGGCGCTGATCTGGCAAGAAAGCCGTTTCACCATCGGCGCGCGCTCCCCTGTTGGTGCATTCGGCCTGACCCAGATCATGCCAGGCACAGCACAGGATCTCGGGATTTACCCGGCCTATTACGAAAACCCCTACATCCAGGTCACCGGCGGCGCGCGCTATCTGGCGCAGATGCTGGCCATGTTTGATGGCAACGTCATTCACGGTCTGGCGGCTTACAATGCTGGTCCTGGCAATGTGCAGCGCTACGGCGGCGTGCCGCCCTTTGCTGAGACCCAGCATTACGTTCAAGTCATCCCCGAACGCTACAATCTCTACCTTGGCCGCGTCGGCGGCGTTGACGCGCTCGGCACCATTGATCCCGTCTTGCTCGCAAATTCCACCATGAGCCTGACCTCTTTCGGCGCGGGGGTCTACGGCGATTACTCCTTGGTCTCGGTGCAAGCGGCCGCGCTGCGCGTGCAGGATATCATCACCCGCATCGGCAAAACCGACGACATTCATGCCGCCATGTCGCTCAACACCTACGCGCGGACAGAACTCGCCCGCCTGATCGCCATCCGCACGCGCCTCAAGGCCACCCACACCCGTCCGCTTAGCGCCGCAGAGCTGGCCATGGCAGCCGCGCAAGCCCGTGAACAAGACTTCATGCAATTCGATCTGGAGGCACTTCAATGATCCGCATTTTCTCAGCCATCGTTACATGCGCGATACTCGCGGTCTCACCTGCTATCGCCCAAGGCGTGCCCACGATCGACACCCGCAACATTGCGCAGGAAATTCGCCAATTGCAGCAGATGCTCGAAGATTTTGACATTCAGACCGATCAGCTCGACACGCTTCTCGAACAGCTGGATCTGGTGCAGCAGCAACTCGACACGCTCAATGAGACCTACGCCGCGCTGACCGGCGCGACGGATATCATCGAGATGGCCATGGGTGGCGATCTCGACGGGCTTCTCGATCAGGAATTCGGCGATCTCCTTGGCACCATCCGGCAAATCCAAAGCGGTGACTTCAGTGGCCTGATCGGCAACGCGGCCCCTCAGATGGAAGGGCGCATGACGCAAGCCCTCGAGGATGCAGGCTTTGACCAAGACAGCCTGTCCGACATGGCCAACAGCGGCAATCCGGGCGCGGAACGCATTGCCAGCCAAGCGGGCACCGGGGCGGTGATGTCAGCGGCGGCCGAAAACAGCTATGACGAGGCCGCGCAATCCCTTGAGCGGGTCGAACAGCTGGTCTCATTGATACCGGACATGGAAACGCTCAAAGAAGCCGTCGATCACAACACCCGCGTCACAGCCGAGCTGGCCATCGCCATGACGCGCATGTGGGAGCTTGAAGCCATTCAAACCGTCGGCGCAGGCCAATCCGGCGTGGTGGATGCAGCCACCCTAGCCGAAGAGCGCCGCTACATGGACTTCACCCTGCCAGACCTGCGCACGGACTGAACCGATGAACAGTGAGGCAGAAATCATCGAAGAAGAGCTCGTCTACGGTGCACGACGACGCGAGCTTATGTGGCAGAAACTAGGGCTGACAGGCATGGGGTTTGGCATGGCAGGTTGCCTCGCCGCTGCCCTCGTGGCCCTGTTCGACGTGGACCCGCCGCCCATGATCGTGCCCTTTGATAGCGAAACCGGCATGGCCCTCCCCAATGCCATGGTTGAAGCGGTCTCACTCACGGAACGCCCCGCTATCATTGAGGCACAGGTCTACCGCTATGTGATTGATCGAGAGACATACAATCAGCTCGACAATGACGTGCGCGTGCGGCGGGTCCTGGACCAGTCGGACGGTGCGGCCGCTGCAGGGTTGCGCGCGCTTTGGACCAGCGGCCATGAGGCTTATCCGCCGGATAGCTATGGCACGGATGCCCGACTTGATGTCGAAGTGCTCTCGATCACCCATATCAGCGCCAATCGCGCCCAGGTGCGCCTGCGCAAGCGTCTCAACTCGCCGCGCGGCAGTCAAAACGGGCTCTTCACCGCAACACTGATGTTTGAGTTTCGTCCCGAGAATAGTCGGTCGATCGACGATGTCTGGCAGAACCCCTTCGGCTTCACCGTCACCGAATACGCGATCCGCTCGGATCGTCTGGAGTAACCAATGCGCCGCCTGATTCTGATCCTCGCCCTCATTGTTCCGCTTGCTGGCACCGCCTATGCGGAGACCCAGCCGCGACAAGGCCCCTATGATGCACGCGTCCGGCTGGCCACCTATCAGGATGGACAGGTCTATCGCATCCGCACCAGTCTGACCCATGTGACCAGCATTGAATTCGGCCAAGGCGAAACCATCCGCTCGATCATTGCAGGCGACACTGAAGGATTTCTCCTGGACGGCGTGCCCGGTGGCCAGGCTTTTGCAGTCAAACCGGTCACGCGCGGCGCACATACCAACATCACCGTCTATACCAACCGGCGCAGTTACTATTTCAACGTGACCGAGGCGAGCTCGCCGACGTTCTATGTCATCCGCTTCACCTATCCCGAGGCGGCCCCTCGGCAATCGCGTGTGGCAGCGAACGCGCCAGCAAACCACGCCTACGGCGTAAGCGCGCGCTCCGAGATCACCCCGCGCGAAATCTGGGACGACGGCACATTCACCTATTTCCGCTTTGCCGCGAATGCCCCGTTGCCTGCGATCTTTCGCTGGTCCGGTGGCAATGAGCGGAGCGTGAATGCGCTTGCGCGGCCAGATGGCGTGATCCGCGTATCAGGTGTCAGCGATCGATGGGTTCTCAGGCTCAGCGAGGACGAGATCTGCGTCCAAGAGATGAGCGAGGCAAACCAGGATGAGTGAAACAGCTGAGCTTAAGAAGCGCCTCGAAGCGCTTGAGGGGAAACCACAAAACCCAAAGGTACGTCCGTCTGTTGTCGCAATTGCTCTGGGCATCGGGGCAATCGCGGCCCTTGGCGGTCTTCTGTTGTTGTTCTCTGGTGGCTCTGAACCCGAAAGCTTGGAAACAGCCTCACCGGATGAATTCCAAGCAGCGGGACCGGGGTTTGGCACGCTCGAGCCCACGCCTGCACCGATAGACACATCTCCACCGCCTGAGCCGGGGCCAGACAGCGAAACAGAAGAGCTGCGCGCGCAAATGGACGCCATGCGGTCAGAACTCGAGGCCCTGCGTAACGCACCAAAACCTGAAGCCCCAGCCGTCGACACAGAAGCGCTCGACGGCTTGAGCGCAGAAATCGATGCCCTTCGCAGCGAGGCAGCTGCAACACAGGCCGCCCTGCGCGAAGAGTTGGAAGAACGCGCACGGCAAATCCAGCGACTGCAAAATGATTTGGAGCTTGCGCGCCTCGAGACACCGCGCTCCCCCACACCAACCGGCCCCACGGCCGAAGAGCTGCGCCTTCAGGAGCTGGAACGGCGGCGGCAAGCCGAACTTGAGGAGCTGCAAGCCCGTATCGCCAGTCCTATCATCGCCTTTGGCGGTTCGGGCAACGGCAATGCAGAGACCGCCGCGCAGCAGCGGCGGCTTGATGGCGACACAGACTTTGTCCGCAATGGCGCTGAACCCGCTGAGGTGACGCAGGCCCAGTTAATCGTGAACCCGTCAAACACCGTTGTTCAGGGCACGATGATCCAGGCCGTGCTCGAGACAGCGATCGACAGCTCGCTCGCCGGTCAGGTCCGCGCGATGGTGTCTGAGGATGTCCACGCCTATGACGGCTCGCGGATCCTGATCCCGCGCGGAGCGCGTCTGATCGGGCGGTATCAATCCGGCCTCGACATCGCGCAGCAACGCGTGACGATCGCCTGGGACCGGATCATTCTGCCCAACAACCAGACCGTCGAAATCAGCGCCTTTGGTGGTGATGAACTGGGGCGGTCCGGCACGACCGGCTTTGTCGACAGCCGCTTTGGCACCCGGTTTGGGTCAGCCGCCCTGATATCGCTGATCGGAGCCTTGCCCGCCGTGGCAGCCCAGAACACCGAAGATGAGATCACCTCTGATGTCCTCGAGGGCATTGGCGAAGACCTGCAAGACAGCGCCCAAAGCGTGATCGGCGAATATCTCTCCGTCTCGCCCGTGATCTACGTCGATCAAGGAGCCCGCGTCACCGTGATGGTCGATCGTGATCTGGAGATATTCTGATCATGGCAGCCAGCTATCTGCAAAGCTCGATGGACAAGATCCCCGAGGCGCGTGATCCGAAGCTGATCGAGCTTTGCATCAACCCCGACGGCACGCTGTGGGCGGAGTTTCAGGGCGATCATTTCATGCGATCTGTCAATCGACGGCTTTCGCAGAACGAGATCAAAGACCTTGGCAATCAGATTGCTTCGGCCGCGAACACGACGCTCAGCCGGATCAAACCGATTGTATCAGTCAGCATCACCTACCGTAACCGCCCCATCCGCGCGCAAGTCATTCAGCCGCCCGCCGTTGATGGCGGATACGCGATCTCCCTGAGGTTTTTTGTGGACCTGCCGCTGGAGCAGATCAAGCTGTCCTACCTGTTCGGCAAAGAACGCAGCAACGAGGGTGCAAGACGCAAGCGCAATGCCGAACTGCGGGAGGTGGTGACCACCGGTGACATCGACGCCGCGATCAAGTTCTGCGTCACCCACAAGCTCAACATGATCGTGTCCGGCGGCACGTCGACCGGCAAAACCGTCACGGCGCGCAAGATCCTCTCGTTCGTGCCAACCGACGAACGAATTATCACCATCGAAGAGGCCGCCGAGCTGCGTCCAACGCAGCCCAATGTCGTCACCCTGATGTCTGACCGCGACGAAGCCACACGCAGCGCTGACGTCCTGCTGACTTCCACCCTCCGCATGCGGCCGGACCGTATCGTCCTGGGCGAAGTGCGCGGCAAAGAGGCCATGACCTTCCTTGAGGCCATAAACACCGGCCATGGTGGTTCACTCACCACGCTGCACGCTGAAACGCCTCAGCTGGCGGTCCAGCGCCTCTCCATCGCCGCCCTGAAAACCGACGTGCCCATGACCTACCAGGACATGAACGACTACATCACCCGCTCAATAGATGTGATCATCCAAGCCGGTCGCCATGAAGGTGCGCGCGGCATTACCGAATTCTACCTGCCGGTTGATCCGGCCCAACCAAAGGAAACAGCCCATGTTTGAGTACAAGATTGAACAGATCAACACCGCCAAGACAAAGCCGCCAAAGATCGAAGCGCAACTGACCGCCCTTGGCCAAGACGGCTGGGAAATGGTCTCCGTCGTGCCGGATTTCGACGGTGAGCACATCCTGAAGGCCTTCTTGAAACGTCGCACTGGTGACAGCGCCTAAATCCAACGCGAGGAGGATCCGATGGGCGTCGTTACCTGGATGGTTGAGACAACCGACAACTTTCTGGACGACGCGGCCCAAACCACTTTTGGCAACGTCGCCGGTCAGCTGGGCGGCGTCATTGCCGTGGCCTCGACGCTCGCCGTGATCGGCGTCTTTATCAACATGGTGTTTCAGTACAAATCCATGGATGGGCGGACCGCCTTCTGGTTCGCCCTCAAGCTCATGCTCATCTCTCTGTTTGCGATAAACTGGGTCCAATTCAACGCCGTGGCTAGCGCTCTAATTGGTGGTCTAGACCAGCTCGCGGGCGGCATGGTGGCAGGACTTGGCGGCGGCGGTGCAGGTGCATCCTACTTTGCCGAGGCCTTCGACGATCTTATCGAGGAATTTGGCGACTACCTGAACGCCGCTGGAGACAACATGCATTGGATGGCCGGAGCCCTCATCGGTGCGATCGGCGCATTCCTCCTGGGCGTCATCGGTGCGCTCTGCGGCCTTGTTCTGATCTTCGCAAAGATCATGTTGGCCTTCATGATCGGCATCGCCCCCATCATGATCGCACTTTCGCTTTTTGATGTCAGCAAAGACTATTTCCACCGCTGGCTGTCGAGCACAGTATCCTACGCGCTCTACCCTCTCGTAATCGCGGGCGTGTTTTCCACGGTCGTTGGCATGTCACGCTCGCTGATGATCGAACTCGGAGATCCCTCCGGCGCAAGCAACATCGGCGCGTTGGTGCCTTTCTTTATGATGATGTTTCTCGCAGGCGGCATGATCATCGCAACACCGCTGATCGTGCGCTCAATCTCAGGAAACTTCATGATGGCCGGACCGCCGAGCATTCCGGAACCGGGCAGGTTCGCCAAGGGTCTGATCGGCACCAAAGGCTCGCGGGCGCGGGCTCGCTTTGGGACTAGGTCGAACGCCGAGATTGCGGGGGCCGGGATCCGTCAGGCAAGCACCGCGACTGTATCGGTGGTTCAGCGCGTGGCGGAACGGGCGAAACGGTTGGAATAATAAACGCCGACTTTGGCAAACCATCATTTCTGCAGAGCGCGGCATTGAAAGAGACTACAAGTCAGCACTGGCAACCTCAACGCTCCATCACCGCCAACTAATCTTGTCGCGATCGATTCCCTGCAACACACGGCCGAGTGCGCTGTCTGCATCAGACAGATGGATTACCAAATGATCCATACTCCTCGTGAGTGGGATCATCAGCCAGTTCAACGCATAGGCTCTTTGCTCAGCAGCAATTTTCTCCTCAAGCAGGGATTTGGCGAAGAAAAGACCCTGATCGGCTTTTAGCTCATCACGCAAGCCTTCAATATCGATATCCGGCTTTTCCAAGACGTGATCATAGAACTTATCCAAACCCATGCACAGCGTGGTCCAGCCTTCCATCCCACGGCAACTTTGATACAAAACCGCGCGCAAAGCAGTCTGGCGGTTGGGATATTCGCGGTTTTGCCGAGTCTCCCAATCGTAGCCGCGCCAGTAGTCCGCACGGTTTTGCTCTTGGACCATTTCGAACAGGTTGCAGAAATTTGCTCCTGGTGTGGAGGCTGTATGCGGCAAACAAACAAGCGCATCAACAGGCCGCATCTTCGGTTGATTGGCCAGATCTTCTCTCAGAATTTCCAGGGCGCATTCGATCGCGCGGCGCGGCTGCGATTCCACAAGCACAGTGACACGCCCGCCGGTTACGGACTTGTCTGGTTCTACATCCCACTCTGGCACTTCAAGCGCCCGCGCGATGTCAGCGATGGTATCGCAGGTGGCGGCCTTGGTGCGGCGTGT
The DNA here is from genome assembly GCF_059609985.1 of Ruegeria sp. YTSA219. Taxonomy (NCBI): domain Bacteria; kingdom Pseudomonadati; phylum Pseudomonadota; class Alphaproteobacteria; order Rhodobacterales; family Roseobacteraceae; genus Ruegeria; species Ruegeria sp. YTSA219. The sequence continues at coordinate 394,064 of NZ_JBXWMT010000002.1, forward strand.
CGTTTTGTAGGTTACGATAGTTTGATATTTTGACCGGCCGTCATCTGTGCTGGCCCACTCACACCTATTCTTATTTACAAACTGATCTACACCGTCAGCCACGATTACACGCTCGCGGCCAAAAATATCATAAATCAAATCGCGGTGCTCTGTGCTCCAGTCTTGTCCCTCATCAACCAACAAGAAATCGTAGGGCGCAGGAAACTTTTTACGGTAGGCACTTATGTCTGCCCACGTTTTGTTCTCCTTTGAATTACAGTGGCACTTTTTGCCTCCAGCACGACTTGCACAGCATGGAACATTTTCCTCTAGGAATGTGTTCGGGTGCCTCAAGGCACGGAGAAAAAGAGCCTCGCGGTCTTCCAGATCGTAAAGTTCACCGGTGCGCTTTACCGCATCCGCCCCAAATGCCGAACTGAACAACTCTTTCATCAGCATCCAGCGGGTCTCCACCTTGGGCACTGGTGAGATGTCTTTATGACGATCGCGAATAATGGTCATGGCACGCGCCATGTCAGAGATGAGCCCATGATTGTACGTGACGATTCTCGTGCTTTTGCCTTGCCGAGCGAGATGAATTGCCATTTGGATCAAGGTGAAGGTTTTCCCGGTGCCTGCGCGACCACGAAACAACAGAAGCTTCCCACCTAAATCACGAACATATTCCTGTTTTTCCGCGTCAAATTTCTTCTCTGTAAGCGCATTGACGCGCTTCAGATCAAGTCTCGTGGGCTCGACCTTGGCGGTCAAAGCCCCGACCAAGCTATCATAGCTGTGATCTTTGCTATCTTCCCTTGTATCGGCAAGAGTCTGCACCTTACCTTGCTTACTGTTTACTTCACAGCAATCCATCAGTTGCTTCCAACTCAAATCCTCACCTAGGATTTTTGTACGGCTATTTGAGTTCGCCGCGTTCAAAGTCTCCGCTGGAACACGAGGCAACCAAATCACAGACTGCACAAAAGTCTCATAACGTCGTCTTTTTCCGTGATGCGCGTATTTCTGGAAATTCTTTAGAGCCCAAACCTGTGCATCCGCCTGCGCCGTGGCATCATGCCAGTCATCCCCATATTGCACTTCCAAGTGCGTCCCGTGGAACCGAACAGCGTCGGGTGAATGTTGCTTCACTTCGACGCAAGCCACAAAAGACTTCACCGGAATACCGCGAGAAGTGCAAAACAGTTCTTTTGGTTCGCGCAAGTCTTCAAAAACCAAAACGCAGTCTATCTCACGGTTTTGCACAAACACCTGTGGTATAATCGCGAGGCGGATCCCAGCCTGTTCAAGCCCTGGCGCGCTGGAGATTAGCGAGTTTTTTAAACGTTCTGCGTTGGCTTTTTCTGAAGTTTCACTTGGACCGAGCAATTCAATTGTCATTTAATTCGTTCTTATTACTAATTTTTAGGTTGGCCTCATAGCCAGTCAAAATGGCAGAACTATGGAACATTCACAAATCTTGAGCCGAGCTTGAGAAGTGATATCGGGATGTTTGAATACAGGTTCGCATCCTGTTTCTTGCGCCATGAAACATGAAAGCAAGCCCCTGCATTATTCACGTAGCCGATCGAGGATTGGAGCACGAACAGCACCCATTTTTTGAAGGCGCAGGAACAAACAAGAAATCATGCTCACTTTGGCATCATTCGAATAAGTGTCCGTCAGCGCCCAGAAAAACACCGTCGGCCAAATAGACCGGGGCACCTTCCTCAACACAAAGCTCTTCGTAAAGATCGCTCAAATCAGCATCGTTACTGACGGGAGATCTCATCGAAGATCGAGCCAGAAAAAGCTCTACTTCTGCGGCCAGAACACGCAATGCCTCGATGAGCTCATCGCGCGTTCCAATTAGCGTTATTTCTCCAAACCGGCGACCTTTGCCATCCGTTTCACTGCTCACATCCTGCTCTTTGCCACCTAAATTTCGCACGCCACGTCGCATTGCAGCCATCAGTTTCCCTTGATCACGATACACCGGCGCAGAATCAAGGTCGCTCGCGGTTGCAGTCTTAATGGCCCCGCCAAGTTCGCCACCGAGATAGCCACAAGTCAACCGGAGCAAAGTATGGCCTCCTGCTTCTGCCAAGTATTGGACGCGAGCGTGATTGAATTTCGAAGATTGGTAGATAGCGACAGTCATGTTGGTTCCTTCAGCTAAACGGTATTTTAGTCGGCGAACAGCGGTAGAGATATCGAGCATTAAGCAGCCGAAAGACGGATCAGCCCTCCGGTCTTTAAAAGTCAGGCTGACCTCAAGTCCCTAAGGCGGGCAGCTCGGCCGGTGGGTCGAGAACGGTCTTTGCGCTGGTGGTAGCAGGTCACGACATTGCCTACGGTGTCGACTATGGCCCGAACCTTGGTTGCCGCCGCAATCGCCTCCCCATCGTAGCCAGCCGCTTTTAGATAACGAACGGCCTGTCCTGACAGGATGTATTCCTCACAATCATTCTGCGCCCTTGTTCGCGTTCCGTGCATAAGCACGAGATCTAGACTAGCACGCCGGATGCCCCGTTGAGCCATACGCGTCGTAGCATGGCGGCTGAGTACGAAGGCTCCGTCTGCACAAATTGACATCATGCCCACACCTCCTCGAACTGCTTCTTGAGCTTAGAGCGATGTCTCTGGAGCTCTTGAATGCGGCGATAGATTGGATCTTCGAACGAGAAGGCTATGGTGAAATTGCCCTGTTCTAAAGCTTCCGCTTTCCGACTTTGATATTCGACAAGTTTGTCTTCGTTCACGTGCAGATCTTCCTCAAAAGGGTTCACCCAACTCTGAACACGATCATCATCGGTGTAACTATCAGGATACCAGCCCTCTTCGTGACAGTGACTCGCTACGAGTTCGTCATACTCTTTGGCAAGTTCCGGATACCGTTCGGCATAGAACGCGCGCCAAGCCTTCAACTTCTTGAGCCCCGACTTTCGCTGCTCCTCGATGCCCTGAGCGTGGGCATCCCGAATGGTCTCAGCAAACTCTTCAACTGATATGCCGTCGCCTTTGTCTTCCTTCGCCTGCTGCAAGACCGACGACAACCGAATGCGCCCTTTCGAGATGGCCTCGGCCAGTTGCGGCTGCCCTCCTGAGAGACCCTCTACAAGCTCAATATCCGCTATATACCCCGCAGCATTCGGGGCCTCTTCGGGCGCAGCCCCGACGAACCACTTCGCATCAACATAGTCGGGAATTTGCGAAGAAAGCCGAAGAATTGCTTCATTGAAGAGGTTCCGCGATGTTTCAGTCCCTGGGTTTGCAGTTTCAATACCGAAGCACTTCCTAAGCTTACTGGCCTGATCCTCGAGGTGGCCACCTTGAAGACGAGGATCGGAAAGGCCATTTTCATAAGCAAGGCGTGCAATTTCGGCATCCTGGCCAGGCACCTTTAGCCCAAGCCCTGCCACAATAGAAAATAGGACGGGAGCCAATTCCATAATCTGTTTTTGGCTGACACCATAGCGCCAGCGCATAAGCTCATATGCATTGTGTGAGGCCGCAGACACGTGAGCTTGGATAGACACTTCACCCAGGCCCTTGTCCGCAAAAAACGGATCGAAGTCTTGCGGCCTACAGTTCAGGGTCCGCGCGATTGTCTCCAAGTCCATTGATTTCGGCGCATTGGTCCCCGCAAGCCAGCGACTTACGGTTCGTTTGTCCTTGCCGACCGCAGCTGCGATCTCGTCGCGGCCCTTTCCCTCTTCCTTAAGCTTCTTCTTGAGAAGTTCTGCCTTAAACGCCATCGATGCCTCCTTTGGATCTGCATCCAAAGTAAGTGACAAATTATTCTATATCAATTTGGCATTTTTTGTCCGAAATAGCCCCTAGGCCAGCAATTTCGTGGGAAACAATGACGTAGGGCGGATAAAGGTGACAAAATTGGTGCCATTTTTACACAACCTCACGAGATGTCGTGAACTACGTCCCCTTCAGATGAAGAGACCCAATCTCTGCGACTCGGCCGCCACCCAGTATTTTCTCAACAACTTTGGAAGTGCCTTATAACGAGGAGATACCCTTATAACGAGGAGATACCCTTGTCGGCGCGAGCACAGAAACATTCCGCACTATCAACCCGCAGCGAACTGTCCCAAAAATCCGTCAACTCTCTTTGTTCCTGCTTCATATTCCTTTGCACTAGGCTGATTATCGAAAGACTCATTTGGAACGCCGCTGGCCAAATCATCGATCTCCTCGCGCCGCTTCCCACCACTTTCAGGGTGACCAGCAAGGACTGCCTCAGGCATCCCAAGCGCCCCCATCTTCGCCTCCAGCGCCTGGATTTGACCTTGCAGGCCGCGCATCTGGTCTCCCGCCGAGGGATACGGCAGATCGCCGGTCTGCTTGTCGAATATCTGCTTAAAGAAGCGATCCTCATAGTATTTGATCCGCTTGGCGCGGACGGGCATTTGCGCGTCGACCACTAGAACGATGTCATCAAGATCCATGCGACGCGCCTCATCCTCGGGTAGGAGCGCGGTTTCTTCCGTCCGTTCAGACATGCTGCGACCGGCGAAGGGGTTGCGTCCGACAGAGCGCGAGCGGGTCACAACTCGCTTGGTGGTTTTGCCGACGGCCTTGCTAAGCTCTTCGATGGTCTTTTCATCAGAGGGAGTCAGGTAGAGCTTGATGCCTGCGTTGCCCTGCAGGGCACGGCGGGCATTTTCGCCATAGATTTCGTCCAACGCAGGGATCGTCTGCGTCACAATCGCGAGGTTGGCCCGATAGGACCGCAGGGTTTCGATGCTGTCGAGCACGATCGGCATTTTGCCGAGGCGATTGAACTCATCAAGCATGATCATAACCGGCCAAGGCTCTTCCTTGCCGGGTTCATGGTCCTGCAGCGATGCCAACAAGTCCGAGAAGAACAGGCGGATCAGCGGTGCGAGCGGTTTGAGCATCAGCGGTTCGACCACGAGATAAACGGAAAACGGTACCTTACGGATATCGCGAAAATCAAAGTCTGAAGTCGCGGTTGCGCGGTCGATCGCTGGGTTTGACCATTGTTTCAGGCCCGAGGTCATCAAGAGCGACAGGTAGGACGTCAGCGTGTCGTTGTTGGTCGAGGCCATGCGCATGAAGATCAACTTGGCGGCTGGATTGACCACTTCATCGGCGCGGCGGCGATATTCCTTCTGCTTGTCACCGCCTGATGCGGTGATGCAGTAAATTTCTCCCAAAGTCGGCCGCTTTCGCTCAAATGCCAAAAGCCCTGCCGCCACGAATAGATCGATACCGCCATCGAGGAGCCCCTGAACCCGGTCGTTATCAGCCTGAAGGAACAGCGAAGCCAAGAGTTGCAGCTCCATCTGCTGGCGGTCGACGTTGTCCAGCGCCGATATGCGCAGTAGAGGATTGTAGCGGTGCGAGCGGCCGTCCTTCCAGTCTGTGGGCGCAAACCGGAACACCTTGTCGCCCTGCGCGGCCCTGTGGCGCGCCGTCGCCTCGAAATTCTCGCCCTTTACGTCCAGCACCACCGCACTGCCCTGATATGTCAGAAGGTTCGGGATGACGAAACCAGTCGTCTTGCCGCGTCCAGTCGGGGCCACGATCAGTGCATGGGGGAATACCTTGGACATGACAAAGGGTCTGCGGCTCTTGGGCTTGCCCATCTTACCAAGAACGAAGCCGTGGCCAGGCTTGCCGAAAAAACCGTTCCGTTTCATCTCGGACATGTACTGCCAGTGGGTTTCACCGAATTTGGTCAGCGCGTCGTTCATCAACACAGCACTTAGCAAAACACCGGCGCAGGTGCATATCCCGACGATCAAGTGAACGATCTGCATATCGGCCGGATGGGTCGCACGAAGCCCTCCATAGCCGCGCGCCAGCATCAGAAAATCGATATCCGCGCCAACCCCGAACCAGCGGAACGTCAGAAAGGCCGATGCCAGAACATAGCCCAAAGCCGCGCCCAGAGCAGCAAAGCTCATGACGCCGAATGCGATCCGAGCCTTACCCATGTGTCACGCCCTTTTCGCCATCGGCATCGACGTGCCGCTCGCGCTGAACATCAATTTCTTCGTTGGCGATCTCATCAAGGACATGCTCCATCGCCACACTGTTTGCCAGTGCGGCGTCGCTCTGCAGATAGGCCTTGGCCGCATACAGCCGGTCGAGACGATCGCTCACGTGGTGCTCTAGCGTGGTTTCATCGCCGATCGCCAAGTCGGGGGCCTGCTCTTCACCGACTAGTTCCTCCAGCTCGGCCCGCAAGGTCTCGCGCTCCAGGTCGCTGCGGAATGGATCTGCGGTTGGGTCGTCCCTCATTCGGCTAAGGATTTCTGAAGTGGTCGGCGGCAACCTGTCGACCACGCCTTCCTGCCGGTCGGCCTCTACCGCCCCACTGTCTTTGAGAACCTCCCCCTCGGCCAAAACACGGCCCAGATCGCTGTGCACCTGGTCGAGACGGTCAATCGCCTTCTCCAGCTCATCGGCGCGAGACAGGTCAAAGCCCTCCTTCTCGGCAATCGTCTTCAAATCCTGACCAAGCCATTGCCGCTCCAGCGCGGCATTACCTGCGCCCATTTCGACGCGACGCGTCACCTCATGCGCCTCAATGCCGGTGCCTTTCAAAGCCTGTTCAAGACGTCCTGTGAGCGCGGGATCCTGCAGTGCACTTTCGGCGTCGGCCTGAATGTTCGCGGTCGAATAAATCCCGCTTTTGGACGCGTCTTCGAGCAAGGTGTGGGACTGCGTTCCCATTGGGCTGAGATGCGACAGTGAACGATAGATGTCGTTCAGCTCGTGTTCGAGCGCAGCACGCCGATCCACTGGGGCCTCTGCAACAATGCGCTCGGCTTGGTTGATCTTGTCGTGAAAGGCATCCACGACCTCATCAAACGAATGCTGTTCTTCGGCCATGCCATATACCTTTCCATCTGCTTCAATCGGTTTGCCCTGCGCCAAAAGCGTTGCGGCCTTGTCCAAGGCTGCTGCAATGTCATGCTGGCTTTCACGCGAGGCCTCGGCAGCCAGGCCTCGATAAAGCCGCGCGTTCTGCGCCACCTCACGCAAGGTATGGTCGAGCTCTGGACCAACGCGCTCGCGTTCGGTCAGCTTTTGGCCCGTGGCTTCCGCGCGACGCTGGTCAACATCGCTCGGCCTCTTCGTCGTGATCCCGCGCTCGAGCTTTCGCGTCGCCTCAAGGCGCAGCCCATAGCGGTCCGACACCTCAACCATCGCCTCGCGGAAACTGTCGTAATTGAAATGGTGCCCTTCCTTCAGAAAGAAGAACTCACCGTCCTTGCTTCGCCGGTTCAGAACGATGTGCGCGTGCGGGTGGTCCCGATCCTCATGCACGGCCACGATGTAATCAAAGTGGCTACCTTCGCCCTGAAAGAACCGTTCGCAAATTTCGCGCGTGATCTCGGCGACATCCTCGCCGCGCGTCCCAATCGGGAAGGCCATCAGGAGATGTGAGGTGTGCCCGAGCTTCGGGTGGAACCCCTCATTCCACTGCGCCGAAAATCGGCGTGTGACCTGCTCAATCTCTTTACCTGACAGAACGCTTTGGCCGTCATAGGTGCCACGGCTGTCGATGATATAGCTCGACTTGGTGGTCAGGTATTCCAGCTGGTTGCGCAGCTGCGCTTTGTTGTGCGTGCCGCCGTCGCGAATGGCTTTGAAGATCGCGGGTGAATGCCCCATGGCGGCGCGCGCCATCTGCTTGGCACGGGCGCGCGGGACGCTGCCGCGAATGCGGTTCCAGTCGCGATCAAAGAAGGCCTCCTGCGCGGCGGCAACAGCGCTATTCCGGGCCATCTGCAAAGCCTCCCAGAACGCGGGCAACCTCGCCGGACAGCGCACTGCGGCGGCGCTGCGCCATGTCCTGAACCTGATCGGCGATGTCGAGGATCAGCCCGGCCAATGCGCGGACTTGGGCGTGGGCAGAATTGCCATAGGGCGGTGTCTTGCCCTGGCGCTTTGCCTCGTTCAAGCGCTGCGCAATTTGGTTGATGTTGTTGCCGGTGCGATTGAGCGAGGCCGACAGCCCTTGCATCTGGTTCGCCAGTTCATCGTCGGGGACGAAGAGATCGCTCGACGCTTGGATCAGCCGCCGCAGCCCCTCAGCGCGGCTCGTAATATCATGCCGCGTCAGCACCGCATCAAAGCCGGACAGCTCTTTCGGCGTGAGCCGGACATTCACCAGTTCGGAGCGCACGCGCGCATCGAGCTTGCGGCTTTGATCGGCCTTCAACGTGTAGAAGATGCTGCGGGGCGTGACGCCGAATTCGCGGGCCAGATCTTCGATCGGCACCCCCTCCGCACGCTTGCGCACGATGGCAAAACGCTGGTTTTGCGTCAGTCGCTTGTGCCGTGGTGCGCGCGGTCGGCCCATGTGAAGTAATCACCCCTATTTCTTGCCAGCATCATACAGGCAGCCCTGTTATGGCACTTCGCCACAATTGATTCAATATTATAATATTGCATCAACTACCTGTATTCCGTTTGGAGCAGCCCTAGGCTGCGACCGCCGGGCGAGCAGGTATTGCATTTGGCCCGCGTAGCGCTGCAGCAATAAAATTGGGCGATCTCGAGGCCTGGAAAGGTCGAGCGCCCAAGCTTTTGGAGGCTTTCACCTGCGCCCGCAGTGGTCGGTCTCAAATGTAATTGCCCCTTGTCTTCAACCGTGTAACTTACAAATCGATTGTTCGGACCAAAGATATTGGGGAAGTTTTAGAAATGGGGTGCAACGCTCATAATCATCCGCCAGACTGCGATTGTGGATGGGGTGGAGATACAGGATCATATCAGATTTCTGATCGTCCAAGTTTAAGCGGAGTTCTGGGGAAAATGGGCTTCGCCTCAATAGACAGCTTCACGAGCCCCAATGCCCGATGCCCTGTCTGCGGTGATAAAGTCTATTTTTACCGATCCTCCGATGGTGGAAGCGTGTATTTTGATGAACTTGGCCCCCCTTGGCCAAAACACCCATGCATGGACAACGGTCAAGAATTTCGAGGGGACATACTTTCTTTTTTTGCAGCCAACGGAGTGGATATGAAGCCAGAACAAGCAATGAAGCTCGCGGCAGAACTTGTTCAGTACGCTATGACTGATTTCCGAGAGCCAAACAGAAAGTGGCCTGAAACCGAAGTTCTTGAAGCGCGATCTGAGCTTTTGAAGTGGATGTTTCGTCGGCATTCGGCAGGGGAGGATTATCTCATTCCGCTGAGCGAATTTCTTCAGGTCATTGGCTACCTTGAGAAAAGTGCGGCAACCAATATCGGAATGCTTGAGGCGCTACCTGAGCTCGAAGCTATCACAGGCAAAGAGAAGCCCGAAGAAGAGCTGATAGAGAGAAAGGAGAGTTTAGCAAAACACCAGGGAACACTCTCCCTAGCAAGCCAGTTTAGGGCACATTACGAACGAGAAAGCCATGTTGAGATTGGTCAAATTAGGTTGATTGAGACACTAGGCGATGGCAACTGAAAACACTCGCCCCCGCCCCCGCGTGTCACCACATACCCGCTGTTGACCCAGTGAACGCGGTTGCCCGCGTCCACTGCTGCTTTGATCTCTCCCAAGGTCATCGCAACGCCTCCTCAAGGATTGCGAGCGCCCCAAGACAATCGTCGATATAGGGCTGCTCTTCGCCTTCCAAATCGTTCAGCTCCAGTCGTTTCAATACTGCGTAAAGCGTCGCGCGCGCCTCGCTGGCGGCGCTTCGCAAGCTAGCTGTGTCTTCCAGACGCGCCGTTGCAAAATCATCGCTGTGATAGTCGGGGATCATGCTGCCACCTCCTTGCTTTGACCTGCAGCGTTCAAAACAAAGTCGGCTGCCTTCTGCGCCTCGGACGCCGCGCGAAAAATCGCCCGCTTGTCCTCTTCGAGCGCCTTCAACCACCCTTCAACATAGGCGGCGCTTTGATCGAATTCCGGCGCAACGCCAATCTGGGCACCAAGGAAACAAGCGCCGATTTCTGCCACCAGCTCTTCAAAGGCATAGGCTTCGCGGTTCGCAAATTTCTTGATCCGCTCAAGCCGCTTTTCGCTGCCGGTCCAATGGATCACCTCATGGGCCAACGTCCCATAGTAGCCTGCCGCATCGTGAAAGGTGGCAATCGGCGGCATGTGGATGTGATCTTTGGAGGGACTATAATAGGCGCGCGGGTCCTCGCTTGTGAGGATCTCCGCCCCTGTCCGGCTGAAAAACGCCTCAAGCTCTGGATCTTCCGCCGTGCCAAGATCGCGCGGGGCCTCGGGCCGGATGTAGTAGTCCTCGGGCAAGCCTTCGATCTGGTCCGCATTGAACACGCGATAGGCGCGCGCATAGGGCAACTCTTCCTCGATGCCCAATTCGTTCTCTCTAGTGAACGTCCCGTATTTGACCACTGTCGACGACGTTTCACCTTTGCGGACATGACCGCCTAATTCCTGCGCCTGTTTGTAGGTCATCCATCGGCTGGACACATAGCCATGCTTCGCCACCATGACCCAGAGCATCAGAACATTAATCCCGCGATACTCCTCGCCGTTGTGTCGTGTCGGCTAGGCAATGCCGGACGCGCTCCCTGTCCACGGCTTGCGCCATGGCGGCGTGCCTGCCTCGATCTCTGCAATAATGGTGTCGGTGACATGGGCATAAACATCAAACTTCGGTGCCATTTGTGGCCTCCTCGATCAAAGTGACGCGGGTGAGGCTTCGCGCCCCCTTCCGCCGATGGGCTGCGCCTCGGCCACCTGATCTGACCGAATACGCATGTATTCGGCGGAACAGAGTGGGAGAGGGCAAAGCCCGACCCACGGCCCTGAACGGGGCTGTCAATCGGCCACATTTGCGAAGAAAATGTCTGCGCCAAAATCAGACGCCAATTTGCCCCGCGAGGAATGGCTCGCCCGCGAGACAGGGGAAATTGGTGGCTGATTTTGGGGATGGACTAAGGTTGACCGCCACGGTCAGGGATGTTGGGCGGACAAAACAAAAGAAATGATGCCTGGATCGGGGTGAGCGGGCCAACGGCCCGTTGAGCCTCAGTGCAGTCGACTGGGAAACTTTGCCCGCGCGATAAAGCGCGGGCGCATTGAAATCAACTTTCGCGTTTGATACCAAAGTTGCGAAACTCAGATAGCAACGCGCGCATCCGTTTCGCCTTGTCAAAATCAAGATTTCTGAATTGATGAGACAACAATTCTATTGACACAAAAAAGGTGACGGGGATGTCGCTCGAAAAGGAAGCATATGAGCAGAACTATCAACAGTTTCGCTCTCTAAACCAAATAATGTGGCAGATCCCAGTCTTGGCGATGACGTTGACCGGGGGGCTTTGGTTCGGCGTTTCCAAAATTGAAGACAACCCCTTTTTGGCGAGCATCCTACTCTGCACCGCTGTCGTCGGAAATCTAGCATTTTCTGCAGTACTTTACCGGTTCCGCTTTGTCATGCGCTGCTATCTAGATGAGCTCGAGCGCGCATACCCAGAGGGGTTTGTAGACGCTAGTTCACCAAACGACGGAATGGGGCGGATAGCTAGTTTCTTCGCCGGAGAGCAACGTGTTCGCCAAACATTCTCAATCTTGCTTTATTGGGCGGCAGGTGCAAGCTTCGTGCTGCTGTCGGTAGAGCTATACCAATGGAAAAGCGAAAGCACAAAAATGAACCGCGACGCAGGCATTGAATTCTACGACAGACATGCCGCTGCTTTGGCAGACGGTTACGAAGCCATATCTTTCGAGGACGCGTACCCGTTTCTTGTTACGACTTTGAGTGATGATTCCCTTTCGATACTTGATATTGGCTCTGGAACCGGCCGAGATGCGTCTTGGCTAGCTCGGCATGGCCACAAAGTTGTCGCTGCAGAGCCGTCTGCATCTATGCGCAAAATTGCTGAAGCCATTCATCCCGATGATGCTATCGAATGGATCGACGCACGACTTCCAGAACTCGAAAACACGCGTCTAAAGCCTAACAGCTTTGACATAATCTTAGCTAGTGCTGTTTGGATGCACATCCCCCCGGAACAACGCAAGGCCTCTTTGTCACGCATTGGAGAACTGCTTTCCGACGGTGGCAGAGCGTTTGTTTCACTCAGAATTGGGCCGCAAGATGAAGATCGTGGGATGTACGAAGTCAACGCCCCTGAGTTTGAAGACACCGCAGAGCAAGCCGGTTTCGAACTCTTAAGTCACGGTGATTTCGATGACCTTCTCGGGCGCGCTCAAATAAGCTGGAAGATGTATGAACTCAGCATTCAGCAATAAAACCGGATCATACCTATAGTAAGATAGCCAGACTGTAAGTGCCTACGATCCAGGTCGATAAAGAACTCCGCACGACTACACCGCGCGGATTACCTGACTGTACTGCGGCCGGACCACTTCAAACTTTGAGTTGCACCTGCTAGCCCAATCGAACAGGTTTACCACGCCCTCCTTGATGCTCTTCCGATATGGCATAGGATCGTCAAGGAGTTGGTTGTGGAACAAAGATGTGACCTTCCCAAACGATAGCTCACCGTAGTCATGCAATTGTGTTTCCAGCCAAAAACAGGCCTTCGACGACATAAAGCCTTTCAACAGTTCGTCTTCGCCCGCGTCCTTAGTGCTTCGCAAACAATCGAGATCATGCTCTATCGCCGACGGTTCAGCAGACTGGGCCAATAGTTGGTCTAAACTACACATTGGAAGATCATGAAACCAGACTCCAATGGGTTGGGGGCGAAGTTGTTCAGATATGTGTTGAGGCCATTCATTCTGGTTCGCGCCCTTCTCGCGTTCTACGCTAGCCAAGAAATCAGCCATCAATTCGACCGTATCTCGATCTAGCCAGTTTACGGATCCGAGGTAGTCACGAACTTTGGTCTTTTCTGTGTGACCATATTCGAACCCAGTTCCAAACTCGTCGTTCTCAAAATGCGAAAGGGACATTCCCTTTGATGTTAAATTTGCGCTTCCAATGAAGATCTTGGAGTCCACGATGTAGACTTTTCCATGGAGGTTCCGCGATATCCCGAATGGAATATTAGCCTCCTCACAGATGTAGAAGCACTCCAGGTCTGAAGCTCCAGCCACCAGATCTGACGGCTGCCAACGAGATACGATCTTGAGGTTGCTAGTTCTACTTGTTTCAATAAGCCACTTGAGCGCATCGAGCTTAACAAATGCGCTAAGAACTATTACTTCTTGCTCCGCTGAGGACAAAGCATCCGCAAGTTCTCGTCTAAAAGCACCAGTTTCTAAGAGAAGCATTCTACTCGTCAATATTCTCTAAGAGTTTTGAGACCCAGTACCCCCACCGATCACGGAATTTCTCAAAAGTTTCGCCATCTAGGGTTTTCCTGAACTCATCTTCAGTACGCACATAAGCCATCGTGTAAACTTCAAGAGCACTGAGCGCTCGATCATCGCCAGAGTCCTCGACATGTTGCCATAGTTTTTCGTAATATGGCGAACGGGTGTTGATAACTCCAACCGCTGCATTTGCTACGAACTGCAGGTCCAAGAACATAGTCCCAGGCCAACTACCCTTATTCAGGTCAACCTTGTAGTCAATCGTTGCTTTGGCGAACGCTTGGGCATCCTCTTCAGAAAGCTCTGGGCGAGTTTCCAGAACATATTGTGTACGTTCTGCCAGCTTCTCCTGTTCCGACTTGGTCTCAGCCTCTTTGTCTGAGGATGTTTCAGTGTGATCCTCCGCCACATCCTTATTTACCTTTTCAGAAACGGGGTCAGGTTTGGCTTTAGATGGGTCCGCAGAACTCCCTTCCTTTCGTGTTTTAATAACGTCCAACATTGCATTGATCTTAACTGTGAGATTTCGATTGAGCTCAAGGTGCAGTGAAGATTTGTAGTGGCCAGAATTCTCCGGGTCCTCCGCAGCTTCGTTCAAGGCTTCAATCTGCTCGACGTCGTGTTTCGGGTCTAGTTTCTTGAAGCCTCGAATATGCTGCTTGTTGTTAGTAACACCAAACAACTCATCCAAAACTGGCTTGAAACGAACTTCTACGCCCCACCACCTCTGCCTGGTATCACTGTCTAGAAAACCAAAGGAACCAAAGTCTATCTCACGGCCAGCTCGAACAAACGAGATACCAGTATTGCGTGCGTAGTGCTTGCCGAGATTTGAATTACCACCCATTTTTTGGGTCTCTGGCTTGGCTATACTAAGGCGAATTTCAATGTCCGAAAATTTTCCCTGCTCATACTCTATTGGTATGGCATATGGTTTCTCAAACTCGACGTTCGTAGCCTTTCCATCGCTGTCTGGGCAGCTTGACGGCTCCAAAAGGTACAAAGGATCATTGGGCTTCAACTCATGCGACGCTTCGACTTTGTTATTGTCTAGATCGAAGTCGACCAAGCTCACATCACGTTTCTTGCCATAATCATCATTGTCATCCAAGAAGTGCCGATAAATGCGGCAGAGCTCTTCTTGCATCCGAGAAAAGAGCGTCGACGGGCGCTTGAAATCCACTCCATCTAGCTTGGACCATAAGACCAGCGTGCCACTGCTACCGATCTTTCCTCCAACCGCTTCAACTATCTCTTTGGGAAGGTCTGTCTCTTCAACGCTTTTAAGATACTGCTGCCTGCCTTCCTTGACTTCCGGTAGATCAAGATACGTCTTGTGGACCGACCCATTTTGCCAAGAATAAACCTCAACAAGCTCCGCCTGTGAAAGAGACGAACCTTTAAGTCCAAAGCCAAAACGTCCGAGACCATCTCGGGTATCTAGTCGAGTGCCCCAACCTAGTGATAGACAGCGTCCCAACTCATCCGGTGTCATCCCGTGCCCATCATCCAAAACCGCTATTTTTTGAACTCGGTAGACCGTACGCTTTGCTACAGGTTCTCTGGCTGACAGCGTAACTATGGTTATCTTTTTCGCCTCGGCCTCGATCGAGTTATCAACCAATTCAGCTACAGCAGTAGCCGTGTTTCGATAGCCAACTTGGCGCAATGCATTGAGCGCTAAGTACGCATCAACAATCTGCACTGGCTTGTCTTGTTTGTTCATTATGCTTCTCCGAAATGCTCATCAAAATACGTAAACGCTTGCGGCACGTTGGGTAAATTTAGAATATTATCAACCACATCCACCACAGTGCAGCTAGACGTCCCACCTACTGAATTGCCTCTAAGGCCCCGTCCCACCATTTGTGAATAAAGAACGACCGACGTTGTCGGACGCGCAATCACAACCGCCTCAGTCTTTGGTGCGTCAAATCCCGTTGTCAAAACACCAAAATTCGTTAGAACCCTGACACTTCCGTTTTTGAAATCTTCAATTGCCTCGCGCCGATCACTCGGTGGCGTTTCGCCGGTTACCGCTCTTGCCGCGCACCCTCTTTCCCTGAGGATCAATGCCATATCGGATGCATTCTGCTTCGATGGACAAAACACGATGGTCTGTTTCTTATCGATTAGCGCAAGCTTTTCGACGGCAGCAACTACTTCCAACGTCCTCTGCGCGTTGTTGCCTAACTCTGCTAGCACTTTGGGAGAAATGTCTAAAAGATCTGAAATCAGCCTGACTGCCGCAGCGTCAAGATTAATAGTAGCGCTGGTGTTGAGACGCATACGTTCAACAGATGACAAAATCCCACGATCCTGAAGGTACTCAATTGAGTTTCTCTCGCCGGTCAATCGCTGGTCGATCGTGAGTTTTTTATTGCCATAAAAATCCGATAGAGCCTTAGTTTGAGTTACATCACCCCCAACGTGATGCCTACCGGGCGTAGCCGTCAAGCCGATCAGAGTAGTGCTCGAGTTACAGAGAAACTCTATTGCTTTTTTGTAAGTCGGTGCCATCGACATGTGCGCCTCATCGACAATCAGGAGACTACATTCGCGCCTAATTTCTGCAAATCGGTCAAAATCAGCGTTTTTGTTTGAGTGAATGCTAGAGTAGCAACTCTGAAAGCTAGTAACTATGAAGCAGGGCTTGCTTAGATCGATGTTGTCTGGCTTCCTGCCCCCCCACATCGAGTAAACATTTGCATTCTCAGTTCCTAGTTTTGTCCAAATGCTGAGGAACGTTTGAACCGCCTGATCGCAGAGCTCTTCGCTATGAGCAAGCCAAACCACAACGGGACTTTCACGTGAACAGCTAAACCGAAGGAAATCTGAAATGAATTCCATGGCTGTTCGTGTTTTTCCCGAGCCTGTCGGCATATGCGCAACGATTCGTCTGCTTGTTGCATCGGCGTGGGAACCTGCCTCCAAAAAGGAAAAACTAACAAGCTGTTTTCTAATGCTGTTTTGATAATCGAATAGGGGTTTTTCAATATGTGTTTGCAGATGCGGTTCTGGGCCAGACATCAAATCGTTTGGGAAAGCTTCGTCGATGTTCAGGTCCATCAGCTTTAGAAAATTGATCGTAGCCTCATTTCTTCCCCAAGTGAAATTCGGTGGAATAGTTACAGAGCAACCATCTGGCCCTGAGCCGAGTTTGTCTCGGATAACTTGTGGCGAAAACACTTCTAGAACAGCATTTCTGAGGTCTCGCTTCCTAAAGATAGCCAGCCCACTTTCAGAAAGCATGGCTTCAGCTACCGCACGAGGTCGAGTACTAACCCCGAGCTCTGAAAGCCCTTCTAATCGGTTCTCACCCCAAAAAGCCGCTAGTCGTGCGATACCTATGCTTGCGAGGGCGTCAACTACGGCGCTCGAACTCATCTTGTTTTCCACTCTCTCGATTTTCCACTCGCCAGCAGCACGGACCAAGGGTGTACGCTTTCGGCATACTTTGACAGATTCCGCTGCTTGGTAAAGCCCCTGAAGGGAAATGCTTTTTCGTTGACGGCCCCTAAATGCGAGCTCGGTGATCTGTTGAGGGAACAAGACCCAATTTTAGGTTCATACGAAACAATCTGACGGTGAGTATTCGCGAGCCCGCTTCCAAAGACCTTCAACGCTGCATCCTGAAAATCCTACATCAGATCATTTATGGCAGGCCAAACACACCTTTTGCTGGCCATAAATCTCATCTAGATCAACTGCGCCTTGTTCCGGCCGTAGAGGATCAACCTTCCTCTTCGCCTTAGCTCTTTCGACACGCTTTTCATGATCTGCGCGGATTTGAGCGATGCGTTCAGGTTTTTCCAGTTCAAGCAGTGTCTCCCCTTCACTCCATGAAAACGGCGACCCGTGGTCGAGAGAGGTTTTCTCCATTTGCTTTGCCCTCTCGAAGGCTTCAGGGTGACGCTCCTTTAGGCCAACCCATTCAATTTTTTGCTGAAAGAAACAAAACGTGCAGCCACTCCTGGAACGCCAATCATAGTATGCTGGAAGGCCAAGTCCCGAGTTCTCAAGAATTTCGAAAACGCCGGCCTTGTCGATACCATCATCTTTGAAAGGCAGCTTGGTAATCAATCTTCCGTTTTTCGAGTTCAAACCTTGGCGAAAATCTTCATCGGCCCGGATTGCTACATAACTATAGACTGTGTACCCCTGCTCGGTAAATTCAGATTTGACCCACTTCTCAAAGGGCTTAATCTTTAGATCTTTCGTACACCAACGCGTTTGGGCTGATGGAAGGAATTGATTGTACTGGGCAAGGTAGAACTTGAAATCTCGCCCTGGATCCAAGTACCGGATCTTCTTGCCGAGAAACCCCTCGAGCATCGCTAGGTACTCATAAACCTCATCCAGCTCTTCGCCCGT
The DNA here is from genome assembly GCF_059609985.1 of Ruegeria sp. YTSA219. Taxonomy (NCBI): domain Bacteria; kingdom Pseudomonadati; phylum Pseudomonadota; class Alphaproteobacteria; order Rhodobacterales; family Roseobacteraceae; genus Ruegeria; species Ruegeria sp. YTSA219. The sequence goes on from NZ_JBXWMT010000002.1 coordinate 411,662, forward strand.
GTCAGTGAAGAAATACTCAATATCGAGTTCGGGGTGAGCCTGGCTCATGTAGATTGCGAGAGCTGAACTATCTTTGCCCCCAGACAAGCCTAGAACATGTTTTACCTTGTCAGCCATCTACTTCCTCTCTTGCGCCTGATTGTTTGATCCTCGCGGCACCAACTTTTGCCAAAGCAGCCAGGATCACGTTTCTACCGGTGCCTTCCGCAGCCTGCTGCAATACCTCTTCAATCTTTTTACTGAGGTTATTCACTTCCTCATCGTCGGAGTCCAAAACGTCGAATTCCTCCATCACAGGCGTGGGCCGATCATCAACGCTGACAATCAACGCCATAGCGGAGCGCTTGTCCTTCCGCCCAGCCACTCGCGCGACTGACTCGTGTTGGTTGAACTGCTGCGCAAGCAATGTGAGTTGAACAATTGCCCGGTCTATGTCGCTATCAATCCAAGCTTTGGGGGGCTTATTGATGCCCAATCCCGCTAGTGCCTCCATCGACTGTAAATCATCTCCGAAGCTTGTAAGCTGGGTGATAAAAGATCGAAGCCGCAAGTCACCAGCGACATCTCGGATATTCTTCGCACGCTCATTTAATTCTCGGTACGCTTTGGCAGTACGTCCGTGAACTTGTAACTCATTCAGAATATGCTCGCGCATTCTGTTTAACATCGCGGGGTAAGCCTCACGGATTTCTATGAGCCCTTCTTTGATGTTTTGAGCGATCTCAGAGATCCCTTGATCAGTGAGAATATCGATATCCTTTCCGTAGAGCCCAGGAATGTCATCAAAGGCAAATTTTTGTGGGTCATTAGATCGCTTGAAGAGCGCCCTGACTTTTTTTGCGTGCTCAGGAAGGCGCGCGGTTCGTTGAACCCACGGTGCTGAAGTTTCGTATGCTGCGATGAGCGCGCGTCCAACTTCTAGCGGACTTAACGTTGAGATCGGTTGATCCACAACTTCACCGACTGCGTTTGCCAGTTCAGTAAGTAGCCTCTTGGTCGTTCGGTTCATTTCGATCCAGCGTAGCTGGACCAGCTGTGGCGCTCTCAAGACATAGTCCACATCTACATCCGAAATAGTCGATAGGAAAATACCCTCCCTGTAGTGAGACAGGTTCCGGCGCTCGGCGAGCATGAAAAGGACAGCAAGGAATGGCATCAAACCGTCTTTCAACCCAAAGGGAGGTGCCCGCCATAGGTCATATACATCGGTAAGCTGTACATTCCGGCTACCCCGTTGCTTCAAAAAATCTTTCGTTGCTTTCCAGATAGGTAACAGATTTGCAGGATTATCTCCTGAAGGCGGCACAAACTGCCAATTGCCTCCCTTCTGCACGTATAGATCATTGGCTTCAACCAGCGACACGAACAGAGCTTTTTCTGCAGGAAACTTTTCAAACCCAAGCCCGGGAGTGCCCTCTTTTAGGACGGCGGCATGCAACAACAACTTGAGAGCCGAATTAGCAGATGCCGATGGCTTGGTACGATTCAGCAATTCGTTTCTTAGCTTTGGCGACATTGGAAATCGACGATCCGCCATCTCTGACACCAAAACCGTGAGGTTCCGAAGCGCTGGAGCCGGAAGATCATCAATTCCAGTTTGCCATTCGGCGCTTGCGATCAAGTGCCAGACCTCGTGCTCAATCCGGCCTCCAATCGCCTCGATACGATCGTTTAGCTCTCTGCGCGCAATTTTGTCTCTATGTATCTCGGCATTCGATGCCAAGATATCCTTCAAAGCGGAGTGCTCTCGTGCGAGTGCCACGAGATTCTTCGATTTTTCAGACCGCATAACCGCAAAGTCGCCAGCCCACCCATACTCTCCGAAATCTTCAACAATACTTGGGGTCGCATCGTCCAGTGCAATAATAAATGCGCCGAAGCATCCATTTGTAGGCGCAAAGCTGGTAACATAGCTTTCTACCTGGCTTTCGAGCATTACCTTGAGTTCACACCAGCGCAGAGCGCCGGTTTCACGGTAATGGCGTTTCGCAACGATATTTGGCGAAGACAAGGCGTTTGAGATTGAGCTGAGATCGAAGTCTGATCTTTCTCTCAATGCCTCATCCAGCGCCACTTCTATATCAAAGTCGCTCCCGTCAAATAGAGAGTAAGTGCCCCTGAACTTTCGAAAAACAACAATCGACGCTGCCTCAAGTTCTGACAGAATTTCTTCTACCGCAGCACTTGTTTGGTTTGTTGACAGGCGAAGTGCCTCCAGCGTCGCACCTACTCCGGTTTGCTTTTGCGTTAGCTCCAATATAGCTAGCGACTTAAGCAGTTGCACACCGAGCTCACCACCATCTTTCGCTTCCCATCTCGCGATTGCATCTCTCGCATTTGCAAAGTGATGGCTATCCAGAGACACAGCGATTGCCGCTTGCAGATTGAATTCGAGATAATCCCAAAAATCCGCCAATCCGTAGTCTTTCGGATCATCTACACTCGCCTTCTCAAGGTAGTCCTGAAAGCCAAACAGCTCGGACGAGCCTAGAAAACTGAAAATGCTACGCTGGTTTTGCCCATAACTCCGTCGCGATGCAGGCCCTAGCACCAGTGTAACAAGCGGGTTGAGTGGCCAAGCGCTAGTAAACAACTCTTTCGAAACTACGGACGCGCCACGTCGAACATCGCCAAGTAGTTCCGCGGCTGCCTCTGCGTTCCGTCTAGCGCTATCCGGCTGCTCTGAAGCGATAATTGCCTTGCTCACCAATTCAATCTGCTCATCGCCAGATACATTGACGGGAATGTCAATGAAGCGACCCTGGATCTTTCCCCACTCATCTTTGATGTCGCGCGCCAAGCGGCTCGCATATTCTTGGAAGGATTGATGAAGGATACCCACAACGATAAGGCGGCCACCGCTTCTCGACGCCGCTTCACCAAGCAGTTGGAAGAAATATGCGTCTCCTGTTGAGGATGCCGCGTGCTCAAGCAGCTTCCCCATTTCATCCAAAAAGAGGACTAAACCTCCAGAATGCTCACAGTCGTCAGCGGCCAAATACTGCAAGTACTCAATGACTTTTTCAGGCGTATCAAACTTCCTTTGGCGTGCCGCAAGTCCTGCATCCTTGATTCCATCACCGATCAGCTGAAAAGGTTCCGCGCTGCGCCCTACGATCGATATACATTTCCAGCCATCTCGCTTCGGAGGGAGTAACTTCCATAGCCCCTTTGCGAACTCTGGATCAGTTTTGCGCGCGGCAGCAGCCCGCTCTTGCTTACTCCCACTCAACAACGCAGAGAGGGCTAGTGCGAGACTCGACTTCCCGCTTCCATAAGGACCGGTCCAAGTGAAAGCACCTTGCCCGCTCTCAAATTGTTGATGTGAAAAGTTTCTAAGGATTTCCCGTACTGATGACGAGAAGACAAAACCCTCGAGGGCTTCATTACGGTCATCTTGATCAATTCGAACAGATCGCAGGAAGCGTCCATTCACCGAGACAATTTCGTTAAGCGGCATATGATCCTCTCAGGGTGGAAATATCAGAGGACCACAGGTTTTCTACAAAATCTGCGGGAAATTCTCCATGCCGAAGAAGCTGCTTCAATCCGGCTGTCTCAGACCAGGAGATCAATCCGTCGGTCACGTCAGCAATGTCGGCCAACCGATCAATCAGCTCCCACTCTTCAAGTACGAAAACCCTTCCAGGAGACCCGGGCTCTAGTAGCATTGATTGGACGCCAAGTGTGTTTGCAGAAGACGTTCGCTCCCAAAAATCGCACACCGCATAGAGAAACACGCCGTTAGACAGGCCTGGCTTTCGCCCTAAGTTCATACTAAATTTTCCATTTGAGCGCCGCCGTATCAATCCCAGCTCAGTCAGCGGAGAATTGAATGCTTCTTCGCTAGGGCCCCGCTTTGGGACGCCAGGCACGTAGTTAGCCAATAAGACGCTTATATCGTTTGATAACGTTTTCTCTGTTGGCAATTTCCAACCACGCTGACCAATAAATTCCATCAGTCTTCGCAGAACTGTATCGCGGTCAAAGTTGGGTTCATTGAAAACATTGAACAACCAATAGGTGGCTGTATGCTTGGGATTGGAGGCAATATCCCAGTGGATTTTCCAAAGAGACGAAGCGCTTTCAAGGTATGGATCGCACCCATTGGGGCCAAGTAACTGCTGACCAAATTCGGTCGTTCTTACATCCTTCCCATCCGTAGTGAGAATACCTGCGACCTGTGCCCAAAATCGAATTGCTGCCACCATGTTCTTGCCCACGCCAAAATGCGCGATCGCTTCACTCTCTGAAAAAATCTTGTTGTTATTCAGGCCACTTGCATCAACAGCCTCGAATGCCTTTTCCAACCATCCGTAGCGCAACGGAAAGGTCTCGTGGCCGGAGAACTGCGGCTTGTAGTCCTGTGTAAATGTTGTTTGCTTTTTCATAAATCTGCTACCCTGCTTAGTGGTCGTTATAGCGATCTTCCGAGGGAATGGTCAACGACGACCTGGTGCTTGACCCCAGGATCAAGCTTGGTCTACAGATAACCTTCGATTTGGCAGGAAAACCCTTTGACCATATACCTTGATCATCAAGCAAGCACTCCGATGCTGCCAACAGTTCGGGCCGCAATGCAGCCGTTTTGGACTGAGTTCCATGGCAACCCGCACTCCTCTGAACATTCCATAGGGTGGACCGCGAATAAGGCTACCGAGGCTTCGAGGGCCAAAGTGGCCAACCTCCTTGGAGCCGATCCGGATGAAATTATTTTCACATCCGGTGCTACAGAAGCGAATAATCTTGCCATCAAGGGCCTAAGCATTCCGAGGCAACGGCAAAGTCAGCGTAAGAAAATCCTTGTTTCGGCGACGGAACATAAGTGCGTTTTGGAAAGCGCAGCATATGTTGCAAAGACAACAGGATGCTTGATTCTTGAGATACCGGTCGACGGGAAAGGCCACGTCGACCTCGACAAACTACGAGACATGCTAAGCGAGGATGTCTTGTTGGTAACCGTAGCATTGGTCAACAATGAAATCGGGACCATCCAAGATCTTGCCTCAATATCAGCACTTTGCCGCGATGCGGGCGCAATTTTCCACTCCGACTTCGCGCAGGCACCAAGCGCAGTCAGCCTTCTAGACTATGCGGATTTGGCTGACGTTGTTAGTCTGTCGGGGCATAAGTTTGGTGGGCCCATGGGGGTTGGCGCGCTCTATGTGAGCCGAGAGCTGAAGGACCGGATTGAACCTCTATTTCACGGAGGTGGGCAAGAGGGTGGGCTTCGGTCCGGCACACTGCCCCTTCCCTTGTGTGTTGGTCTTGGCTCAGCGGCGGAGTTCCATTCCTCTGAAGCCGGATCTGCTTTGAGAGCGCGGGTCGCAGGTCTACGAGATCTCTTCGTAGACAAACTGCAATCGAACCGCGACCATATTGGATTGAATGGAGATAAGCTTTGCTCCCGTCATCCTGGCAATGCGAATCTAAGGTTCAAAGGACGCGATGCGGGAGAAATGCTCCAACGATTACAACCCATCGTGTCAGCTTCTACAGGTTCGGCGTGCTCTTCGGGAATTTCGGAACCAAGCTACGTCCTCCGTGCAATCGGGCTCACATCGGATGAAGCGCAAGCCTCCATACGCTTTAGTTTTGGGCACGCCAATACATCAGATGAAGCTCTAGAAGCCGCAGAGGCTATAATAGCAGTACTCTAGATCGATCGCCCCTCGGTCAGGTAGGATGTTTCAAAAGAGCCTTTAGAAAGATCCAAACCCGAGGGGTGAAACTTGCAAAACAATAAATCTCTCAAAAATGCGGTTGGAAAAAAGGTAGGGCAGGCGATCTACGTGCACCGTAGCGCGGTTGATCACCTTCAGACGAGCGCAAAGGATAAGCTGAGCCTTGCACTGCAAAGGGTTCCGGAAGATTTCCAATGGTCAGTGCTGAAGATCTCGGGGCAAAACGACCAGACCTTCTCGTTTTTGGACTATCAAGACTTCAGCGCCGTGGCTTTTCCAGAGCTGCGGGCAAGCCTACTCGTCAACCTCGCGGAAGAAGGCGCAAGACTGAGAAAATATTCCGGCGCAAACCCACCCATTCTCCACAGAAAGGAGCTACTCCTAGCCCCAGATCATCCGCTAAGAGATGACTTTGCAAAGCTGACGCAGTCCTTAGAGAGCAAGGGTCTTTTTAAGAACATGGCAAACAAGGGAACGCGGCGGATTTGGATGGAGACACTGGCTGAAGCCGGATTGACCGTCGAAGGTCCACACATCGTGCAGAGCGGTTTGATCTCAGAAGAGTCCGCCAAGAAATCAGCCTATGACATGAATGGCCCAGAGAAAAACACTGTTGAGCGCCACAAAACGGCGATCACGCGAGCTGCGCTCTCAGCGCCAATGTACCTGCTGTTTACAAGTGGTCTGATCCGTCGCGATAGAACCGTTTTGGACTATGGATGCGGTCAAGGTGATGACATCCGAGCCCTACAGTCTGATGGCTATACCGTCGAAGGTTGGGATCCCCACTATCGACCAGATCCCAGTACTCTAAAAAAGAGCCAAATCACCAATCTTGGATTTGTCCTCAACGTAATCGAAGATCCTGAAGAGCGAACAGAGGCACTTAAGCGCGCCTTCAGCCTAACGGAGCTCTGCTTGGCCGTATCCGTCATGTTGTACGGCAAGGCTGACCTGAGTGGCGTGCGGCCCTACCGCGACGGATACTTGACGTCCCGACAGACATTCCAAAAGTATTATACCCAAGCAGAACTCAGAGACTTCATCGTAAGCATTTTGAATGTCGAACCCTTGGCCGTAGGCCAAGGTATATTTTTGGTCTTTCGGGACGAGTTGGAAGAGCAAAGATATCTACTAAGGCGTCAAATAGGCTTCAAAGGCCGTGAGTATCGCTCCGTTCCAAAACCAAGTGCATCGAAAAAAGGCACCCCAAAAAACCCTAACGACAAGCTCAACAAAACAACCATCCGAGACCTTGCTGCTGAGATCAGGGCCTTTGGCCGTCAGCCCGACATCTCAGAACTTCCCAAAAGCCTTGTGACAAAGCTTTTGCGATCAAAGCAAGGCCTTCAGTATGCGGCAAGTCAGGCAATTGCAGAAATAGGTCACGAGGAACTTGAAGGAATCGTCGCCACAAGAACTGAAGATCTAAGCCTTCACTTCGCAATGCATGCATTCTCACAAAGAAGATCGTATGGCTCATTTCCTCCTGAACTAAGGCGCGACATTCGGGCTTTCTTTGGCAGCCACAAAAGAGCGCAGGAATCTGGACAAGCGCTCCTCTATTCAATCGGCAACCAGGACCTTCTCCTAGAAGATGCTGAAACGGCAGCCGCTGCTGGAATCGGTCATTTAGAACAGGGCAGATTTCAATTTCCTACTGATAGGCTCCAAGATTTGTCCGTCAGGCTTCGAGGGTTCGTGGCACTGGCGGAGAGACTGGCAGGTGATCTGTCCGAAACAACTCTGCTGAGAATTCACATTACCAGCCGTAAGCTGACTGCCCTCACCTACGCCAATTTTAAGACATCATTTCTCCCACGTCTGATGACTCGGGTGAAAGTTGAGTTCGACACATTTGATGTTTCCATCGTGGACCACTCTACAGAAAACGATGTTCGCCTTCTTTACCTAAAATCCCGCTACATGGCCGATACTGATCCTCGGCGAGCGGCACAGAGAGCATTCGACCAAGAAGTCTTGGATCTGAACATCCTCAATTTCAACAATGAAGGGCCGAATTTCCGGGAGTTTGCTCAGACCCTCTTGAGGGTTGGAATACAGATCCCTAGTTAAGTGGAATACAATCATCGGCAGACTATTGAGTTCGCGTTCGAGGGATTTGCATCCTACTAGAAAACCAGTATATGCCTAATGATCTAGGTGGCACATCACAATATTTTTAAAGCACTATCCTACACTCGAATTGCATTTTCTAGCTCGTCGAGGAACTGTTGACCATCTGCATAGCGATTGGCTCGATTGTGTAACAAGGCTTTCATTATCACATTCTTCAAGTTGTCTGGCCCCACCCAGTCTTCCTCAGTTATTATGCCTGTTGGGTGGGTGCCATGCATAACGTACCAAAAGATTGCCGCTAGCTGAAAAACATCAGAGTACTTTCCAATCTCGTTTCCTGCCCCCAATCGCTTGTTGTGGGCTTCGGGAGAAAGCCAAAACTTCGGGCCAATGTTCCCCATTGTTGGGGTTAAGTCGATATCGCTTTCATCTACGACCAAGCTACAAAGCCCATAGTCGCTCAGTAGCCATTTGTCGCCTAGCACCAAAATATTTTCGGGTTTTATGTCGCGGTGGATTGCTTTTTCATGCAGGCAGGCGAGCGCGCGTGCTAACCCTCTGAATTGTGCGGCGTAGGTCTCATAGCCTATGCCCTTTCCCTCACCCTTCAAAATTAGCTGCTGAAGATTGCAGTCTGCTTTCTCCATGACAAGAAAAGGTATCCTTACGGGTTTGCCTTTTGAGGGCGTCGCGTCAACAGTACCTTGACCAATATAGCTAGAAATATGAGGATTTTTCAGTTCGCTCATCAACCTAGACTCTAAGACGAACCGTTTAGTGTTGCGATAGCCGCCGTTGAGGAGGAACTTGACAGCGAGCTCATCGCCGCTCCGTTGATCTGTGCATTCATAAACGACTGCATTGCCACCTCTAGCAAGCCAACCTTCAATTTCGTAATTCCCACCCTCTTGAGTGGAAAACACATCAGGGACATTGAATACCTGACCACGCTTCAGTGCATAATCATCAAAGTATATCGGGGTCATTTCTAACAGTCCGGAATCTTAAAATATCAGTCAAACAAATCTGGTTGTTCAGAATCTGGTCGTGGAGCAACTATATAATTTGTACCATTTCCACATTCGGCGTGTAGCCACACAGAGTTTGATATCTGACGGCTAACTTCACTCGAATCCCAGCCGAGAACCATATTCTCAGGGCCCTCTTCACTGCCACAAACATGGCAAGTAAGCTGTTCTTTTGCCAGTTTTTTTAAGTCAAGCTTTACCCTATAATACACTTCAACTTGATCGTTGCTCATATCATCAGGACAGAATGTTCCAGACAAAATTGCAGCCAAGAACCTCTTTCGCCACTTACGGCTTGAGGCCGAGTTGGCCTGAGAAACGCACTTAATCGCGTACTCTTGGAGTACTTGGATTTCTGATTCTGGTCGGATGTGATGATTTAGTATTTCTAGATCTGCTCGCAGTGCCGTCAGATCCGTTCCATCGAGAGTGTTACCGTTCCGAATGAAGTCGAGTGCCGCTAAGAAAAGGGAATAAAAGTCAGCTTTTTGTTTAAACCTTGTTTTTGCCATTTCAGCACTGCTACCGAAAATCTTTTCCAGTAGCAGTAGCACCGCTTTGAACTCTTCCGCGGTCTTTTGTTTTTCGCCTGGATCCCAATTTGCGTAATGGCGGTAGAAATCCTCTAGGTAACCCTTCTTATCCTGAATACGGCCTACTGTCGCCACGAGGAGTTCAGAAACAAATTCAACATCGCCATACCGGCGGCGGTTAGCCGTAGTAAATATTCGGATGTCATCCAAGAAAGCATCCAACGCAAGTTTTTCAGATAAATCTAAGAACTGGCCTGGAAAATCAGCCTTTCTTAGTTCTTGCTTGTTTAGGGCAACTGTATACTTGTTTACCCTAGAATAGACATTTCTCACTTCATCGTCGGATGCATTTTGAGCTTCATTGAAATCTATCGAGTACATCAGAAAATCGTCCCTGACGTTTTTACTTAGCTCAGAAAATAGCCTTCCCTTCAGTTCGGCTTCAAAAGAGTCGTCAAGCCGAAAGCCACCCCTGAGAAAGCTCAATATTGCCTGGATTCGTTGTTGACCGTCGATCACACTACGAATAGTTTTTCCGTCCTTCAACTCAGTCGACAAGAAGATCTTGGGCATCGGGATTTTCTTAATTATTGTATCCATCAGCATCACTTGTGCTGGTAGGCTCCAAACCTCACGTCGCTGAAAATCCGGCTGGATTATGAGTTTTCCATCTTCTGCCCAGTCACGAATGTCAGAAATAGGATGAGGACTAGAATTCCACTTTACCACGCAGAACCTCCGTAGTTCAAAATTCAACACAAAAGCAAAAATCAGCCACAAGTTGCATTCGTTTTTCCGTTAGTGATGAGAAACTACATGAACTAAAATGCCACAGCCCGCTTTCGATCACCATGTCCATTGTGGCTTGTAACTTCAACAATGAACAGCACATAGGGCAACATTTTCTTGTTTCGTCTTTTGATGGTGTCCAGGCCAATCATTCACTAACAATCAGCATGGACCACTTAAGTGGGGCTGATCAGGCAGAGCCTAACTTAGGTCGGCATACCATGAAGTTTCGGGAGTATACCGAACTACAGCTAAGCTTTATCGTCCTTGCAGAAAGCCAGGGCGGGCAACCCGCCCAGGCGCTGAGGTCATTCGGTGACCTGATCTTCGTCGCGGCGCGGGGAAGGGGACCATTTCGACGTCAGGGAACATGCTGTGTTTGACGTTGATCGACGTGATGTTGCCGCTGTCGTCGGTGTTGACGAAGAGCACGCCGCAGCGGTCCCAGAAGTTCTTGCCGTCTTTTTCGCCGGATTTGACGTTTAGTTTCAGAGTTTGAGTAGCCATTTTTTGATCCTCACTTTGAGTGTTTCGATGAACATGGCCAAAACTGGCACCAAGGGGCTGTCAGCGAGAAACTTGCCTCGCGAGGAATGCGCTGACGCAGGGGAATTTTCTTGTTGAAGCGGGGCTTGCACCGCGTCCGGCACGGCTGCCCGCTTATGTTCAGCAATCGGAAAAACGGCAGTGAGAACGAAAACTGGCAACCAAAAAATCTACTGCCGAGTAACTTACACAAGCCTAAAAAAGAACCAGAACTAGAGACCACGGCCTGGCCAACTGAATCCAAAATGACGGACGTAATACTTGTCATGCATGTACTTCAGATCGTCTTCCCAATCCGAAATCGCATCCTCGTAGCCGCGTGATTGCATTTTTTTGAAGTTTTTCGCCAGACCGGCAATGTGATAAGCAATTTTTCTAAGCCTCAAAGCAGACTTTGGTTCGCCCCACATTCGAAGCGCCGAAATCCCTTCGACTGGTGGAAGATGCCCCGAGAAGCAGCGATCCAGGATCAACTGCCGTGTTGATTCTGGCAAGCCATTTGTTTTCCCGACCGTATATCCGAGCACTTTCAGAAAGCTTTCCTCAGCCCTCTCGAAATCGCCACCACCATGACCACTTCCAACATCTGTGGTTGGCCATTTGAAGGCTTCCACTTCGGGCAAATCTCGGACCCTTCGCTTCCACTCCTTTTCGACAGCTGAAACAATCAATAGGTGTTCGTTTTTCTTTTGGCCTGTCGAATTGGCTGCACGGGATGTATTTGCCTTCCAGAGGTTTAGGAGTTGCTCATTGTTTGACTTGGACAGGGAAGAGCGAATTCTTTTTCCGCTTTCAACAAGTGATGACATCTCTCGCTTCTGACGAGCTTTTGCTCGCCGCTTCACGTCTTCCTCTCTGCGAGCTTCGTTTGATTTCCGCCTTTCCAGCCTCTTTTTGTCTTTCTGCTCTTTGGCTGCCCGCTTTTGATCGAGATGCCGCTGCTTTCTAGCAACTGTTTCGACAGTCTTGGCCCATGATTGAAAGTGTCGCTGGTAGATTACGTCGATTTCCGCATCGTGGCGGATGACGGTTTGCCCCTTGAAAGTCAGGCCGACCGTGTATTTCGGTCCTTCCTGCGGAGACCCGACCCACATTTCGTCTCTCATCACAGTGAAGAGGCGCACGAAAACCTGGTTGAAGATCGGATCGTCGCCAAAACCGTGCAGTTCCTGATAAGCCTTGCCGACAGCAACCCACTCTTTTGGCTGATCAGCCAAGCTGTTCAAAACGAAAAGCGACAATTTTCGAACAGTATCGAGACTAAGTTCAAATTTGGATCTGCTCATAAGCATCCGCTTTCAAGAGTATTTAAATTCGAGGCCAATGGATTTGCGCCCTCATCACAAGAGCCGCAGGCTGGCCGATCACCATAATTCACGCTCGCGCCCTATCCGCTTCCTCGTGCTCGAAGGCTGTCGCCATCTCCCTGATCTCCCGCTCCGGAGCCCCCAATGCACGGGCAACGTCACGCCAAGCCATCGTCGCTTCGGCCACCTCGGCAATGATGCGATCTGCCTCGCCGCGTTCGAGAAGATAGGATTCATGTTGCGCGCGGTGCAGGGCGATACTGGCATCCGGATTGTCGTCATCAATGTAGCTATTGAGCACGCGTGGTTGGTTCGGCACGGGGTTGATGTCGTAGGCCGGTGAGAGGTGCCATCCGCCCCGCCCACGCAGAAATCCGTGATTGCGCATATGGTCATCGAGGTTCGTGACGAGAATGGAAAAGGCGACCCGCCGGTAGAGCTCCTCGCGGTCTTGGTCGGGTGTGACGCTTTCTGAAGTGATAATATCTGCCAGGTCCAAATAGCTGTAGCTTTCGCCATCTTTGCCGCCCAGCATTGCCATGGCGGAGATGAATGGGATCCTGCCGTCATCGTTCCGGTCAAACCGATGGGACAGGAAAACCGGCTTGTCGCCAGCCATTTCAAGCATGTGATCAGAAACCGTAATTCCGGCGCGCCTTGCGAGCTCCAGTGCGATGGCTTCCCAGCGTTCCACGCAATAAGTGTCCGTCTCTTTCGGGAACTTGGCGACAGAAAGACGGCCGTGTTGGTCGAGGATGCTGGCCTTCGGCCGTGCGCCACCGAGAGAACTTCCAGGCGCAAACAGCATTTGAAGATCCTCAGCAGTCTCTTCCCCACGCAGAACGCGATGCGAGGCATGAAGCAAATCCCCGAGGCTCACGAGGGCAGGCACCCCTATGCCCTCGCGCGCTTGGAACTCACCATCAACCTTGAAGCGCAGCGCACCCAAACGGGTCTCGTCATTCACGCCAAGCAGGTAGTCTGTTTCTTGCAGCGTTCTCGGACGTCGCCCCTCGGCCTCTGCCATGCGCCCCTCAAAACGCCGCATCACCGTTCTGCCCCAAGTATCAGGGGCAGAATCCCCAAGCGGTGCAAGCATGTCCTGCCCTGCCTCAGGCACGAATTGCCCTTTAACGAGCGGCATGTCCGGCGAAAGCCCAAAGGCATTTTCATCATCAAGCCAATCGTTATGATAGGTGAAGGACACCCGCTCTCTGCCACGTCCAGCTGTGCGGTGGAGCGTGCCGACCTGTTTCAACCCTTTCCACTCGATCCAGACCTCAACCATTTTTCAGTCTCGCACGCTGTGGGAGGTCATCCAGGGCCATTTGCTCCCCAACCGGGTCATCGATATCCCCCCAACCTTTCAGAAGGCCGAGCGCCTGCAGTACTGCCACGTAGGTGCCGATCTTGACTGCGGGGTTCCCGCTTTCGATCTTGGCGATGGTCTGCCGCGTTGTACCAGCGCGCCGCGCAACAATCTCAGCGGTCAATTTGCGGCGCAGTCGCGCAACACGAATGTTTTCCCCAAGTGTCACGAGCTCTTTACGTGCCGCCCTGGGCATTTTGATCGAAACAGCCATAATGATATCTCCAAGTGACGCTAAGACCATAAATGTTACACTGAGAAACCATTAATGTCAATTTTCTCCGCCTGACGCAACGAACAAACACCCTCGCTCAATCACACCTTATGTTAATTCAAAAAAACATTAAACGTATTAAGGTTACCTTTGCGAAACACAACTCAGTAAATCCATTGCACCCGCAGGCTCACTTCAACACACTCATACAACGCGTGTACTCGAGCGGAGCAACTGCGATGCTCTCCTTCGAAAGTCACGCCTGCAGCCTCGCCGCGCGCACTTGCTCAGGCGTTACCAGCTTTGACGCGATCAAGTCCTCGATCTGCCGGCTTGTGATGTGGCGGCATAGAGGATGGCACTCGTGGATCCATTCAGCGAGGCTGGCACGGCCTTTGGCTTCCGCCTCGCGCGCCTTCTCGCGGTCGGCCCGTATCTGGACCAGCCCCTTCTCCCACCGGCGCATCTTGAACCAGTTGTCCGAGAAACAGACCTTGCTGCGTGTGTAGCCTTCGCTTTCATTGGCATAGGCTTTGACCGCCTGCTTCAGGTCATCGGGCTTTACCCCGGCTTTCACGGCGGCTGCGATCTGGAGCAGACTGGTTCGCCGGTCTCGGATCCTGTCTTCGGGAAAGGCCGCTAAGATCTTCTCAGCTTCAAGATCTTCAACCTCCTCCGCCGCCTCGCGCCTGCGCGTAGGTGGTTTATGGATGGTTTTAGGATGGTTTGGGGTCCACCGTGAACCCCCTACCCCGTTCACAGTGGACCCCGTACCGGGTCCAGGCTGGACGGGGTTCACAGTGACCCCCGTCTCAATGTCGGGCTCTGCCGTGGGTTCGAGCGCGGCCACGCGCTCCAAAACGATGCGGTAAATGACGGTGTAGCCGTTCTTGCAGTGCCGCCGTCCTGTCTCGATCAAGATGCCTTCTCGGAGGAAGTCGATGATGGTGCGCTTGACCGTGCTCTCGCTCAGTTCCGTATGGCGTTGGATCGTCCCCTTGGAACACCAGATGCCCGAACCGTCATCGCTCGCCTTGTCGGCCAAGAACATGATGATCTGCTTGCGCGCGGCGCTACCAAAGCGGCGCTCGGCGCATTCGTTTGCGATGCGCCAGCTCATGGTCTCACCGCCAATTGGGTTGAGGTCAGACCGGAAATACCGTAGGTATGGAGACGGAAATATTCTTCTATGCCGTTGAGGTGGGTGGCCGCCCCCTCAGCGGTTTTTCTTTGCCTCTTCGCCAAAGCAGGAGCCTGTGAAAAACCGTTTACTTGGGCCTTATAACCTATTGAAAAGTGCCCCTGAACGAAACAAGTCCGTTTACAATTTTTCCCTTTTAAATCAACGGAATTTTCCGGATTGCAAATCCGTGTACACCGGTTCGATTCCGGTACTCGCCTCCAATACTTTCAAACAGTTGCTTCGCATTCGGCTTTTCGAGCCTGCGACATGCCGTCTCGCTACGGCAGTGCTCTGCTGAGTGAAGCTTGACACCGGATTGATCAGAAGGCGGTGAACTCACTGGCTCGGCCGGTAAATTTGACCGCTCTATCGAATCCACGCGATATGCCCTTTGAAGTAACGGGCCCGCGAATCCTTTCGTCTGGATATCTTCGAGGCGCAAAGCCCAAACTCGCCTGCCGTCATTTTGCATCTGACTGACCAAACATGCCGCTGACAGGCATTGGCAGGTCGCTTTTCCATTCTCGATGATTTCCGTGCGTCTGCCGCGCTTGACAAGCCCCCTGCCCGTGCCGCATGTCCCATCCGTTGGTGTCTGCACATGCAGATGAAAAGGGAATGCGTCAGCGGTCATCCGTCAAACGCAGCCGCCCCCGCGACCGTGACCGGAGAGGGTGCCCAAAGCCACTGGCCAGACAGGCCGGGAAGGCGGGACATCTGCCAGAGGCCAGCCTCTGACATCCGCAAGCCGGGAGACCTGCCAACATCCGAAGTTGAAACCGGACGGGGTGATCCGGTGTCGGGCCCATGTCGCAATACGTGGCCCGCATGAAACCCCGTCCCCCGCGAAGAGGATTTGGGGGGATGAGAGACATGACCGAGACCACACCTGTTGAACTGCTGGTGTGCACGACCTGCCGCCGCGGCCTGCCCGTCGAGAATGATGCAGATCGTCCTGGGGCGTTGCTGCACAAGGCGTTGGAGCAGGCAGAACTTCCTGATGGCGTCACTTTGAAGGCAGTAGAATGCCTTTCAAATTGCGATCAGGGCTGCTCGATTGTGCTGCGTGGCGGACCCGAACGTTGGACCTTTGTCTATGAGCATCTCGATGAAACCGATCATGTCGAGACCATTGTTGAAGGTGCGACCAAATATCTCGCGACCCAAGATGGCCTCGTTAAATGGCGCGAACGTCCTGAACATTTCCGCAAAAACTGTGCGGCCCGCATTCCCCCGATTGGAGCTTAGATATGAGCAATCTCGAAAAACTGCCCGTCACTGTGATCACCGGCTTTCTGGGCTCGGGAAAGACCACGCTGGTGCGTCATCTGATGCAGAACCCGCAGGGCAAGCGCCTGGCCATTGTGGTCAACGAGTTTGGAGATGTTGGCGTCGATGGCGATATCCTCAAATCCTGCGCGATCCCCGATTGCCCGGCGGAAAACATCATGGAATTGGCCAATGGATGCATCTGCTGCACCGTGGCAGATGATTTCATCCCGACCATCGAGGCGCTGATGGCGCTAGAGCCGCGCCCCGATCACATTCTGATCGAAACCTCTGGCTTGGCCCTGCCCAAGCCGCTGCTGAAAGCGTTCGACTGGCCGGATATCCGCTCGAAAATCACCGTGGATGGCGTAATTGCTCTGGCCGATGCCGAAGCTGTGGCCGCCGGTCGCTTTGCCCCGAATGTCGCTGCGGTGGATGCCCAGCGCCTGGCCGATGACTCGATTGATCACGAAACGCCGCTATCCGAGGTGTTCGAGGACCAGATCTCCTGCGCCGACATCATTCTGCTGACCAAGCCTGATCTTGCTGGCCCCGAGGGGGTCGCCAAGGCCAAGGAAATCATCGCGGCAGAGGCTCCGCGCCCGCTGCCCGTGGTCGAAGTGGCCGAAGGCGCTGTGGATGTACGTGTTGTGCTGGGGCTTGAGGCCGCTGCCGAAGATGACATGGAGGCACGTCCCAGCCATCACGATGGCCACCACGATCACGAGCATGATGATTTCGAAAGCATCATTGTCGAGCTGCCGGAACAGACCGATCCGGCCCAGCTGGTCGCCAATATCGAACGTCTGGCGAATGAACTGAACATCCTGCGGGTCAAAGGCTATGCCGCTGTTACCGGCAAACCCATGCGCCTTTTGGTGCAGGCAGTCGGGGCCCGTGTGCGTCATCAGTACGACCGCCCGTGGGAGCCAGGTGAAGAGCGTCGCTCGCGTCTGGTGGTCATCGCCGAGCATGACGACATCAAAGAGGCTGAAATCCGCGAAATCCTCGTGGGTGTGACCGAGGCTGCCGAGTAAACCATGCACGTCGTCTTCCGCGAAAGCCACGGGTTAGAGGAAACGGAGACCCCGACCGATCTGGGCCAGAGCCCGGCGGATCTGGTGGTGCTGTCCTTTTCCGACAGTGATCTTGGCGCTTTCGCGGCAGGCTGGCATCGTGGGGGTGGACCCGAAGGCCGGATGCCGACCCTGCGGCTGGCCAATCTAACGGCGCTGAAGCACCCGCTTTCTGTCGACACCTATGTCGAGCAGACGCTGGAGGGCGCCAAAGGCATTCTGATCCGCCTGATCGGTGGCGTGCCCTATTGGTCCTACGGATTGCAGCAGGTTCTGGCACTGGCCCACGCCAAAGGCATCGCTGTGGCAGTCCTGCCGGCGGATGGACGTGAAGATACGCGCCTGGATGACTATTCTACCCTGCCTGTTTCAACCCTGCGGCGGCTGGCGCATCTTTGCGACACAGGCGGTGAGGTCGCAGCGCAGGCTGCGCTGGCGCAAATGGCACTGGCCGCGGGGCTTTATTCTGGCCCAGTGATGGGGGCCAAGACGATCCCGGAATGTGGCGTATGGTGTCCGGATCGCGGTGTGATCCCGGCGGATACCGCATTCGCCGGTGATGCCAAGCGCATCCTCGTGACCTTCTATCGCGCCTATCTGACCTCGGCAGACACTGCCCCGGTCGCGGCCCTGATCCACCGTCTGCGTGCGCGTGGGTTTCAGGCTGTTGGCCTATTTGCGCCGTCGCTCAAAGCCCCTACCGCCGCTGACTGGCTGCGCGAACAGGTCGTAGCGCTGGCCCCCTCGGCAATCATCAACGCCACCTCCTTTTCGGGCAAAGGCGCCTCGGGAACGTCCCCGCTGGACGCCGCCAATGTGCCGGTATTTCAGGTCGCCTTGTCCACCGCACGCCGCAAGGCTTGGGTCGATGCGGAACGCGGGCTGTCCCCCGCCGACCTCGCAATGCATGTGGTCCTGCCCGAGGTGGATGGCCGCATTTCGGCGGGCATCGCTTCGTTCAAGGAACCGGGCAAGCGCGACCCGTATCTGGAATATTCCCGTTTTGCCCACCGCCCCGAGCCGGAACGGGTTGAGGCGATCATAGACCGGGTGGACGGCTGGCTGCGCCTAAGCGACAAACCCAAGCCAGATCAGGTTCCAGCGTTGGTGCTGTCGACTTATCCCGGCAAGGACTGGCAGATGGCCCATGCGGTTGGCCTGGATGCGTTGGCCTCGGCCGAGGCGATGCTGTCCGATCTGCAGGCTGAAGGCTATGATACAGCACCCGGCGAACCGATAGCCGAGACGCTTTTGGATGCGCGACTGGCTTGGCCGCTCGCGGCCTATCAGACCGCGCTGGCAGACTTGCCGGAACAGTTGCAAACGGATCTGCAATCCATTTGGGGCAAGCCTGAGGACGACCCGGTTTTTGCCGATGGTGCGTTCCACTTTACCGCCTTGAACCGGGGCAAGACACTGATCGCGCTGCAACCGGAACGCGGCACGCCCGAGCTGCGCGATGACGACTATCACGATCTTTCGCGCACCCCGCGCCACAGCTATGTTGCCTTCTATCTCTGGCTGCGTAAGGGGCATGGCGCGGACGCGCTGATCCATATCGGCGCGCATGGCACGTTGGAATGGCTGCCAGGCAAATCGGTCGCCCTGTCCCAAAACTGCTGGCCTGAGGCGTTGGTCCGAGATCTGCCGGTGATCTACCCCTTTATCGTGAATGACCCCGGCGAGGCCGCACAGGCCAAGCGCCGGATCGGCGCGGTTACACTGGGCCATATCCCGCCCCCGATGCGAACAAGTGACACGCCGGACCGTATGGTGCGGCTGGAATCCCTGCTGGACGAATTCTCGAACGCCGACGGGCTGGACCCCAAACGCCGCGACCGACTACAAGAAGACATACGGGATGAGGCGCAGGCCATTGGTCTGGAAAGCGATCTGGGTCTGGATCAGGCAACCTGTACCGCCGAAGCGATCACCCGTATCGACCGATTTGTCTGCGACATCAAAGAAAGCCAGTTCGGCGACGGCTTGCACGTCTTTGGCCGCGTCCCCGAAGTGACCGGCAATTTTGATGCCACGCCTTCAGCGCATGCGGAACGTCAATCACTTTTGGACGCACTGGCCGGGAAACGGATCGAGGCTGGCCCGTCTGGCTCACCCTATCGCGGGCGCTCGGACGTGCTGCCGACAGGGCGAAATCTTTACACCACCGATCCGCGTTCGGTTCCAACACGCGCGGCCTATACCCAAGGTGTCAAACTGGCCGAGGAACTAGTGCGACGGCATCTGCAGGAAGAAGGCGATTACCCCAAGGGGCTGATTGTCGACCTCTGGGGCTCGGCCACGATGCGCACTGCGGGTGAAGAATTCGCCATGGCGCTTCACCTACTGGGTGTGAAACCGGTTTGGGACAAGGGGTCGGAGCGGGTTTCCGGTATCGAGGTGCTGCCAATCACTGATCTCAGCCGTCCACGGCTAGACGTGACCTTGCGTGTCTCGGGCCTGTTCCGCGATGTATTCCCGACGCTTTCTGCGCTGTATGGCCAGGCAGTGCGAGCATTGTGTGAACGGGACGAGGCAGCAGACTGGAACCCATATGCCGGGCAGGCACCGGCCGCCCGTGTCTATGGCCCCGCCCCCGGCAGCTATGGCCTGAACATGACGCAGCTATCCGAAATCTATACGGACGAAGCGCGCGCACAGGCCGGTCAGGCTTGGCTGGATGCCAGTTCCTTTGCGCTTGAGGGCGAGCAAATTGCACGGGATGTCGATGGTATTACCCAACGCGTTGCCCACGCCGATAGCTTTGTTCACCTTCAGGACCTGACCGAAACCGATCTGCTGTTGGCCAATGACTATGCCACGCATGAGGCCGGTTTTGCCGCCGCCAAGAAAGTCACTGGCGGTACTGCGCAGCTGTACCATCTGGACAATACCAACCCAGACACCCCCCGCGCCCGAACCCTCTCTGAGGAAATCAGCCGCGTTGTCCACGCGCGCGCGGCTAATCCTGACTGGATCGCAGGAATGCAACGGCACGGATTCCGCGGCGCCGCCGAGATCGCGGCAACGCTGGATCATATGGCAAGCTTTGCCCATCTGTCGGGAACCGTTGCACCGCATCTGTTTGACATCTACCACGATGCCACACTGGGTAACGCCGAGGTTGATGCCTTTCTGCAAGAGAAGAACCCACAGGCGCATCAGGCCATGCAGGACCGGTTCCGTGCTCTGCTCGAGGCTGGCCTGTGGAACACGCGCCGAAACTCGATCCGAGCCGATCTGGAGGGGTTGGGATGAGTGCACCGATCGTTCAGGACTGGTGCCCCGGCGCCCATCGCCCGATGATGTCGGGGGACGGGTTGGTCGTGCGGGTTCGGCCGCGGCTGGCGCGCCTTGAGGCAGCGCAGATGTTAGGCCTGTGCGAACTTGCCGACCGGTTCGGCAATGGCACCATTGACCTGACCAACCGCGCCAATCTGCAACTGCGCGGTGTGGCCGAGGCCGATCACCAACCTTTGCTGGAAGAACTCGCTGCGCTGAACCTTTTGGATGCGGAACCGGGTATCGAGGTGCGGCGCAATATTCTGGTGACACCGCTCTACCAATCCGGCGATCTTACCGCACGACTGACGCAGGAACTGATCGACCGGTTGGGCGAATTGCCGTCGCTACCAGCCAAGTTTGGGTTTGCCATCGACACCGGACCAAATCGCCTGTTGGTCGGGGATTCCGCGGATATCCGGCTGGAGACAGGCCCCGAGGGGCTGATCCTACGCGCTGATGGGGCCGAAACAGGGCGTCGCGTGACCGAAAAAATCGCCATCGACCACCTGATCGCGCTGGCCGAATGGTTCGCGGATCACCACACTCCCGAGGCCCGGCGCATGGCCCGCGTGGTTGCGACACAGGATTTGCCGTCAGAATGCCAAGGCAGCGCACCGGGTGATGTTGGCGCTCTGCCTGAGCCGGGCATCGTGGAACTGGGTGCGTTTTACGGAGCCGCGTTCGGTCAGTTGCCAGCGCGCGGGCTTGCGGGGCTGATTGAGACCTGCGGTGCCTCTGCGCTGCGGGTCACCCCTTGGCGGCTGTTCCTGATGGAAGGCGGGGCGGCGATACCCGCCCCAGCGTTCGTCACCGATGGCACCGACCCGCTGATGACCACTGACGCCTGCCCCGGCGCCCCGCTCTGCCCGCAGGCGCAGGTGGAGACCCGCGATATCGCCCGCGCGCTTGCCTCGCGTATTCCCGGCCACTTGCATGTCTCGGGCTGTGCCAAAGGATGCGCGCGCATGGGACCAGCTGATGTCACCCTGGTCGGCCACGATGGTCGATTTGATCTTGTCAAACAAGGCCGCGCGGGAGATGAGCCAAACCTGCGCGGGTTAAGCCCCGAAACACTTATGACCATGGACTTCACCTGATGCCCTATGAATACGAAACCGACGGCGCGGCGATCTACAAACAAAGCTTTGCCACCATCCGGTCCGAGGCCGATCTGGCACGGTTCGACGCCGATGAGGAACAAGTCGCCGTCCGGATGATCCACGCGGCAGGTATGGTGGGGCTGGAAGAGTTCGTGCATTTCTCACCCGGTTTTGTGAGCTCAGCCCGTGCCGCGTTGGAAGACAGAGCACCGATCCTGTGCGACGCCCGCATGGTCAGCGAGGGTGTGACCCGGTTCCGCCTGCCCGCCGATAACGAGGTGATCTGCACCCTGCACGACGAACGTGTGCGTCTGCTGGCTGCCGAGATGAGCAACACCCGGTCCGCCGCTGCGCTGGAGTTGTGGCGCCCGCATCTGCAAGGCGCCGTGGTGGCCATCGGTAATGCGCCCACCGCCCTGTTCCACCTGCTGAACATGCTGGAAGACTCCGACTGCCCGCGCCCTGCGGCCATCATCGGCTGCCCGGTGGGCTTTGTCGGTGCGGTCGAATCTAAAGACGCTCTGTGGGAGGCGCAGCCTGTGCCGTCCTGCATCGTCAAGGGTCGCCTTGGTGGCAGCGCCATCACGGTCGCCGCGGTCAACGCCATCGCGAGCCGCGCCGAATGAACGTGGGCAAGATATACGGTGTCGGCCTCGGCCCCGGCGATCCGGACCTGATGAGCGTCAGGGCCGACCGCCTACTGCGCACTGCCCGCCACGTGGCCTTTTTCCGCAAACCGGGTCGCAGTGGTCAGGCCCGCAAGATCGTCAATGGCATGATCCCAGAAGGCGCGGTGGAATTCCCGATGGAATACCCCGTGACCACAGAAATTCCATTGAGTGATCCGCGGTACAATGAGCTGCTCTCGGCGTTTTATGAAGATTGTGCCGCGCATCTGAAGACACTGTCGGATCAGGGCGAAGACGTGGTGGTCCTGTGCGAGGGTGATCCGTTCTTCTACGGATCATTCATGCATCTTTACAATCGATTACGTAGCGAGGCTAAAGTTGAAGTCGTGCCTGCGATCACCGGTATGTCCGGCGCGTGGACCGCAACCGGCGACCCCATCACCTGGGGAGACGACGTATTGACCGTGCTGGTCGGCACATTGCCCGAAGACGATCTGGCCCACCGAATGGCCCAAACCGACGCGCTGGTGGTGATGAAGATCGGGCGCAATATCGACAAAGTGAAGCGGGCCCTGAAGACGGCCGGTTTGTATGACCGTGCTTGGATCGTGGAATACGCTCAGATGCCCAATCAACGCGTGTGCAAATTGTCGGAAAATTGCGAGGGGATCACTCCGTATTTCTCGATCATCATCGTTCACGGACAAGGGCGGCGGCCATGAGCGGTTGGGTCAAGATCGCAGGACTCGGGCCAGGAAACGAGGCTTTGGTGACGCCCGAAGTGACCGCTGCGCTGGCTGGGGCGACGGATGTCGTCGGCTACATTCCTTACGTCGCGCGCATCGCCGAACGCCCCGGCCTGACGCTGCATGCCAGCGACAACCGGGTTGAGATCGACCGCTCTCAGCATGCGTTGCAAATGGCGGCCGAAGGGAAGCGCGTAGTGGTCGTATCCTCGGGCGATCCGGGCGTATTTGCCATGGCAGCAGCGGTGTTCGAAGCGCTGGAAAACGGCCCCCGTGAATGGCGCGACCTACCGGTTGAAGTGCTGCCCGGGATCACTGCGATGCTTGCGGCCTCCGCCCGCGCTGGTGCCCCGCTGGGGCATGATTTCTGCACTATCAACCTGAGTGACAACCTCAAACCTTGGCCTCTGATTGAGAAGCGCCTGCGTCTGGCCGCGCAAGCGGATTTCGCGATGGCGTTTTACAACCCCCGCTCGAAATCCCGCCCCGAAGGCTTTGTCAAAACGCTGGAAATCCTGCGCGAAGAATGTGAACCCGAGCGGCTGATCCTGTTCGCCCGCGCTGTCAGCCGGGCGGATGAGGCAATCCGGATTTCGACATTGGTCGAGGCCACGCCTGATATGGCCGATATGCAGACCGTGGTGATCGTCGGCTCATCCTTAACCCGCGTGATAGAACGCGACGGCGATCCCATCGTCTATACGCCGAGGTTCACACCCGAATGAACCAGCCAGTCCAGAACCTGCGGAACGCTCGACAGTTCCAGCCGCTGCGGCAGGGCTGGACGGTCGATCATCAACACCGGTATGTCCAGCGCCCGCGCGGCGTCCAGCTTGGCGCGCGCGCCAGTACCGCCCGCGTTCTTGGATACCACCAGTTGCGTGCCGTGGCGCTGCATCAACGCCCGGTCATCAGCCTCGGCAAAGGGTCCGCGCGCCACGACAACCTCGCAATTCGGCAAGGGCAGGACATCGGGTTCATCCACCAGCCGCAACAGGTAATGGTTCTGGGGCTGGCTGACGAAATCTTCGAGATGCATGCGCCCGACCGCAAGAAACACGCGCTGCGGATTACCGGACAAAGCGGCCACCGCTGCGGCGATATCCGGGACGCGCAGCCAGGTGTCACCGGGCTGCGGTGCCCATTCGGGCCGTGTCAGCGCAACAAGTGGAATCTGCGCCGCATGGCAGGCCTCAATCGCGTTACGGCTCATCCCGGCAGCAAACGGGTGGGTCGCGTCGATAACGTGGCTTATGCTGTGGTCATGGATATATTTCACCAGCCCTTCGGCCCCACCGAACCCACCAACACGCACCGGCAGGGCTTGCGGGCGCGGGTTGTCCACGCGTCCTGCATAGGAGTAGGTCGCGGGAATACCCCGGTCGGCAATGGCTTTTGCCAGCGCGTTGGCCTCGGTCGTGCCGCCCAATATCAGGAGGTTGGACATGTCTGAAGCTCCGTGGCTGACCGTTTTGGGTTTGGGCGAAGATGGACTGGATGGCTTGCCCCCCGCAAGCCGTCAAGTGCTGGAACGCGCTGAAATCATCATGGGGCCACCGCGACACCTGTCCTTGGTTCCCGATTTCGGAGCCCAGCAGGTGGAATGGCCTGTGCCCTTTGCCGATGGTCTGCCGATCCTGACCGGTTTTCGCGGGCGATCAACCGTGGTTCTGGCCTCGGGTGATCCGTTCTGGTTCGGCGCCGGATCCGTGATCGCGCGGAATTTCGAAGCCGGGGAATGGGCCGCCCTACCCGGCCAATCCACTTTTTCGCTGGCCGCTGCGCGGTTGGGTTGGCCGCTGGAAAGCACGCAGACATTTGGTCTGCATGCAGCCCCGCTGACCCGCCTGCGCCCCCATCTGGCCCCCGGCCTGCGCGCGATTCTGCTATTGCGCGATGGCAAGGCCGTGACCGAGCTGGCCACCTATCTGACCGACACTGGTTTTGCCGACACACATCTGCACGTGATGGAGGCCTTGGGCGGCCCGCGTGAACGGGCGCGCAGTGTCTCGCTGACCGAGGCGCTGCTGGGTGGGTTCGATCACCCGGTATGCGTCGGGCTCGAGGTTGCTGGCGGCGGGCAGGCCTTGCCGCGCGCCTCTGGCAAGCCGGATGAGATTTTTGAGACCGATGGGCAGATAACCAAACGCCCTATCCGTGCGCTGACCCTATCGGCGCTGGCCCCGCAGCGGGACGAGCATCTGTGGGACATTGGCGGTGGCACCGGGTCAATCAGCATCGAATGGCTGATGTGTGATCCAACGCTCAGCGCCACAACGATCGAACCCCGCGAAGACCGCGCCGAGCGCATTCGCCGAAATGCCGACGCGCTGGGTCAAGACCGGCTGCAAGTCGTGCATGGCACAGCCCCGGATGCGCTGGACGGCCTGCCCCTACCCGATGTCGTGTTCATTGGCGGCGGGCTGAGCAGTGAGCTGTTGCAATGGCTGCATACAACCCTGCCCTCCGGCACGCGGCTGGTGGCCAACGCGGTGACGCTGGAGAGCGAAGCGCTGCTGGCGCAATGGCAGGATAAGCTGGGCGGTGAGCTGCTGCGGATCGAATTGGCACAGGCTTCGGCCCTGGGGCCACGGCGCGGTTGGAAATCGGCCTATCCGGTGGTGCAATGGAGCGTAACGTTATGATTGTCGCAGGCATCGGATTTTCCTCGACCGCTACGCTGGACAGCCTGCGCGCCGCCTATGATCAGGCGAGTGCCGGCCACGCTGTGGACGCGCTGGCCACAGTTGCCGACAAGGAAGGTCACGCCGCGCTGACAGATTTTGCCTCGACCATTGCCCTGCCGCTGCATTTCATTGCCCCCGCCGATCTGGCCGGGCAGCGCACCCTCACCTGCTCGACCCGCAGCCGCGCCACCTATGGCACCGGCAGCGTTGCCGAAGCGACCGCCCTTGCCGCCGCCGGACCTGGTGCGCGGCTGATCTCACCCCGACAGATTTCAGACGACCGGCTGGCCACCTGCGCCATCGCCATCGGAGGACAGACATGACCGTTCATTTCATTGGCGCCGGACCGGGCGCCGCCGACCTGCTGACCCTGCGCGGGCGCGATATCATCGCCGCTTGCCCGGTCTGCCTGTATGCGGGTTCGCTGGTGCCAGAGGAAATTCTGGACCATTGCCCCGACGACGCCAAGATCGTGAACACGGCGGCGATGGATCTGGACCAGATCATGGCCGAAATCGCAACCGCACATCAGGCCGGTCTGGATGTTGCGCGACTGCATTCCGGCGACCTGTCGGTCTGGTCCGCGATGGGCGAGCAGATCCGCCGCCTGAAAGAGCTGGGCATCCCGGTCAGCGTGACCCCTGGCGTGCCGTCTTTTGCCGCTGCGGCCGCATCACTGGGCACGGAACTGACCCTGCCCGGACTTGCGCAATCAGTGGTCCTGACCCGGACACCGGGACGCGCATCGTCGATGCCCGAGGGCGAGACGTTGGCGAATTTTGCGCGTACCGGGGCGACGCTGGCCATCCACCTGTCGATCGGCAATCTGGACACTGTTATCGCCGATCTGACCCCGGCCTATGGCGCCGAATGCCCGGTGGCCGTGGTCTACCGTGCCAGCTGGCCCGATGAGCGGATCATCCGTGCGACGCTGGCGACGCTGAAAGACGCGCTGGACGAGAGCATCTCACGCACAGCGCTGATCATGGTTGGCCCGGCACTGGCTGGTGAAGGGTTTGACGAAAGCTGCCTGTATTCTAAGGATTACGACCGCCGGTATCGCCCGCAAAGCGCGGACAGCCCTTGGTCAAGCTGGAGCCATGGTGATGACTAACCCTCCGGGCATTCTGATTTCGGCACCGTCTTCGGGGACTGGCAAGACCACCGTGATGCTGGGCCTGCTGCGTGCGCTGGCCGAGGATGGCCTGACCGTCCAACCATTCAAAAGCGGCCCTGACTATATCGACCCGGCCTTTCACCGGGCGGCGGCTGGGCGCGCCTCGTTCAATCTGGACAGCTGGGCGATGGGCGATCCTCTGCTGAACGCAATATCGGCACAGGCTGACGGCGCGGATATCGTCGTAGCCGAAGGATCGATGGGTCTGTTCGACGGTGTCGCCAAACCCGGTGAGATTGGCCATGGTTCTAGCGCGGAAACCGCGCAGCGTATGGGCTGGCCTGTGGTGTTGGTTCTGGATGTCGGCGGTCAGGCGCAATCAGCTGCAGCCACGGCGCTGGGGTTTCGGATGTACAACCCCGACCTGCCCTTTGCCGGGGTAATTTTGAACCGCTGCGCCAGCCCGCGCCACGAGCGTCTGACCCGGTTGGGTATGGAACGTGCAGGCCTGCCGGTTCTGGGCGTTCTGCCACGACGCGGAGACCTGACACTTCCCGAGCGGCACTTAGGTTTGATCCAGGCAGTGGAACATCCCGATCTGGAAAGCGCCATTGTCGGCTATGCTGCGTTCCTGCGTGAACATGTCGATCTGGAGGCGATCAAGCGGGCGGCTTCCTCAAGCCCAAATAGGCCATCGCCAGCCGTGCTGCCGCGCCCTCCGGCGCAGCGGATCGCACTGGCCCGGGATGCTGCGTTTTCGTTCACCTATCCGCATTTGCTGGAAGGCTGGCGCACGGCGGGTGCAGAAATCCTACCGTTTTCACCACTGGCGAATGAAGCCCCTGCCCCGGATGCCGATCTGGTCTGGCTGCCGGGTGGGTATCCCGAGTTGCACGCAGGCACATTGGCCGCCGCCAACACCTTCCAGACTGGGCTGCGCAAACATGCCGAGACAAGACCTGTGCATGGCGAATGCGGGGGCTACATGGCGCTGGGTCAGGCGTTGATCGACAAAGAGGGAGACCGGCACGAAATGGCGGGCCTTCTGGGCCTTGTGACCTCCTATGAAAAGCGCAAGTTCAACCTGGGTTATCGCAAGGCGGAATTATTGGCCCCAATGGCCGGATTTGCCGAAGGCACAGCGCTACGCGGGCATGAGTTCCACTATTCCTCGATCATCGAACAGCCTGACGCCCCGCTGGCGCGCGTGTTCGACGCCGAAGGCGCGGAAGGCCCGCAAACCGGATCGGTGCGAAACAATGTCACCGGGACATTCTTTCATCTGATCGCCGAGGCCTCGGCATGAGTGGTTTTGTGTCCTTCATCGGTTCAGGCCCCGGCGACCCGGAATTGCTGACACTGAAGGCGGTAGACAGGATGCAGAAAGCCGATGCGGTGCTGTTTGATGACCTCAGCAGTGGCCCGATCCTGAGCCACGCGCGTGAGGATGCTGATCTGGTTGGTGTCGGCAAACGCGCCGGGCGCCCCTCGCCCAAGCAGGATCACGTCAGCCGCTTGTTGGTCGAATATGCACAAACCGGTCAGCATGTTGTGCGGCTGAAATCCGGTGATGGCGGCATGTTCGGCCGGCTTGAAGAAGAACTGGTGGCCCTGCAAGAGGCCGGGATCGACTATGAAATCATCCCCGGCATCCCCTCGGCGGTAGCGGCGGCGGCAGCGGCGGGCATTCCGCTGACCCGGCGACTGACCGCGCGGCGCGTGCAATTCGTCACCGGCCACGATGTCAGTGGCAAACTGCCCGAAGATCTGAACCTGGCAGCACTGGCTGATCCACAGGCTACGACCGTCGTGTTTATGGGCAAGCGCACCTTTCCCCTTTTGGTTGGCGCCCTGCATTCCCACGGCCTACCGCTGGACACACCTGCTTTGATGGCCGAGTCCGTCTCGACCCCCGAGCAAAAACTGCAACGCTCGACCATCGGTGCCTTGTCGCAGCAGTTGGAAACCGAGATCGGCACCGCCCCGGCCCTGATCCTGTATGGACCTCTGGCAGAGTTCGAAAATGATTGACCTGACGCTGATCGGTATTGGCACCGGCAACCCGGATCATGTGACATTTCAAGGGGCGCAGGCGATCCGCTCGGCGGACCTGATCCTGATCCCCCGCAAGGGCGAAAACAAGGCCGATCTGGCAGGGCTGCGCGAGCAGATCATCGCTCAGGTCGCGGATACTCCTCCGCAAATCGCGTATTTCGACATTCCCAAACGCCGTGCCGATGATGGCTATTTACGCGGAGTGGACGAATGGCACGACGCGATTGCATTGCGCTGGCAGGAGGCCATCGCAGCCCACCCGAAGGCCCGCCATGTGGCGCTGCTGATCTGGGGGGATCCGTCGCTGTATGACAGTTCGCTGCGAATCGCGGCACGTTTGACCCCTCAGCCAGAAACACGGGTGATTCCCGGCATCACCGCGCTGCAAGCGCTGACGGCGGCCCATGCGATTCCGATCAACGAACTGGGCGCGCCCTATATCGTAACAACTGGTCGTCGCATCCGGGACGAAGGATGGCCGGATACCGCAGAAAACGTGGCGGTGATGCTAGATGGCGAATGTTCATTCCAAAACCTGGACATGCAAGACTTGGACATTTGGTGGGGCGCATATGTCGGCATGAAAGAGGAAATCCTGATCAAAGGCCCTTTGGCCGAGGTTGCGCAGCAGATTCTGGACCGCCGCGCCCTTGCCCGTGCCGACCATGGTTGGATCATGGATATTTATTTGCTGAAAAAGCGCATAATCTGACACAATACGTCGCAAATGATGATTGCACCGCCACAGCTATAGCGGCTAAATGGGGGTGTCTGGTCCTGCCGGAGAAATCCGGATGCTAAGAGGGAATTTGGTGCGACTGCCTCGGTGGTCAACTCCAAAGCCGCCCCCGCGACTGTAAGCGGAGAGCCCCTGTTCAACCAGCCACTCCCGGTTCTCCGGGGGGAAGGCGAACAGAGGCATCGACCCGCAAGCCAGGAGACCTGCCAGGCGCAAAAACGAAACACCGGCCGTCGGGTGCGGCGGCAGAGGAGAATACAAAATGGCAACACAAACGAAAACAGCATCTGCCGCGCGTACAGGCTTTGTTCCGGTCATGTTTGCAGTGGTTCTGGGTCTGGGCCTCATCACGCTGACCGGTCACGTTCAGGCAGCGGCCCTGCATGATGCAGCGCATGACGTGCGTCACGCGACCGGCTTCCCCTGCCACTAAGACCGTGTTCAGTCGTATATTGACCAGCGCGTTGTTCGCTGGTGCTGCAGCGGGGCTGATTGCCGCCTTGCTGCAGTTGGTATTTGTGCAACCAGTATTGTTGCATGCCGAGCTTTATGAATCCGGAGAGCTGGTGCATTTCGGGGGCGAGACCGTATCGGCTCATCCCGAGCTGCCGCGCATGTTCTCTGAACTGACGCGTGATGCGCTGAGTGTCATCTTTACCATGCTGACCTATACCGGCTATGCGCTGGTGATGGTTGCGCTGATGTCGGTAGCCGAAGGTCAAGGGCATCAGATTGATGGCCGGACCGGCGTTCTTTGGGGGTTGGCCGGATTTATCGCCTTCCACCTTGCACCAGGTTTCACCCTGGCGCCCGAAGTGCCGGGTGTCGCAGCAGCCGATGTCTATGCACGTCAGGTCTGGTGGTTCGCAACGGTTGCAGCAGCCCTTGTCGCCATGTGGTTGATCGCCTTTGGAGGTAACCTGATCAGCTATGTGATCGCCGCAGTACTTCTGTTGGTGCCACATCTTATCGGTGCACCCGAGCCCGATGTTTTCACCGGCCCTGTGCCGACTGAAATTGGCGCATTGTTCGCGGCACGAGCTTTTGGAATCGGTCTGGTTGCATGGGTTCTGGTTGGCGCGTTCGCTGGCTATTTCTGGCAGAAAGAAGCGCAACCTTCCGAAGCAACGGCCTGATCGCACTTCGATTGAACGCGCCGGGTGTAAACTTGGCGCGTTTCCCTATGTTTTCAAGGAAATACAATGACCCGTTCACTTGCTCTATTCGTGATCGGTCTGGTCTTTGGCGGCGGTGCAGGATTTGTAATTGCTGCTGCAAATGGCGTCACATTTGATGGCCACGACCATTCTGATCCGTCTCTTCACGGAGCCTCACACACTGAGACCATGGCCCACGATCATTCCACGGCCCTGAACCTACCGGCAGGCGCAGATGCACCTACACTGGACATCGCTCTGACACAGGATCCTATGTCTGGCTGGAACCTGCATGTCATGCCAAAAAACTTTACCTTCGCACCGCAGAACGCATCGACCGCAGACTTGGCAGGCGAAGGGCACGCGCATGTTTACATCAACGGAGAAAAGCTCGCCCGGCTTTACGGCAGTTGGATGCATCTTGATCAGTTGCCCAAAGGCGAGGTCGAGGTTTCGGTTTCACTGAATTCCAACAGCCATAGCCCGCTTTCGGTCGATAACGTGCCGGTTCGTGCTGCGGTTACGGTTCAAGTCGACTAAAGCGCCGGAATACGCGCACGCAAACACATCCGAAGCCGCCCGCAGGGTCGGGCGTCTTCGATCCAGCCCTGCGGGCTGTTCAGGTAAGTACGGCAAGTTTCAGCGATATCCGCGGCATCCGCCACCACATCGACACCCGAAAACACATAAGATGCGCGCCCCTGCGCCTGTATAGCCAGCGCCGTGGGTTCCGCGCAGCCGCTGAAACAGGCGTGTTCGCTCACTTCGACCTGATCCGTCAATCCGGCCCTTTTCAGTGCGTCCTGCACAGCCTGGACCTCGGCCGCCCGATCACGTGCGGTGCCACAGGTTTTGCAGATCATCAGGCGCATCCGATCCAGACCTTTCCCTTCGTCCTGCGCCCGTTTCTGCGGCTTTAAGCGGCGCGGCGCAATCCCGAATGCGCACAAGATTGTGAGTGCGACGTTCTCACATTTCTGGCAGGATTCCTGCAGACACCTTAAAAGGAGGCCTCTGGATGAAACTGCTTTGGACTGTCTTCGCCCTGCTGGCTCTGCCCGCCTGGGCCGACGAACCGCCCTCGGGATGGGCCGTGTATCCAACGGGCAAAAGCTATGATGAATTGGTCTCGGACACCAGATCGGCGGTTAAGGCAAACGGTCTGATCGTGGTCACGCAGGCCGGCCCCACCAAAGCCGCCGCCGCGCGGGGAATTACAATCCCAGGCAATCTGGTGATCGGCGCCTTCAACAATGACTATGCGGTGCGCGTGCTGGAAACCTCGGTGCGCGCAATGATCGAAGCACCGATCCGGTTTTACGTGACCGAAAACGAGGACGGTACCGCCACCCTGTCCTATAAAACGCCCAGCTTTGTATTCGCGCCCTATATCTATGAGGGAGGAGACCCCCTGAGGGACATTGCCCAGGAATTGGATGACACCTTTCAGATCGTGGCCGAAGCCGCTGTCAAATAGTCACACTGGCGTGATGCGCCTTGCGTCCGGGTCTGTCCTCCGCAATCTGCGTTGAAACAGTTTTCGGAGCTTTACTGATGCAGGACTCGTCGCCCCGCGCTGCGGACATTCTGGCCCAACGGCTTTATGAGGCTGGCTGCCGCCACGCTTTTGGCATGCCAGGTGGCGAGGTGCTGACCCTAGTGGATGCGTTGGAAAAGGCGGGAATAACCTTTCACCTGACCAAACACGAGAACGCGGCTGGCTTTATGGCCGAGGCGGTGCATCACCGCGACGGTGCCCCGGCCATTCTGGTGGCCACACTCGGTCCAGGCGCGATGAACGGGATCAATGTGGTCGCCAATGCGTTGCAGGACCGGGTGCCAATGATCGTGCTGACCGGCTGTGTCGACGCAGATGAGGCGCTGACATACACCCATCAGGTCATGGATCACGCACGGGTCTATCGCTCGATCACCAAAGGGACGTTCATGCTGACCGCCAAAGGCGCGGATATTATCGCAGACAAAGCGGTATCGCTGGCCAATCAGCCGCGCACAGGACCGGTGCATATCGACGTGCCGATTTCGGTTGCGGATGCGCCTGTGACCGATGTCAAACGCCGCCGTCTTGTCAAACCTGCCGCCGTCGCGCCCGAGGGGGATTGCGTTGAAAAAGCCCGCCGCTGGGTGGCACAGGCCGAACGGCCCATCGCGATTATCGGCCTGGATGTTCTATATGACGACTCGCGCAATGTGGTGCAGGCGTTCCTTGAACATTTTGGCATTCCTTTTGTGACAACCTACAAGGCCAAGGGCGTGGTTCCCGAGGATCATCCACTGTGCCTTGGCGGCGCGGGCCTGTCGCCGCTGGCTGACACCCATCTAGTGCCGCTGGTTGAACAGGCCGATCTAGTGTTGTGTCTGGGCTATGACCCGATCGAAATGCGCCCAGGCTGGCGCGAGATATGGGACCCCGAAGAAAAGCGCGTCATCGACATTTCGGCGGTTCCGAACGATCACTACATGCATCAGGCCGGGTTGAACCTGGTGGCTGATACCGGCGCGACCCTCGAGGCCATTGCAAAGGGCAACCCTGCCCGCGCCACCTGGCCCGGCGGCGAACCCGAACAGGTTCGGGCCGCCCTGGCGCGAGCCTTCCCTACTGATGATGTATGGGGTCCCGCCGCGGTAATTGCGGAAACCCGCGCGGCTCTTCCTGCCGAGACATTGGCCACCGCTGACAGCGGCGCACATCGCATCCTTCTCAGCCAGATGTGGGGATGTTCCGAAGAACGCGGGCTGATCCAGTCTTCGGCGCTCTGCACCATGGGCTGCGCTCTGCCAATGGCCATCGGGCTGAAGCTGGCCGAACCCACGCGCCCGGTCATCAGCTTTTCCGGTGATGCCGGGTTCCTGATGGTCGCCGGAGAACTGTCGACCGTTGCCGAGATGGGTGGTAACCCGATTTTCCTGGTGTTCGTCGACGCCAGCCTTGCCCTGATCGAATTGAAACAGCGTCAGCGGCAAATGGGGAACGTAGGCGTCGATTTCGACCGCCACGACTTTGCAGCTATGGGCCGGGCCTTCGGTGGGAATGGTCACACGGTGCGCACCCGCGCCGAACTGAGGGATGCTCTGGAAGCGGCAACCAAGTCTGATAGGTTCACCGTAATCGCTGCTGAGATTGACCGCGGAGGATATGATGGCCGGATCTGAAGGACCGCTGAAGGGCGTCAAGGTTCTGGACCTGTCCCGCATTCTGGCCGGACCGACCTGCACACAGTTGCTGGGCGATTTGGGTGCCAGCGTTATCAAGATCGAAAACCCTGCTACTAAAGGGGACGACACGCGCCAGTGGGGCCCACCCTATGTCGCTGATGCCGACGGGGTTCCATCGGATCTTAGTGCCTATTTCATGTCAGCCAACCGCAACAAGAAATCGGTCGCCATCGACATCACCACACCCGAAGGTCAGGCGGAAATTCGGCGGCTGGCCTCGTTTGCGGACATCCTGATCGAGAATTTCAAACCCGGCGGGCTTGCGAAATACGGGCTGGATTACAAATCGCTCTCGCAGGAATTCCCTAGCCTCGTCTATTGTTCGATCTCAGGCTACGGGCAGGATGGGCCTAACGCATCAAAGCCCGGATATGATCTGATGGCGCAGGGCTATGGCGGTGTCATGTCTCTGACCGGCGATCCCCAAGGGGCGCCGATGAAAGTTGGAGTTGGTATCGCTGATGTCATGTGCGGTATGTATGCCTGCGTTGGCATTTTGGCAGCATTGCGCCATCGGGACCAGACCGGAGAGGGACAGCAAATTGATCTGGCTCTGGTCGATTCCCAGATTGCGTGGCTGATCAATGAAGGCGTGAATTATCTGACATCCGGCAATGTGCCACAACGCCGTGGGAATGGTCATCCAAATATCGTTCCATATGACGTTTACGAAACCGCTGATGGCCATGTGATCCTTGCTGTAGGTAATGACAGTCAGTTCCGCCGGTTCTGCGAATTCATCGGCCAACCTGATCTGGCGGATGACGTCCGCTTTGCGACGAATCCGGCGCGGCTGGAAAACCGGGATGCGTTGAACGCCCTATTGCGCCCTGCGGTTCAGTCATATGACACAACAACCGTCATCGCAGAACTTGAGGCACGCAAAGTACCAGTTGGGCCGGTCCAGACCCTGGATCAGGTTTTTGACACCGAGCAGGTCGCGGCGCGGCAAATGCAGATCGCGATGCAGGCTGCCCCGGCCGAGGTAAAACTGATCGGAAACCCGCTGAAATTGTCGCGGACACCGGTTACCTACCGGACGGCTCCGCCACAGTTCGGAGCGGACACTGCAGCAGTCTTGAACGCTAAGAACCCATTTGAAGATTGAAACACAATGCCTTACTAGGCGGCATATTGCTGAAACATGCCGTTGAATCGGCGGATTTTTTCACGTTTTCCACACACAGCTTTTCACCAATTCGAGAGCAGGGCCGATACTGATACGACCCCGCCTGACTCTCTGCTAAATCGAATAAAGTAATAAATCGCAAATGGATTGGATCCCGCGCATGAAACAAGATGTTTTCGGACAGATGAACACTCTTTGCCATTCGGCCAGTGTCGAGGCGTGGAATGGTGTTCTGCTTGGTTTCATGGCGCATTCAGCTGTCACACCCCTGCATCTGGGCAAAGTGCTAGAGCTTGAGCCCGATTTCGCGCTTGGTCACGCCGTCAAAGGCCTGTTCCTGGTCTTGCTGGGCCGGCGCGAGATGATGCCAGTTGCAGCGGAAGCGTTGAATGCTGCCAACACCGCTATGGATCGCCAACCGGTAACTGATCGCGAGCGGCTTTATGTCGACGCGTTGGCCCTTTACCTGTCCGACCTGCCCTCACATGCAATCCAGAAGTTTGAAGAAATTCTGCGCCTCCACCCACAGGACTCGCTGGCGATGAAACTCAGCCACGCAACACGGTTTGTCTTGGGAGATGCCGCTGGTATGCGACGGTCGATCGAACGTGTCCTGCCTGCTTATGAACCCGACCACGCCGGCCGCGGATATCTTCTGGGGTGCCATTCCTTCGCGCTTGAGGAAACCGGGGCCTATGAAAAAGCCGAAATCGCCGGACGTCAGGCACTGTGGATGGTGTCGGATGATGCCTGGGGTCTGCACGCAGTGGCCCATGTGCACGAGATGACCGGCAATGCGCAGCAAGGTCTTGATTGGCTGGCCGGACGCGAGGATGCCTGGGCGCATTGCAACAACTTTCGCTATCATGTCTGGTGGCACAAGGCGCTGATGCATCTGGACCTGGGTCAGGTCGATCAGGTTATGGAACTGTATGACCAGTATGTCCGGCAGGACAAAACCGACGATTACCGTGACATATCGAATGCCACGTCGCTTTTGTCCCGGCTCGAGCTTGAGGGCGTCAAAGTTGGAAACCGCTGGGAGGAACTGGCCGACCTCAGCGCCGCCCGGACCGAAGATGGCTGCCTGATCTTCGCCGATCTTCACTATCTGCTGGCCCTGACCGGCGACAACCGGACCGAAGCGACCGGCAAAATGCTGCAGCGCATCCAGAAAGATGCCCAGCGCAATCAGGGCGACACTCCGATCCGGATGTCGGATCCCGGTATTGCCGCAGCCAAAGGGCTTGAGGCTTTTGGCGACGGCCTTTACGGCGAAGCATTTGATTTCCTGTCGAATGCACGGGACGGAATGCAACTGGCCGGTGGTAGCCACGCCCAACGTGATGTATTCGAGCGCATCACTATTGATTCCGGCCTGCGTGCCGGCCGTTTGGATGCTGTCGAGCGCATTCTAGACGACCGCCGTGCCAAGCGGGCCGGGGGTGAGGACAATTATGCTATGGCGCGCCGCGCATTGATCGACGCGGCTCGCGATAACCAAGACGCACAAAGCGTTCCGGCAGAATAACAAAACAAAAAGACTGAAGAAGGACAGAACTCGTATGGCGACTCTATCGCCCGCTTCTGATTTTGCACCTGTGGCAGCCACCTCGGCCGCCCCTGTTAGTACGCGCGACCCGCGTCTGGATTTCTATCGCGGAATCGCGATGTTCATCATCCTGATTGCGCATATTCCCAACGACCCCTGGGCCAAGTGGATCCCTGCCCGGTTTGGTTTTTCGGATGCAACCGAGATTTTTGTTTTTTGTTCGGGCATGGCCTCGGCCATCGCCTTTGGCGGCGCGTTCCTGCGCAAGGGCTGGTGGATGGGCACTGCGCGGGTATCATACCGGATCTGGCAGGTTTACTGGGCGC
The DNA here is from genome assembly GCF_059609985.1 of Ruegeria sp. YTSA219. Classification (NCBI taxonomy): domain Bacteria; kingdom Pseudomonadati; phylum Pseudomonadota; class Alphaproteobacteria; order Rhodobacterales; family Roseobacteraceae; genus Ruegeria; species Ruegeria sp. YTSA219. The sequence continues at coordinate 448,498 of NZ_JBXWMT010000002.1, forward strand.
ATATCGGCCTGTTCTTCTTTGTCGCGATGACGATGGCTGCGCTGAATCAATCAGGCCTGTTTGAGAAGAACTACATCTCGTCCCTGAACCTGCAGCATTTCTTCAATGATCCTGCTCCGCAGATCGTCGGCCTGTTCACCCTGACCTATGTGCCGAATTATTTCGACATTCTACCTATGTATCTGGTGGTACTTGCAATGATGCCGCTGTTCATGGGCCTGTCCCGCATCGGATTCTGGGCGGTTGCAGCCACATCCGTTGCTATCTGGCTCGTGGCGCAGACCGACGTTCTGGACCTGCCCGCCGAGCCCTGGTCGGATCGTCAGTGGTTCTTTAACCCTTTTGGCTGGCAGTTGCTTTTCTTTACTGGCTTTGCATTCATGCGCGGCTGGATCCCGGCCCCTCCGGTGTCAAAAACGTTGATTTGGGCAGCGGCGCTGTTCCTGATCTTTTCAATGCCTTTCGGGTCGTGGAAAGTGTTCACATGGGTGAATGCCGCAGCCCCGGATTTGGCCGATGAAATCCGCAAAGTCTGGCCCATCACGAAGGAATTCCGCGACAAGACCGATTTCGGTCTGTTTCGCTACATGCATTTCCTGTCGCTGGCCTATCTGGGCTGGGTGGCTGCTGGCGAGCATGGACACCGCCTGATCGCAACCGGTCAGAGCGCAGGCGCCAAAGCTTGGAAAATCGTGCTGACCCTGGTCACCAAAGTGGGTCAGCAATCACTTGCCGTATTCGTATTTTCCATGGCAGCAGCACGACTTATCGGCGTTGGGCTCGATTTGTTTGGGCGGGATTTTGCCACTGTCTTTGTCGCTAATATGATTGGCTTTGCCATGATCATCAGCGTGGCCTATTTGGCCGCGTGGTTTAAGTCACAACCCTGGAAATCAAAGAAATGAAATTCACACGTCGCGCATTTCTGGCCACGACTTCGGCGCTTGCCTTCGCCCCGGCCACCTTTGCCGTGGGCGGAGAGGTCCCGTTTGACCGCAGTGACGTGATCTCGCTGGCCCGCGAGTTGGCCGCAAAGCCCTTTGCCGAGCGCAAGATGGTCCCGCAGGAATGGCAGGACCTGACCTATGAGCAATACCGCTCGATCCGGTTCCGCCTGGATCGTGCGCTTTGGTTCGAATCTGAGACGCCTTTCAACGTAGATTTCTTTACGCCCGGGCTTTATTTTCCGCGTACGGTTCAGGTCTCGACCGTCGAAAACGGCATGGCAAAACCCGTAGCCTTCGATCTGTCGATGTTTGACAAGTCGACCGAGGTCCCTCAGTTGCCCGTCGACGACACGCTGGGTTTTTCGGGCCTGCGCCTGCGGACTGAAATGCACCGCCCCGGAAAAACCGATGAGTTCTGTGTGTTTCAGGGCGCCAGTTACTTCCGGGCGATCGGCCTTCACGAGGTCTACGGCCTGTCGGCCCGGGGGCTGGCGCTGAAAACCGGCGATCCGGATGGCGAAGAATTTCCCGAATTCATTCGTTTCTGGCTGGAACGTCCCAAGCTCGGTCAGCGCAATATGGTGGTTCACGCCCTGATGGACAGCCCGAGCGTGACAGGGGCCTATCGGTTCAATGTCACGGCAGGCGCTGATTGCGTGATGGAGGTCGAGGCGACGCTCTTCCCGCGCACCGAGTTGACCCATGTCGGCATTGCGCCCGGCACGTCGATGTTCCTGTTCGATCAGACCAATCACAGCCGTTTCGACGATTTCCGCCCGGCGGTGCATGACAGCGACGGGCTGTTGATCCGCAACGGCGCTGGCGAGGTCCTGTGGCGGCCTTTGGCAAACCCGACCCGCCTGCAGTTCTCGTCCTTTGTTGACATGAACCCGCGCGGGTTTGGCCTGATGCAGCGGAAACGCGCGTTCTCGGATTATGCCGATCTTGAGGCGAGTTACCACAAACGCCCCGGCCTCTGGGTCGAGCCAACCGGCGATTGGGGCAAAGGCGCGGTCACTCTGGTCGAAATCCCGGCTGATCAGGAAATCTACGACAATATCGTCGCCTATTGGCGCCCGATGGAGCCCTATGCGGCCGGAAGCCAGGTGGACCTGTCCTACCGCCTTATCTGGGGTGAGGAACCAGAGCGCACCCCGATGCCACGCGTGATCAACACCGCGATGGGTGACAATACATTTGGCGAGGGCCGTCTGGCGGTGATCGACTTTGAGGCCAGCGAGCTATTCGACGAACCTGAGGCGATGACGATCTTTGTGGACTCGCCCCATGCAGAGACCTCGGAAGGCGTCCTACAGCGCAACCCCGATACTGGCGGCCTACGGTTGGCCTTTTCCTTCGAGCCGGGAGACCGGAACCATGTGGAACTGCGCGCACAGTTGCTGAAAGACAAGCAGCCTGCCTCCGAAGTCTGGCTGTATCGTTGGACATCATGAGCAACGATCTGCATATCATGCCGCCTGAGGCACCCCTGGCGATGCCGGAGCAGAATTTCAGCGCTGGGTTCCGTGACGCTCAGGCGCCCGGCAGCAGGCAGGCATCTGCGGGATTCTGGCGTGCGCTGGCGTTCTCGCCTGCGATGGCGGCTACGCTGGGCTTGCTTTGGGTCATGACCGACTGGTTCGGAGCCGAAGGGATCAATCTGATCGAAGCGATTCTGTTGGCTCTGATCTCATTCAACTTTTTCTGGATCTCTTTCACGGTCTGCACCGTTTTGTTGGGTATGATTTCCCTGTCGCGGCAGGAACAGCCCAAACGTCAGGGCCGCCCACAGGCGCTGCGCGTCGCGCTTCTTATGCCGGTCTATAATGAAGTACCCTGGAACGTGCTGGGCAACGCCCGTACCATGCTGGAAGACCTGCGCGCGCGGGATGGTCAGCACCACTATGCGATGTTCATCCTCTCTGACACCCGCGACCCCGAGATCGCGGCACAGGAACAAGCCAGCGTCGAAGCGTTGCGCACCACCCTCGCGCCGGGACTGGAACTGTATTATCGTCGGCGAGAACAGAACACAGACCGCAAGGTCGGAAATATCGCAGATTGGGTCAGCCGTTGGGGTGCGGATTGGGATGCGATGCTCGTGCTGGATGCCGACAGCCTGATGACCGGCCGCGCCATCCTGCGCCTGACGGATTCTCTGGCGCGAGACCCCGGTGCGGGCCTGATCCAGAGTTACCCTCAGTTAATTGGTGCTCAGTCGGTTTTTGCCCGGATGCAGCAATTTGCCAATGGCGTTTATGGTATCGCCTTCGCCGAAGGTCTAGCCCGCTGGTGTGGTCAGGAAGGTAACTATTGGGGCCATAACGCGATCATCCGCACCAAGGCTTTTGCCAACTGCGCGGGGCTGCCAAGACTGCGCGCAATGAATGGTCAGGAAAAACTGATCATGAGCCACGATTTCGTCGAGGCCGGCCTCATGCGTCGCGCCGGATGGGGCGTGCGGTTCCTACCGCGCATCCGTGGATCCTATGAAGAAACCCCACCAACGCTGATCGACCACGCGTTGCGTGACCGGCGCTGGTGTCAGGGCAATTTGCAACACCTGAAGTTGTTGGGCTCAACCGGATTCCGCGCTGTGTCGCGGTTCCACATGTTCCATGGAGCAGTCGGATATCTGATGTCGCCGCTGTGGTTTGCCTTGCTGGTGATGTGGGCGCTGATCGGTCAGGGCGAGGATGCCTCGGTCTTGCATTATTTCAGCCCCGACAATCCGCTATTCCCGCAATGGCCCGAGATGTCGGAAACCCGCCACGTGCTGATCATTCTGGTCATGTATGCCATGTTGCTGGCCCCCAAGGTACTTGCCGTGCTTGCCCTGCCACTTAGCGGTGTGCGTTATGCGGATTTCGGTGGCGCAGGTAAATTCATGACCTCATTCATCTCGGAAGTCATCCTGTCGATCCTCTATGCGCCGATCCTTATGGTGCAACAGATGATCGCCGTCTTCCGGACAATTCTTGGTATTCAAAAAGGCTGGTCTCCTCAGGCGCGGGATGGTGGCAGCTATGGCCTGCGAACGCTGATCTTATGTCACACGCTGGAAACTATCAGCGGTATAGCCTTGGGCGCCGGCATCCTATCGGGTCTGGTGTCAATCTGGCTGGCTCCGATTGCCATAAGCCTGGCCTTTGCCATCCCGCTTTCCGCACTCAGCGGCGTTTCAACCTCACCGGCGCGGCGCATGGTCGGAATGAAAGAAGATGTTCAGGAACCGGCAATCACCCGGTCCGCACGTCTCCACAGGGATGAATTGAAGCGCCTGGTCGAAGGCAAAACCGTCATGACCCCTGCCGAGTGATCAACCACCCGGCAGGCCCTCGTACCACTCTACCATCATATCCGACCATCCCTGCGGCACGTTGTGACCACCTGGGAAAAGTGCGAATTCCAACATCGCGCCATCGGCGCATCCGGTCCATCTGCGGCGCATGAATTGCCCGGTCGTGGAAAATCCGCTGGGTTTGGTATCGGCGCATTCGTTTGCGACCCGCCAAATTTCCAGACCGGCAAAGATATCGCCCTGATGGAATCGACCACCGCCCAAAAGACGCCCTTCCAGCGGGACTACATTGTCGATCCAGCCATGGGTGTGAAACATGCGCACCGGGCCATCGCAGGCCTCGGGATGCGGTCGCCAAAACCCACCTGAAACCGGAGCATAGGCCGAAAACGTATCCGGCGCCGCGCAGGCGAGGTAGTAGACCATGAAGGCCCCCGCAGAAAACCCGCCCAACACGACGCGGTCATCATCGACCCCGAACCGGTCCGACGCATCCTGAACCACCTCGCGCAGAAAAGCCGTTTCGTCACGCCCTTCCCAACCCGGGAAGAAATTCCAGCTTTGGCGGCCGTTACGCTCGGACCCCTCCGGTGCCATAACCGCATATCCGCGCGCAAGCAGAGGATCAACCAAGCTGCGGTTCTTCAGCGTTCCGGTCGCAGTCCCGCCATAACCGTGCAGAAACACCACCAGCGGTGGGTTTTCGGTTTCGGGAAGTTCGATATGGTACCCACCCGACGGCGTTTCGCACATGTCTTCCTGATCGACACAGGCGGCCATTCCTGCATTCGCGATCACGGCCATCCCGACCGACAGAAACAAACTTCGGATCATTCTGCTTTCCCATCATAGTGTTGAACCGGCAGGCCTGCCCGGACCCAGCCCGGCCCTGCTGCTGAGCCTAACATACCCTCGGGCACGTCGATGATATTTGCGAACCCCGCCTCGGACAGCTGGTTGCTCAGCCGGGCCGAGCGCACACCGCGCGCGCAGATCAGGGCGATTGGGGCGTCGAGGTCTCCGCCGACAATCTGCAGCAGCGCCTCATCAAAATCATCGCGACGCATGTCTAGGGGATGCGCGCCTTCGCCCACGCCTGAGGCATCCCATTCGCGTGGGGTACGGATGTCCACCAAAAATATATCTCCAAGCTTAGCTTGCTGATGCGCATCCCCGACACTGATCCGACCGCCCGCATAGCTCTGCGGGATCAGGCGGTATTCACGGATTGCAAAACCGCCCAGAACAGCAGCCGCACCAAACAGCAGAACCTTTCGCCGTGTCCGGTTTGCCCCAGCAGCCACTGTAATCCCTCCTGATCCGATGCGGTCCTATGTATCACAGCAGCTTATCCAGTTCCGTGTCGAAATTAACCTGCCTGTTCAAGTTCGTGTCATCGCCGCTTTACCTGTACCATCCTCTGCCTTGGGGCCCCTGAACAGGCAGAATGGTTTGCAATCGCTGGACACTCCGCGAATTATCCTTACAAAATCAATAGCACTTTTGACCGCCCAGACCGGAGTATCGCAGTTGTCCCTATTCCTCATCGCGGCCCTTCCCTTCCTCGGAGCTGTATTCCCAGCCCTTTTGATCCGGGCTGGACGAAACGCAGCAGCCTCGGCCGCTGGGTTGACCACTTTTCTGGCGCTGATGGGGCTGTTGATTCACATCCCAACCGTGATGCGCGGCGAGGTCGTTACCGCCCGGTTCGACTGGATTCCGGCACTGGGCCTAAACGCCAATTTCATGTTGGACGGCCTTGGGTTTCTGTTCGCGCTGCTGATCCTTGGCATCGGTTTGCTGATCATCCTCTACGCCCGGTTCTACCTGTCGCGCGAAGACCCGATGGGGCAGTTTTACACCTATTTGCTGCTGTTTCAGGGCGCGATGGTGGGAATCGTTCTGTCGGACAATATCCTACTTTTGCTGATATTCTGGGAACTTACCTCGCTTAGTTCATTCCTTTTGATCGGATATTGGAAACACCTCCCCGAGGGACGACAGGGCGCACGTATGGCGCTGGCTGTGACCGGCTCTGGCGGCTTGGCGATGATTGCGGGGATGCTGATCCTAGGCAATATCGTTGGCTCTTATGACCTAAGCGTCATTCTCCAGAACAAAGAGCTGATCCAGTCTTCACCCTATTACATGCCAGCGCTGGTCCTGATTTTGCTGGGGTGTTTCACCAAATCGGCACAGTTCCCCTTCCATTTCTGGCTGCCACACGCGATGGCCGCCCCTACGCCAGTATCAGCCTATCTGCACTCGGCCACGATGGTAAAGGCAGGGTTGTTCCTGATGGCCCGCATGTGGCCCGTTCTGGCGGGTACTGATGCGTGGTTCTACATTGTGGCCACAACCGGCCTGGTAACCATGCTGATCGGGGCCTGCATCGCCCTGTTCAAAGACGATCTCAAGGCGCTGCTGGCGTTTTCGACCGTGTCGCATCTGGGCCTGATAACCATGCTGCTGGGGTTTGGAACCAAGATCGCCGCCGTTGCTGCCATCTTCCACATCATCAACCATGCGACGTTCAAAGCAGCCCTGTTCATGACCGCCGGTATCGTGGATCACGAGGCCGGGACCCGCGACATCAAGCGACTGGGCGGATTGCGCCATTTGATGCCCATCACCTTCACCATCGGGACGATTGCCGCACTTTCCATGGCCGGTCTACCTCCGCTGAACGGGTTTCTGTCCAAGGAGATGATGCTGGAGGAAACGGTCCACACAACCTGGCTGCATTCGCATTATCTTGTGCCCGGACTGGCGCTGCTGGCGGCCTTGTTCTCTGCAGCCTATTCGTTCCGCTTTGTTGGTCACGTGTTCCTTGGTCCTGTACGCGACGATTACCCAACCCATCCACATGACCCACCGGCCGGGCTTTGGCTTGCACCCGCTTTCCTGGTCGTGCTTGTCGTCCTGATCGGTCTTTATTCCAACGCCATCGTAGGTCCGCTGGTGGCAGTTGTTTCAAGTGCGGTAATCGGGGGCGAGAAGCTGCCCTATTATTCGCTGAAACTCTGGCACGGGTTTACGCCTGCCTTGTATATGTCCGCGTTCGCCACACTGGGTGGCCTGGCCTTGCTGGCACAGCATCGGCGTGGTGAGTTCATCTGGAATGCCCTGCCCAGACCCGAGGCGAAAACCATTTTTGACGCAGTGATCGCTGCGCTTACGGCGACCAGCCGCTGGGTCACAGATACTCTGCATAACGGGGTCCTCAGCCGGTATGCGGCCATCCTGATCGTCTTTACGGTTGGGCTGGGATATTATGCATTCGCCACCGGATCTATTGGCGTTGAAACACGCACGCCCCTACCCGTTCAGATCATTCCGTTCATTGGCTGGATCTGCCTGATCGCCGCGACGCTGGCCATCATGTGGTTCCACCGCAACCGGCTGCTGTCCTTGGTGCTGATCGGAGTCGTTGGCCTGATCGTCTCGATGGCGTTCAACTATCTGTCCGCCCCTGATTTGGCCCTGACGCAGATCTCGGTCGAGGTGGTGACGATGATCCTGCTGTTGCTGTCGCTGAACTTCCTGCCCACGGACACCCCCTGGGACAGCAGCGCGGCACGGCGCTGGCGGGATGCCGCGATCTCGGTCGTGGCAGGCATCGGATCAGGTGCATTGATCTATGCGCTGATGCTGCGGGATTTCGGCTTTCCCAGCATTTCCGAATTCCATCTGGCCAATTCGTATAAGGGCGGCGGAGGCACCAATGTCGTCAACGTGATCCTGGTGGATTTCCGGGGCTTTGATACCTTCGGCGAGATTATCGTTCTGGGCATTGCCGCCCTGATCATCTTTGCCCTGACCGAGGCGGTGCTGGAAACCAATGTCCGGGCCTATCTGCTGAACCGCAAACCGCATTGGCCACAATCGGGCGACTCGCATCCGCTGATGATGGTTGTGGCAACCCGTGTGATGATGCCCATCGCGCTGATGGTCGGGGCCTATATCTTTTTCCGCGGCCATAACCAGCCAGGTGGAGGGTTCATCGCCGGTCTGGTCGTCGCCATCGCCTATCTGATGCAATATATGGCCAGCGGTTATACCTGGGCCATCGAACGGCAACGGTTCTATTACCACGGCACAATCGGTTGGGGCGTTCTGATCGCCGCAGCAACTGGAATTGGCGCATGGTTCAATGAACGTCCCTTCCTGACCAGCGATTTCGGATATCTGAATTGGCCGCCGCTGGAAGAGTTCGAATGGGCAACCGCCATGCTGTTCGATACCGGCGTGTTCCTTGCGGTTTTAGGCGCGGTGATGCTGGCACTGGATAGCCTGTCCCGCTTGGCCTGGCAGCCCGGCATGGCGCAGGAATTCCCGATGGATATCAACCCGCTGCGGGACGATCCGCCTGAAGAAGAACAAGAAGAAAAGGAGCAGGTCTGATGGAAGCGCTCGTAGCCTCTGCGGTTGGCGTGATGACCGCCGCCGGGATTTTCCTGATCCTGCGTCGCCGGACTTTTCCGGTCATTCTGGGACTGTCTCTACTGACCTATGCGGTGAACGTCTTTTTGTTTGCCACCGGGCGGCTGGCTTTGGACGCGCCGCCGGTTCTGAACAAATATGAAGAGGTCGCCTATACCGATCCCTTGCCGCAGGCCCTGGTGCTGACCGCCATCGTGATTTCATTCGGGATGACTGCGGTGATCGTGATGATCTCGCTTTCGGCTTACCTGTCGGCCAAGGATGACCACATCGACATGGCCGCTCATGACAATACGGACGCGCCGGGAGAAGACGCATGAACCATTGGATCGTTGCGCCAGTCGTCCTGCCCGCGATTCTGGCTCCGTTCATCATCATGGTCCTGCGGTACCACCTTGATTTGCAGCGCATATTCTCGGTCGCCGGTGTCGTGGCACTGCTTGGCATCGCCCTGACAATCACCGCACAGGCCGCAGGTGGAGACATTCTGGTCTATGAGTTGGGCAACTGGCCAGCGCCCTTTGGAATCGTGCTGGTGCTGGATCGGTTATCTGCCATGATGGTCTTGCTGACCGCGCTTTTAGCCCTTCCGATAGTGCTTTATTCAATTGCCTCCGGATGGGATGCACGCGGCAAGCACTTTCATCCCTTATTCCACTTTCAGCTTATGGGCGTATGCGGTGCCTTTCTGACAGGTGACGCCTTTAACCTGTTCGTGTTCTTCGAGGTATTGCTGATCGCGTCCTACGGTTTGATGACGCACGGCGGTGGAGCCGTTCGGCTCAAGGCAGGCGTGCAATATGTCGCCTACAACCTTTTGGGCTCAACGCTGTTTTTGTTTGCCCTTGGCACGCTCTATTCAGTGACCGGCACGCTGAACATGGCGGATATGGCTGTACGGATTGCCGAGCTTCCGCTCGAAGACACCGCTCTGATAAGAGTGGGTGCTGCCCTGTTGCTGCTGGTATTCTGCATTAAGGCTGCAGTTCTACCGCTGCATTTCTGGCTACCGGCCAGCTATGCGAATGCTCCTATGCCAGTTGCAGCGCTGTTTGCGATCATGACAAAGGTCGGGGCCTACTCGATCTTGCGCATGTACACGCTTGGCTTTGGCCCCGAGGTATTGGTTGCGCATGATCTTGTGATCAACTGGCTGCAACCTGCCGCTTTGGTAACTCTGGCCGTTGGTACAATCGGCATATTGGGCTCACGACACATCGCGCGCCTAGTGGCTTTTTGCGCCATCGCGTCAATGGGTACCCTGCTGATTGCAATTTCCCTGTTCACCGAAACAGCAACCGCCGCCGCTTTGTTCTATATCTACCATTCGACGCTTGCGACGGCGCTGTTGTTCCTGATTGCTGATCTGGTGATCGAGCGGCGCGGAGGCGCGATTGCCCCAAAGCACCCTATGGCACAGACCGGACTGATTTCCGCACTGTTCTTTATTGGTGCGATTGCTTTGGCCGGGATGCCGCCCCTGTCCGGGTTCATTGGCAAACTGCTGGTCCTGGACGCCGCGCGAGATGCACCAGACGCAAATACGGTCTGGGCTGTGGTATTGATCGGCTCATTCGTAACCATAGTAGGGCTAGCCCGCGCCGGAACTTTGATCTTTTGGAAAAGCCATGACGCCAGCTTGGCCACCGACCAAGCCGATACAACTGACGGCGAGACCGCCTTTCAGGCAGCCCCGGAACCTTCGCCCGGGTTGGCCTTTACGTCGGTATTTGCTTTGATCATCGGTCTGGTCATGCTGACATTGTTTGCCGGGCCTGCAATGAACTACGCTACCAGCACAGCGGAACAGTTGTTTGCACCCGAAAACTACATCTCGGCCGTGTTAGGGGTGGAAGAATGAAAAAACTGCTTCACCGGATATTCCCGCACCCGCATCTGACTTTCCTGCTGACGGTCGTGTGGATTTTGCTGGCAAACACACCATCGCTGAATTCACTGGTGTTTGGCCTTGTGCTGGGGATTATCATCCCCTTCGTCACACAGCCGTATTGGCCAGACCGGCCCATTCTTCGGAATTGGCCGATGATCGCCGAATACATATTGGTGGTTCTATGGGACATTGTTGTCGCCAACATGACAGTTGCTAGGATCATCCTCTTCAAACGGGATTCCGACCGTGAACCGAACTGGGTCTGCATTCCGCTGGAACTGCGCACACCAGAGGCGATTACGGTTCTGGCCGGGACAATCACCATGACCCCCGGCACCGTCAGTTGCGATCTGTCCGCGCAGGGTCACAACCTGCTGGTCCACTGCCTCGATGCGCCAAACCCGGACGAAGTACGCGATCAAATCAAGCAACGATACGAGCGCAGGCTAAAGGAGATTTTCGAATGATCGACCTAGCAATCTACTTTGCCTTTGCTTGTTTCGGCGCAGCCATCATGATGTGCCTGTGGCGGATCATTACGGCCGATGGAGTGGGCACCCGGGTTCTGGCGCTGGACACGATGGTGATCAACACAATTGCCCTTATGGTACTCTACGGGCTGTTTCTGGGGACCGAGATCTTTTTTGAGGCCGCGATGATCATTGCAATGCTCGGCTTTGTCTCAACTGTGGCCTACGCGCGCTTTATGCTGCGCGGCAATATCATCGAGTGAGGGCGACATGTCGGTAATCTTTGAATTTCTGGTTGCCTTCTTCCTGGTTGTTTCAGGCATATTTGGTTTTGTCGGATCGTACGGTATGATCAAGCTAAAGGACCCGATGTCCAGGCTTCACGCCCCCACCAAAGCGACAACGCTTGGGGTGGGTGGCGTTCTGATCGCCTCAATCATCCATTCCGTATTGATCGAACATCATCTGTCTCTGCACGAGCTGCTGATCACGCTGTTTCTGTTCCTGACTGCTCCGATCACGGCCCTGTTTATTGCCAAATGGCATATTCACCGCCATGAAAAGCCCCAGGATCTGTCAGACGCGGGTGAGGACAAAATCTGGGCCACACATGCGGTCGAACAAGTCGAAGACGTTCCTGATCACAGAAACACCTGATACCTATGCATAGACCTCCGTTACCCCTGACCCGCGATCTGGTTCTTATCGGCGGCGGTCATACGCACGCGCTGGTATTGCGAAAATGGGGGATGAACCCCCTGCCTGGCGCGCGCCTGACGGTCATCAACCCCACGCCTTCAGCCCCCTATTCAGGGATGCTGCCCGGTTTCGTTGCCGGTCATTACCGCCGGGGTGACCTGGATATTGATCTGGTGCGCCTGGCTCGCTTTGCCGGGGCACGGGTGATATTGGGTGCCGTCGAAGGGTTAGACCCTGACCGGCAAGAGGTACATGTGCCCGGCCGACCGCCCGTCGCCTATGATGTAGCCTCGGTTAATGTTGGCATTACATCCGACATGCCGGCCCTGCCTGGATTTTCCGACCATGCGGTCCCCGCAAAACCGTTAGGGTCTTTTGCCGCTAGGTGGGCCGAGTACCAATCTGGTGCAGGCGCCGCCTCGGTTGCCGTGATCGGTGGTGGTGTTGCCGGGGTCGAGTTGATCATGGCGATGGCGTACGCTCTGCGTTCCGCAAACCGCAGCGCCCGATTGACCCTGATCGACAATGCTCGGGCCCTGACCGCGATTGGCGCAAAGGCGGCCTCGATCATTCGCAATGCGATGGCTGACCTTGGCATCGACGTGATCGAACAGGCCGCCATCGTTGAAATTCATGCGGATCACATCCGGTTGGAGGACGGGCGCCAGATTGCGGCTGAATTCGTGACGGGGGCGGCGGGGGCCAAACCCTATGGTTGGATGGCGCAGTCCGGGCTGGATCTTCACGATGGATATATCACGGTGAATAGCAGGCTGCAGTCCAGCAATCCTTTTGTTTTCGCAGCCGGCGATTGTGCCCATCTGTCAGAAAACCCCAAACCAAAAGCAGGTGTTTATGCCGTCCGAGAAGCCCCGATTCTTTATGACAATCTTCGGGCCTCGCTGGGTGTCGGAAAGATGCGCCCTTATTATCCGCAAAAAGATTACCTCAAGCTGATATCGCTGGGTGTGAAATCCGCATTGGCCGAGCGATTGGGAACCTCGCTCAGTGGTCCGTTGATGTGGAAATGGAAGAACCATATCGACCAGAATTTCATGAATAAGTTCCGGAATCTGCCGCAGATGAAAGCAGCAGAGTTGCCCCGCGACCACGCTTTGGGCGTGCCCGAAGTCCTGGGTGAAAAGCCCATGTGCGGTGGGTGCGGCGCAAAGATTGGGCGTCGCGCTTTGCGCAGTGTTCTGTCTGATTTGCCGCCCCCCGATCGGCAAGACGTTATACCGCTTTCAGGTGACGATGCGGCTTTGCTTCTCACCGGCGGCGCGCGGCAGGTGATGACCTCGGACCATTTGCGCAGCTTTACCAATGATCCGGTTTTGATGACACGGATCACGGCCATTCACGCGTTGGGTGATATCTGGGCGATGGGTGCGGCACCGCAGGCCGCCACCGCGACGATTATTCTGCCTCGGATGTCACCCGCACTGCAACAACGTACCATGGCAGAAATCATGGCCACCGCCAGTGACGTCATCCGCGCAACCGGAGCCGAAATCGTCGGAGGCCACAGTTCGATGGGGGATGAGATGACCATCGGGTTCACTCTGACCGGCCTGTGCGAAAACGACCCGATCATCCTGTCCGGAGCCCGCAAGGGCGACGCTTTGATCCTGACCAAGCCGATTGGCAGCGGCGTGATCATGGCCGCCGAAATGGCCGGTTTGGCCAATGGCATCTGGGTCGCCGAGGCGTTCCGCCACATGGTCCAGCCCCAGGGCGAAGCCGCGCGCATTCTGTTCAGCGCCCATGCGATGACCGATGTGACCGGGTTTGGTCTGGTAGGGCATCTGCAGGGTATTTGCGGTGCCTCGGGTTGCGGTGCGGTAGTTGCTCTGGATGCGGTTCCCGTGATGGCCGGGGCTGTGGAGCTCAGCGCAAGCGGTGTTCGGTCCACGATCTTCGAGGACAACCGCGCCATCGCGCCTGAATTCGCCAACGGACCCACGGCTGATCTTCTTTTCGATCCTCAAACCGCCGGAGGGCTATTGGCCGCTGTCCAAGCCGATGACGCGCCAGGCCTGTGTGCAGACCTACGTGCGGCTGGATATCCGGCAGCAATCATCGGCATGATCGACGATACGCCGGGTTTAAAACTTCAGAGCTGATCCAGGACCTGTTCGACCCGCACAGCGACCTCTTTCAGACCGGTACTTGCCAGCGAGGGAACCTGGATCGAGGCCACAATCTCGGTGCTGTGTACGCGCGCGGACTTGGCATAAGCCGGGTCGTAATGCTGTTCAATAAGTGACCGTGTAAGGGCCAACTTGTTACCGCCGTCAATCAGCGCAAACCACCCATCCACCACCTCATGCCCACGGTGAGACCTCAGCGGCGACAGGAGATCTTTCAACCGCTCGGCATCGCTGAGGACATCGTCATATGCCGAGACCAGATATTCCGCGCGCGCTTCTATCGGGGCATCAATCTGAATGCGCACGGCCGCACACATGGCGGACCAAAGCCTCGGCGGCAGGATCAAAGAGCCGATTTTGGACGATTCCGCTTCGACTACGACGGGACGGGTGGGGTCAAAACCACAAAGTTCTGCGGCCAGCGCGGATTCGAATGCCTTTTGACTGGGTTGTCCGCCCGGCATTGCCCCCAGCAATGACCCCCGGTGATTGGCAAGCCCTTCGAGATCCAGAACCTGGACACCACGTTCCTGAAGGTGTGTAAGCAGCTCGGTCTTTGCTGTGCCCGTATACCCATCCAGAAGGACGAATTGAAACGGCAACGGATCGTCATACAGATACCGGCTCACCAAGCGGCGATAAGCCCGATAGCCGCCCTCGACAACCTCGGCCCTCCAGCCAATCTGTTGTAGCATCCAGGTAAACGAACCAGATCTCTGCCCACCGCGCCAGCAGTATACAAGGGGTTTCCACCCCCCTTCGTGATGGGACAGGCTATGTTCAATGTGGTTGGCCGCATTCCTGAAAACCAGAGCCGCCCCCAGCTTGCGGGCCAGAAACGGGCTTTCCTGGACATAAATCGTCCCGACGCGCGCCCGTTCGTCGTTATCCAGAACTGGCAGGTTGATAGACCCGGGCAAATGATCCTCGGCAAATTCAGCCGGGCTGCGCACGTCTATGGTTGTGTCGAACTCATGCGCGTATAACTGCTGAAGGCTGGTGATTTTCAGAACCATGTCAACGATCTAACCCGCGTTGAACCGGATGGAAAGGCACGGTGTCAACCTGCGATGGGATCGACAAGCGTCGGTCCACTGGCCCGATTGGAATTGACGCTCGGATCGACACGATGAAAGCCAAGAATATCTTCCTGCCCCGGAGACAGCAGCCGCGCAGCCCCTTTGCCCACTTCACCCAACCATAAAGGCCAGTTTTCGGGTTCAACAATCAGGGGCATGCGGTGATGAATTCTGCCCAGATTGCGGTTTGCTGGTGTCGTAACGATAGCGCATGTTCCCTTCTGGTCGCCCTCGGGGCCCCAATCTTGCCATACCCCGCCAAAAGCAATCGGGGCCCCGTTTTTTCTGAAAATATACCAGGGCAGCCGGTCTCCGCTCTCGGTTTTGGTCCATTCATAAAACCCGCTGGCAACGATCAGACATCTGCGTTCTCTGCAGGCCGCCCTGAAAGCCGGTTTTTCAGCTAGCGTTTCCGCGCGGGCATTGATCAACAATGGCCCAGCGGTTTTGGACTTGTACCAGTGTGGTAAAAACCCCCAACGCAAGGCATCCAACTGACGCCCGGTTTCGCCTGCCCTGACCACATGCACCTGACATGTCGGACAAACGTTGAAATTCGGGACAACAGGCAGAGCATTGGCCGGGCGCGCAGAAAACAACTGGGCCATGGCATCATTTGGAAGGGTTATTGCAAACCGTCCGCACATAGGTAATGAACTTTCAACAATCGTTTTCTACAGGCACAGGTTCTCACGGGGTCATATGCAAAATCAAACGGCGAAAACCTTAAAAGTCAAAGCTGTCGCAGCGCTGGAAGAAGGCAAATTCCAGGCTGCGCTGAAAAAGGCTCAACTTGGCGTAAAAAAGTTTCCGACCGACTCGGATTTTCATGCCATTTCCGGTTTTGTTCTGACCGAGATGAAACAGTATAAAAGGTCGATCCCGCATTTTGTCGAAGCCGCGCGGATGAAACCTGACGATCCGCAATTCGTCGAAAACCTCGCCAATGCTCTTATGCAAACCGGCCAGATGGCCAAAGCCTTGGAATATGCCGAACTCAAGGCCGAAAAATTCCCAGCCAGCAAGGAACTGAACCGGGTCATTGATGAGATTACGCTGAAAGGACAGAATTGGCGCCTGATCATTGATCACGTGACCAAAAAACTTCAAAGCGACCCTGAAAATGTCAGCCTGTTGTCGACTCGTGCCCGCGCCTATGGCCGCATCGGTTATATCGAGCACAACTCACGCGATATAACCAAGGCGTATCAATTGGCACCGGACAACGAAAAGATAGCCTTTCAAAAAGCCGTAAATCTGCACCAGAGTGGCGACAAAAAGGGATGCGCCAATATTCTGCAGGGCATCTACGCCAAAGAACCCTTCCATGTTGCCACCCTTCTTCAGCTTTCGACAATGTCCAGCAAAGAGGACGCCCCGAAACTGATGGAGGCGGTTGAAGCAGCGATATCCGAAAGCGTACACGAGCTGTCGGAACTGGAATTTGCCAAGGCCCACCTGATCCAAAAAACCGATAGCCTTGGCGCAGCACTGCCGCAATTTGCACGTGCCAATGCCATCCAACACAACGTCAAACCCTATGATTTAGAGGCGGAAGAACAGAAGTTCGAACGTATCACTGGCCTGTTCCCTGTAGGAGGAAGAGTTCCTTGGTCCGAACAAACCGATCAGCCGGTTCCGATCTTCGTTCTGGGCCAGCCGCGCTCTGGCACGACGCTCATGGAAATGATGCTGAGCTCCGCGCCAGACATTGCTGGCTGCGGCGAACTGACGGTTGGGGCCGATCTTTCGCGCGACTACGCACAACATCGCAAGACCTTCGATTCCACTGCCGCAGCGAAATATGCCAAAGAGTTCCGAGAGTTGATGCCGCCGATCCCCGATGGCTCAACCGCTTTTGTTGACAAGATGCCCCACAATTTTCAGCGGGTCGGCTTCCTGTTGTCAGCATTCCCAAACGCCAAGATAATAAACATGCTGCGTGATCCGCGCGATGTCGGTCTTTCGAAATGGATCCGCCGGTTCCCTGCGGGGGGCATGAACTATGCCTCGAATCTTGAAACCATTGCCCATTCTGCCAACCTGTATCGTCGCTATATGGCGCATTGGGATGCTGTTTTTGGCGACAAGATCCTGACCGTTCCATATGAAAAGCTGGTCGCGGACCCCGAAACCTATAGCAAGCAGGTCGCCGCTTTCTGCGACCTCGAATGGACCGAGACGATGATGCATCCGGAAGAAAATACCAAACAGGTCCGGACTGCCAGTATCGACCAGGTTCGCAACAAAATCTCAACCAAATCCATTGGGGGATGGCGATCTGTGTCGGAACATATCCAGCCCATGCTTGCGGGTTTTGATACAGGGCTTTGGCCGGAATACGACATTGATCAAGGCTGAAGGTTAGCTGAATGAAATAGGGCCGCATCCCAAGGTGCGGCCCTTTTCGTTTCGCTCTGGTCGCCTTACTTTTGCTTGATGCGACCGTCCAGATAAGGCTGGTAAGGCGCGTTTTCGGCTAGGTATTCCGCCGTGACATCTGCAAGATCCGGGCCGAAGTCATAGGCATTTTTATCGTCGCCTTCGAACATACTGTACCCGTCACCGCCATTTCTGACGTAGTTATTGGTAACGACAAGGTAAGTCGCCGCCGGATCAATCGGGGTAAGCCCATCGCCGTTGGATACCATGACCTCTGATACGCGCCCTTCGTTTGGTGCCACCGATGCGTCCCAAACAAAGGTCAGACCGGCAACCTGCGGAAAGCGGCCCTTGACCTCTTCTACCTGGCTCACGCCGTTTTCAAGCGCGTCAACGATGCCTTGTCCGCTGATCTCAAAGGTTGAAAGCGTATTCTGGAACGGCAGCACGGTCAGAACTTCACCCATGGTCACGTCGCCAGGGTCAATCGAAGCACGCAAGCCGCCAGAGTTCGCAATCGCGATATGAACGCCCTGATCAGCAACCCGCGCAAGCATGGCATCAGCGACCAAATTGCCCATCTGACATTCCTGAACACGACAGATCGAACGGTCACCCTCAATCGCCTCAGACGTGCTGGCCACGACCTTATTGCGGATTTCGTCCAAAGGAGCGGCCAGTTCCGCGATACGGTCCAGCGAGGCCTGATCTTCGGCCACGTTGTTGTCCATGATCAGCGGCTCACCAGCCGCCGCGACAACATTTCCGTCGTCATCAAAAGTGACATTCAGCTCGCCCAGGAATTTGCCATAGGCATAGGCCTGAATGATCTGCACGCCATCGACCACTGTCGGATAGGGGCCAACAGCCTTGTCAGAAACGTTGGACAAATATGTATTGGAATGCCCACCTACGATTACGTCAACGCCGGTCGTTTCTTGTGCAACACGCTGGTCGACAGCATATCCCGAATGGCTGAGAACGATGATCTTGTTCACGCCTTCCGCGGTTAGCTTGTCCACTTCGGCCTGAACCGCGGGAACCGGGTCCGAGAATGTGATGTTCGGGCCAGGAGAGGCCAGTTCATGC
The DNA here is from genome assembly GCF_059609985.1 of Ruegeria sp. YTSA219. Classification (NCBI taxonomy): domain Bacteria; kingdom Pseudomonadati; phylum Pseudomonadota; class Alphaproteobacteria; order Rhodobacterales; family Roseobacteraceae; genus Ruegeria; species Ruegeria sp. YTSA219. The sequence goes on from NZ_JBXWMT010000002.1 coordinate 466,949, forward strand.
GTGTCTTCCGGCGTCAGGCCAACAAGGCCGACTTTTTCTCCGCCGACTTCAATCACTGTAGACTTTTTGATCTTGCCGTTCAGCAATTCTTCGCCGGAAAAATCCGCGTTCGACATTAGCACCGGGAAATCAACCGTGTCGATAAACCCGCGCAGGACTTCCGGGCCATCATCGAATTCGTGGTTGCCCACGGTCATAGCGTTATAGCCCAGTTTGTTCATGAACTCGGCCGCGACCTTGCCCTTGTAATAGGTATAGAACAACGAGCCCTGAAACTGATCGCCGCCATCTACCAGGATCGAGTTTTCGGCACGTCCGCGGGCTTCTTCCACTGCTGTTACGAGACGGGCAGATCCGCCAAAACACTTTCCTTCGGCGTTGTCATCTGAACTACAGCCACTGTCATATTTGTTGATCGGCTCGATACGCGAATGAAAGTCGTTGGTGTGCAGAATGGTCAGTTTATATTCGGCGGCGGCCATTCCTGCAGTCAAACCCAGCACAGCAGCCGAGGCTAGGAAACGGGTGAACATATTTTAACTCCCTTTGTTAATTGCCAAGATGTTGCGCCGCCTTCAGCAAAGAGTCAAAGGGGGAAATCCGGCTTGAATCTAGCCGCAGCGCGGGGCATGACCGTTCTATGCTGATTTACAAGATTTTCCGCGCCAACGAATGGACGGCGCTGCAGACCGATGGCGCCACGGATGGTGCTCCGATTGATGTTTCGGACGGTTTTGTCCACTTTTCGACAGCTGAACAAGCTGCGGAAACCGCTGCCAAGCATTTTGCCGGCGCCGAAGGTTTGACGCTGTTGGCCTGCGATGCTGACGCGATGGGCGAGGACCTGAAGTGGGAGGTTTCGCGGGGGGAGGCTCTGTTTCCGCATCTCTACCGTCAAATCCGTATGACCGACATTATCTGGTCTTGCCCCCTGCCCTTTGACGGCAAGGCGCATCACTTCCCGGACGACATGAAATGACGGGGTATATCGACCCGGATCGCGCCCAGTTTGAGGCCTTCAAGGTACTGGATCGTGACCAGCCTATTGAGATGCTGAACCTGGTGAGGTTCCGCGACCGGGCCGAATATCCATCGGGGCACGAACTGGCCAGAAACGGTCTGTCGGGCGCTCAGGCCTATCGAAATTATGGGATCGAAACCGCGCCGATCATTACCCGCCTTGGGGCAAAGATCATTTGGCGCGGCACGTTTCAGAATACGTTGATTGGCCCGAAGGATGAGGCATGGGACGCGGTATTTATCGCGAGTTACCCATCGGCCCATGCCTTTCTGGAAATGATATCCGACCCTGACTACAAACAGGCGGTCGTGCATCGTCAGGCTGCGGTGAAGACCTCTCGCCTTATCCGGTGCGCGCCGACCGAAGGCGGAGAAATGTTTGGATGAAACTGACTGAAAAGCTGGGGCTGGCTGCCCTGCACCGCTTGGACCCAGAAACTGCACATGCCCTGTCGATCAAAGCCCTGAAGGCAGGGCTTGCGCCTGCACCAGGGCCGGTCACGTCACAGCGTTTGCAGACCAAAATCGCCGGGCTGAATCTGCCCAATCCGGTTGGTCTGGCCGCAGGGTTCGACAAGAACGGAGAGGTTCTTGGCCCCCTGTCCAGCGCCGGGTTTGGGTTCATCGAAGTCGGTGCCGTTACCCCACGCCCGCAGCCCGGCAATCCCAGGCCGCGCCTGTTCCGCCTGACCGAAGACAAGGCTGCCATCAACCGCTTTGGCTTTAACAACGAAGGGATGGAGGCCATGGCCCGTCGTCTGGCGGCGCGCCCCAGGGATGCGGTGATCGGACTGAACCTTGGTGCGAACAAAGACAGCGATGATCGCCCCGGCGACTTTGCCAAGGTACTGGCCCATTGTGGGGCGCATCTGGATTTCGCTACGGTCAACGTGTCATCTCCGAACACTGAAAAGCTGCGGGATTTGCAAGGCAAAGCGGCGCTGAGCGCTCTGTTGAGCGGCGTGATCGAAACCCGAAACACCCTAATGCGCCCTCTACCAGTATTCCTCAAGATCGCCCCCGATCTGACCGAGGATGAGCTGCGGGATATCGCCGAAGTGGCCCATGAATCGGGCGTTGATGCGGTCATCGCCTCGAACACCACTTTGTCGCGCGATGGGTTGCGCAGCGCACACAGAGACGAAGCAGGCGGCCTGTCCGGCGCGCCTTTGTTCGAAAAATCCACCCGCGTTCTTGCCCGGTTTAGCCATTTGACCGACGGTCAGATTCCGTTGATCGGCGTTGGTGGCATCAGCACAGCAGAACAGGCCTATGCCAAGATATGCGCCGGTGCTTCGGCCGTGCAATTCTACACCGCGATGGTTTTCGGTGGTATCTCACTTGCGGCAGAAATCGCGCGAGGTTTGGATGACTTGCTGGCGCGCGACGGGTTTGAAACAGTTGCGCAGGCCGTTGGAAGCAAAAGACAGGACTGGATATGATCGAATACTGGCACAATCCCAGATGCTCCAAGTCTCGCGCAGGGCTCGCTTTGCTTGAGGAAAACGGAGCGCAGGTCGAAATTCGCAAATACCTTGAGGACACGCCCTCGGCAGACGAAATCCGGGCCGTACTTACACGCCTTGATATCCCCGCCATCGACCTGATGCGGACTAGCGAAAAGCTGTTCAAGGAACTGGGCCTAACCAAGAATACCGCTCAGGATGACCTGATCACAGCAATGGCGGCCCATCCGATTTTGATCGAGCGTCCGCTTGCAATCAAAGGGGACAACGCAGCCATTGGTCGCCCTACGGAATCCCTTCTGGACCTTCTTTAGGCGACCAAAGCCTCAAGCTTGGGGTATCGCCATCCCAGCGTGCAGGCACGCGCGATGTTCAAGATCATCAGCGCGGCCCAAAGGCCGTGATTGCCGAGCGCAGGCACCAATATGAACAGGGCCAAAACATAAATCGCAACCGAATGGATCATCGCATTGCGCATTGCGCGCGTCCAGGTCGCGCCTATGTAGATGCCGTCAAACATCCAGCTTGCCACACCGATCACCGGCGCCAGCGCCGCCCAGACCAGATACTCGCGTGCGGCTAGTCGCACCTCAGGTGCAGTTGACATCAGGTCGATCAACGCTGGTCCGGCCAGATAGAAAACCGCACCGAGTACAAATGCACCCCCTACCCCCCATTGCGAAGCCATGGCCGCGGCTCGGCGCACCTGATGCCGATCCCGCGCACCGATGGCGCCGCCGACCAGAGCCTCGGCGGAAAAGGCGAATCCATCCAGCGCAAAGGCGGTAATTTCGAGAAACTGCAGCAGGACCTGATTGGCTGCCAGATTAACATCCCCCAGATCCGATCCGACGAAGAGGAAGGTGGTAAAGGCGCCGGTCAGCAATACCGAACGGACCATGATGTCACCATTCACCTGCATCATCCGACGCAGACGCGTGGGATCAAAAATTCGCGGCCAGTCACGCCATTGATTCCCGGTAAAAGCACTGCGGCACAGCCAGAGACCCAGTGCCAGCCCGCTCCACTCGGCGATGAGCGTCGCGATGGCCACCCCCTCGACGCCCCAACCCAGACCAAGCACAAACCACAGATCCAGGAGAATATTCAGCCCGTTCATCCAGACCTGCAGGACAAAGACCCCACGCGTACGTTCAATCGCAATCAACCAGCCAGTGATGGCGAACAGCGCAATCGTTGCCGGCGCACCCCAGATGCGTATCCGCAAATAGTCGCGGGTCAGCGCCTCAACCTCGGGGCTGGCGGGGGAAAGGGCAAAAGCCCCTTTGAACAAAAGGACTTGGGCCAATATGAAAACCATACCTGCCGCACTGCCCAGCAATATGCCCCGCATCAGCAGCGCACCGGTTTCTGCAGTGTCACCTGCCCCGCGCGCCTGCGCCGCCAGGCCGGTGGTCCCCATCCTCAGAAAGCCGAATATCCAGTAGATCGAGGCCAGAATCACGGCCCCCATCCCAACAGCCCCAATCGGCGCAGCCAGACCCATCTGCCCGACTACGCCAGTATCCACGGCCCCAAGGATCGGAACCGTGGCATTCGACAGCACGATGGGCGCTGCAATTTTAAGCACGCGCCTGTGCGTGATGGGTGCCGAGGCGTCTTGCATGGAAATCTACTCAGCTTTCGATTTGGACTGTGGCATCAGAAAATGCCCGCTGGCCTGTGCGAAAGGACGCTGATGATTGTCCTGCCACGCTTCGACACGAACCGACGCATACCGGCGCCCTAATCGGCGAACAAAGGCACGCGCATAGGCATCCCGTGGCAAGCCCGATCGCAGGTAATCAACGGTAAAATCTACTGTTTTTGGAAACATGATGGTTTCATCTTGAAAGACCGTGCTGGCATCCAATTCGCCGTTTTCGATCCGGGGAAAGAAATACTCCCAACTCAGGGTGATAACCGCGGTTACTTCCAGAAAGGCAGCCGTCACACCACCATGAAGCGCCGGAAGCATCGGGTTTCCGATCAGCTTTTGGTCAAAGTTCAGTACCCCGGTCAACTCATTTCCCCGCCGGTCAAATTCGATTCCGAGAGACTGAATATATGGAACACCATCCACGATTGCCTTCAGTGCTGCATCGCGACGCTGTTCGATGAGCTGCATGGCTTCGGGCCGAGGTCGTGACATCATCGGCTCTCCACTGTGAATGAACCGGTGGCGGTTGCCACGGGCAGGTCCTTGTCCTCATCCATCGCAGTTGCGCGGACAAAGGCCACGTTTCTGGTGATGTGATAACAGACAGCATGTGTCGTAATGCTCTGTCCTGGCGTCGCCGGGCGCATGTAGTCTATCCGCAGATCTATTGTCGCTGTGGCGCCGGGCGAAGAAGGATGGCACATGACCGCGGAACCGCAGCAGGTGTCAAGCAGGGCAAAAACCGCCCCGCCATGGATCACACCCGTGCGTGGATCACCGATCAGTTCGGCCTTGTAGGGCATCGAAATCTCGGCCTCGCCATTACCCATTTTGGTGAGTGTCAAACCCAAAGCTTTGGCATGCGGAATGGCCTCAATAAACTGTCGTGCTATAGCAGCTTTGTCGACCATCTACTTGTGTCCTCTCTGTTTCTCCCTTTATGAGCGTCAGGCTAGCAAAAGAGCAAGCCCGCCTGTTGCGCTTGAAGTCGCCACGTCCTACGCTGTTTCGAAGGAGACCAGGAATGCCCGACAACCGTTTGTCATTCAAAGAGATGTGCGCCGAGTTTGACGTGACTCCACGTACCCTGCGCTACTATGAATATATCGAACTTCTGCAGCCTGACCGCGAAGGCCGAACTCGCTTTTACGGGCCTAGGGAATGCGCTCGGATGACGCTGATCATGCGGGGACGGAAATACGGATTTCCTCTGGAAGATATCCGCCAGTGGCTGCTGATCTACGAAGATCAGGGGAATCAGGCACAGATGAAGGCCTTCATCGAAATGGCCGAACATCAGCTTGTCGAACTGAACAATCAGAAAAAACAGTTGGATGAAGCCATAGATGCCTTGGAACAAATGCGTGACCAAACCGCGAAATTGTTAGACTAGGCATTGCTGCCCGGCTGACCGCGTTTACTATCGGATTTGCCAAAGCCAAAAACAGACCCTTCCTGGGTCTTTTACCCTTTCAGCATGCTTTTCCGTGTTTGGAAAATTGCATCTGGAAGGTGATCTGACGTGACGTCCTGAAATTCCCTGCAGTAGAAACCTTGACGCGAACGGAAGTTACGTCAACTTATTTGTGACGCAGCGTTCGCGTTACGTGAACGGCATCTACGTGCTGTAAGACGCGCATCGACTGCGCAAATCAGCTTAACGAAGGCCAGTTACAAGAGTGCAGAAACCATGACCGAAGATCTGATGACCATTCGTGAAATGTGCGAGACCTATGATGTCACGCCGCGCACATTACGTTTTTACGAGGCAAAGGAACTTTTGTTTCCGATCCGCGAAGGGCAGAAACGACTGTTCACCAAAAGCGACCGGGCGCGTCTCAAGCTGATCCTGCGAGGCAAACGCTTTGGCTTCAGCCTGGAAGAAATTCGCCAGCTTCTTGATTTGTATCACGTAGGTGATCAGCAGGTTACACAGATGACCCGCACCTATGAGATCGCGTGCGAGCGGCTTGCCGATATGGAATCCCGGCGTGAAGAGCTGACCCAGGCCATTGACGATCTAAAAGAACAGTTGAGATGGGGCGAGAAAGTGATCGCCTCGATCAAGAGCGACAAAAAGGCCGCAGAATAACCCCGGCGGCACCCACCCACCGGACAAGCGAAACTAAGGAAGTTCCCAATGCCCGTATACAATGCACCAACCAAAGACATGCAGTTCGTATTGCACGAAGTGCTCAATGTATCGGGATCGGACATCCCGGGTTATAGCGAGCTTGAACCTGATTTTACCGGCGCTGTCCTAGAAGAAGCCGGTAAGGTGGCGACAAATGTTCTGCACCCGCTGAATACAATCGGTGATACCGAAGGATGTCGTCTGGAAAACGGTGTGGTATATACCCCTACTGGCTTTAAAGACGCATTCGCTCAGATGAAGGAAGGCGGCTGGACCGGCCTGGACATGCCCGAAGAGTTCGGCGGCCAGAACATGCCTTATGTCATTGGCTCTGCCGTGGCCGAGATGTTTTCCGCCTCGAACCAGGCGTTCACCATGTATCAAGGTCTGACCCACGGCGCAGCCTCGGCCATTCTGGCGCACGGCACCCAAGAGCAGAAAGAAACCTATCTGCCGAACATGGTTAGCTGCGATTGGACCGGCACCATGAACCTGACCGAACCGCATTGCGGCACCGACCTGGGTCTGATGCGCACCAAGGCTGAACCGCAGGCGGATGGCTCCTACAAGATTTCCGGTCAGAAGATCTTTATCTCGGCTGGTGAACACGACATGGCCGACAACATCATTCACCTGGTGCTGGCCAAGATCGTGGGCGGCCCCGAAGGCATCAAGGGTGTATCCCTGTTCATCGTTCCTAAATTCATGGTGAACGAAGATGGCAGCCTGGGTGAACGCAACGGCGTATCGGTCGGCAACATCGAAGAAAAGATGGGCATCCACGGCAACTCGACCTGCGTCATGAACTATGACGAGGCAACCGGCTATCTTTTGGGCGAAGAGCATAAAGGCATGCGCGCGATGTTCACCATGATGAACGAAGCTCGTATGGGTGTAGCCATGCAGGGTCTGTCCCAGGCCGACGCGGCCTATCAGAACGCGGTGGAATACGCCAAGGACCGCCTGCAGGGCCGCGATGTGACCGGCGCGAAAAATCCGGACGGTCCAGCCGATCCGCTGATCGTGCATCCCGACATCCGCCGCAGCCTGATGGATCAGAAGAGCTTTACCGAGGGTGCCCGTGCCTTTGTTCTGTGGGGAGCCACCATGATCGACAAGGCCCACCGCTCTGGTGACGATGCCGCCGATGGCCTGATCTCACTGCTGACGCCGGTCCTCAAAGGGTTCCTGACCGACGAAGGCTATGACATGACGGTCAAGGCCCAGCAAGTCTATGGTGGCCACGGCTACATCGAAGAATGGGGCATGTCGCAATATACCCGCGATGCCCGGATCGCGATGATCTACGAAGGCGCAAACGGCGTTCAGGCGCTTGACCTTGTGGGCCGTAAACTTGCCCAGGATGGCGGCAAACACGTCATGGCGTTTTTCGAAGTGGTCAAAAAATTCTGCAAGGAAAACGCAGGTCAGAACGAAGCCTATGATACGGCGTTTATCGAACCGCTGAAAGCGGCCTCCAAGGATCTGCAGGCCGCTGCCATGTACTTTATGCAAAGCGGCACCAAGAACCCCAACCATGCGCTGGCTGGGTCGAATGACTTCATGCACATGTTCGGTCATGTCTGCCTGGGCCTGATGTGGGCACAGATGGCAAAAGCTTCTTATGCCGCACTTGAAGCCGGGACTTCGGACACCGAGTTCTACGAGACAAAGATTACCACCGGCCAGTTCTACATGGCGCGTCGCTTGCCAGCCACCGGTCTTCATCTGACACGCATCCAGAGCGGTGCGGATACTGTCATGGGCCTGGACGCGGCAAGCTTCTGATCTCTGACCGGCCCCAGACCATCTTGGGGCCGGCCATTCGAAAGGCTCGATATGCCAAAACGATTTCGCCTAACACGCCGTTTCCCGGTCGCCATGACCGAAGACGGCTATCGCAAACTCAGAGGGTTCGCGCGCGAGGCTGGTCTGGACGAAGGTGAGGCACTGTCATTCCTGTTCGAGAACTTCAACAGTGTCATCGACGAAGAGAGCCTGACGCACCGTTTGCGTATCTTCAATTCCGAACTTGAAGAACGCAAACGATAAGAAAACAGACCCGCCCAAAAAAGGGCGGGCTACATGATACAGCACATCGCACTGACTCATGTGCCAAGGGAGGCAAATGATGACCATCAAACTGCATTGTTTCGGCGTCAGCGGAAACTCGTACAAGGCGGCGCTGGCTCTGGAGTTATCAGGGTTAGAATGGGAAGCCGTCGAAGTCGACTTCTTCAAAGGAGTGACACGCACTCCCGAATTTCGTGCCACTGTCAACGAAATGGGTGAAGCGCCCGTCATGATTGATGGCGACTTTCGCACCAGTCAGTCCGGGGCCATTCAGACTTATATAACTGAAAAGACAGGTATGTTCGGAGGAAAGTCGCAGGAAGAGAAATACGAGGTACTGCGCTGGGTGCTGTGGGACAATCACAAACTCAGCTCGATGGCAGGCCTGACCCGTTTTTTGATCAACTTTCTGCCGGAAGAACACCGCAACCCAGATGTGATCGCATTCAACCAGGGTCGTCTGAAGGCTGCGTATCAAGTCCTGGATGCACATCTGAACGGTCGCGACTGGATCGTTGGGGACGGCGTAACCAATGCTGATCTCAGCTGCTGTGGCTATCTCTACTATCCTGAACCCTTCGGCTTTGACCGCACCGAATGGCCAAATATCGACGCCTGGCTGACACGCTTGTCCCAGCAGCCTGGCTGGAAACACCCCTACGACCTGATGCCCGGCTCTGTGCCGGATCGAGCTTAAGGAGAAAACTATGACCGACGCATATATCTATGACGCCCTGCGTACTCCGCGCGGCAAAGGCCGCAAGGATGGTAGCCTGCACGAGCTGACTTCGGCGCGCCTGTCCTCGCTGACATTGAACGCCGTAAAAGAGCGGAACAATCTAGAGGGCCACGCCGTAGAGGACGTCATCTGGGGCAACGTAACCCAGGTTATGGAACAGGGCGGCTGTCTGGCACGAACCGCAGTGCTGGGTTCTGATCTGGATGAATCGATCCCCGGGCTGGCGATCAACCGGTTCTGCGCCTCGGGCATGGAAGCTGTGAACCTGGCTGCCAACCAGGTCAAAGGCGGCGCAGGCGACGCCTATATTGCAGGCGGGGTCGAGATGATGGGCCGTGTTCCGATGGGCAGCGATGGCGCTGCGATTGCGGCTGACCCTTCACTGGCGATGAACACCTATTTCGTTCCGCAGGGTATCTCGGCTGATATCATTGCGACCGAATACGGGTTCACACGCGATCAGGCTGATGCGCTGGCGATGGAATCGCAGCGCCGTGCAAAAGCTGCGTGGGACGACAACCGGTTCTCGAAATCGGTCATCACCGTTAAGGATCAGAACGGCCTGACCATTCTGGACCATGATGAATACATGCGCCCCGGCACGGACATGCAAAGCCTGGGTGGCTTGAACCCCGCATTCCAGATGATGGGCGAGCAAATGCCCGGCTTCGACAACGTCGCAAAGCTGAAATACCCGCATCTGGAAAAGATCAATCATATCCACCACGCGGGTAACAGCTCGGGCATCGTGGATGGTGCGGCGGCAGTTCTGATCGGCAACAAGGAATTCGGCGAGAAATACGGCCTGAAGCCGCGCGCACGCATCAAGGCCACGGCCAAGATCGGCACCGACCCCACCATTATGTTGACCGGTCCGGTTCCGGTGACCGAGAAAATCCTCGCCGACAACGGCATGAAAATCAGCGATCTCGACCTGTTCGAAGTGAACGAAGCCTTTGCCTCGGTTGTTCTGCGCTTCCAGCAGGCATTCGATGTCGATCCGGCTTTGGTCAACGTCAATGGCGGCTCGATTGCAATGGGCCACCCGCTGGGCGCGACCGGCGCGATGATCATCGGCACCCTGCTGGATGAGCTTGAACGTCAGGACAAGGAAACCGGGCTGGCCACGCTTTGCATCGCATCCGGCATGGGTGCAGCAACGATCATCGAGCGCGTCTGATGCCAAAGCTGGATCTCTCTCAGATTCCGTTTCAGGGCGGCTCGGCCTATCCCGGCAAGCTGGCCGAGGCGACCGCAGGCCGTTTTGTTCAGCGCCTCGGTGATGCGGGCGGGCTAACCCAGTACGGTGTGAACATCGTGCGGCTGGAACCGCAGGGCATGTCCTCGCTGCGCCATTACCATATGGAGCAGGACGAGTTTGCAATCATGCTAAGCGGCACCTGTACGCTGATCGACGACGATGGCGAGCATGAAATGCAGCCCGGCGATTGCGCCGCATGGCCCGCAGGTGAAGCCAACGGCCATCACCTTGTGAACAACACCGATGCGCCTGCAACCTTTCTGGTGGTGGGCACACGGACCCCGAACGAGACCGGCTATTACAGCGACTTAGACATGATGGTGAAGGATGATGAGAACGGATTCTCTTTCACCCGGAAAGATGGCAGCCCGCTAACGGCTGACCAGATTGGAGATGACAATGACTGATTTCACTCTGAGCAAAGGCGCGGACGGCGTCGCCATTATCACCTGGGACGTCCTGGGAAAATCCATGAACGTGATGTCTTTTGACGGATTCGCACAGTTAAGCGATTGCATCGATCAGGCACTTGCCGATGACGAGATCAAAGGCATCGTTATCACCAGCGGGAAAGAAGGTTCGTTCGCCGGTGGCATGGACCTGAACCTGCTTGCGGTGATGAAAGAACAGGCGGGTGACAACCCCGCCAAGGGCCTGTTCGAAGGCACCATGAATATGCACGGCGTGCTGCGCAAGATCGAGCTGGCGGGCATGGACCCCAAGACCAAGAAAGGCGGCAAGCCGATTGCAACCGCCCTGCCCGGTACAGCCGCAGGCATTGGCATGGAACTACCGCTGTCGACGCACCGCATCTTTGCAGCCGAGAACCCAAAGGCGAAATACGGCCTGCCCGAAATCATGGTTGGCATCTTCCCTGGCGCTGGTGGCACCACCCGTATGGTCCGCAAGGTCGGTGCGATTGCAGCCGCTCCGCTGTTGCTGGAAGGCAAGATGCTGGACGTCAAAAAGGCGAAAAGTGCAGGCTACATCGATGAGATCGCCGAGGATCCAGTTGCCGCAGCAAAAGATTGGGTGCTGAACGCCAAAGATGCGGACATTGTGAAGCCTTGGGATGCCAAGGGTTACAAAATGCCCGGTGGCGCGCCTTACCACCCTGCCGGTTTCATGAACTTCGTCGGCGCCTCGGCAATGGTGAATAGCAAAACTCAGGGTGCGTTCCCTGCCGCCAAGGCGTTGCTAAGCGCTGTTTACGAAGGTGCGCTGGTTGATTTCGAAACCGCGCTGAAGATCGAAGCCCGTTGGTTCACCTCCGTTCTGATGAACCCGTCTTCGGGTGCCATGATCCGATCACTGTTCCTGAACAAGGAAGCCTTGGAAAAAGGCGCCGTGCGTCCTGCGGGCGTACCGGATCAGTCAGTCAAGAAGATCGGTGTTCTGGGCGCTGGCATGATGGGTGCGGGTATCGCACTTGTATCGGCGCAGGCCGGTATGGAAGTTGTTCTGGTCGACCGCGATCAGGAAGCTGCAGACAAAGGCAAAGCCTATACCGAAACGTACCTGGACAAAGGTATGAAGCGCGGCAAGGTTACGGCTGAAAAGAAAGAGGCCATGCTGGGCCGCATCACCGCGACCCCTGACCTTGATCATCTGAAGGGCTGCGACCTGATCATCGAAGCCGTCTTCGAAGACATGGGCGTCAAGGCCGAGATGACCAAAAAGGTCGAGGCGATCATTCCCGAGGACTGCATCTTTGCCTCGAACACCTCGACCCTGCCGATCAGCGACCTGGCCAAAGCTTCGGTGCGTGCGGATCAGTTCATCGGCATCCACTTCTTCTCGCCCGTCGAGAAGATGTTCTTGGTCGAGATCATCAAAGGCAAGGAAACCGGTGATCGCGCAGTGGCCAAGGCGCTGGACTATGTGCGTCAGATCCGCAAGACGCCGATCGTGGTCAACGATGCCCGCTTCTTCTACGCCAACCGCTGCATCATTCCCTACATCAATGAAGGTGCCCGGATGGTGACCGAAGGCGTCAGCCCGGTTCTGATCGACAACGCGGCACGCCAGTTGGGCTTCCCTGTCGGGCCGATCCAGCTGACTGATGAGACCTCGATTGATCTGGGTGCCAAGATCGCACGTGCAACCAAGGCCGCGATGGGCAACGAATATCCTGAAAGCCCGTCCGATGATCTGATCTTCTGGATGGAAGAACAGGGCCGTCTGGGCCGCAAGGCAAACGCGGGCTTCTTCGACTATGACGAAAAAGGCAAGCGCGTCGAATATTGGAAGGGTCTGCAGGACAAGTATCCGCTGGCAGAGGATCAGCCCGACCTGATCGAAGTGCAGGAACGCCTGATGTTCGCTCAGGTTCTGGAGGCCGTCCGCGCATTGGAAGAAGGCGTTCTGGAAGACATCCGCGAGGGTGACGTCGGCGCAATCTTGGGCTGGGGCTTTGCACCTTGGTCAGGTGGCCCGCTGAGCTGGCTGGACATCATCGGCACCCCTTATGCGGCCGAGCGCTGCGATCAGTTGACCGCACAATATGGGGAACGGTTTACCTGCCCGCCGCTGCTGCGTGAGATGGCAGATAAAGGCCAAAGCTTCTACGGGCGTTTCAACCCCGAAGCCAAGGCTGCCTAAACAGTTGGTGCTGGCGTAAGATACCTTACGCCAGCACCCTGCTTATCGTGTTTGGTTGGCCTGCCGTTCAGATCACTGGGAGAGGCCGACCCGGACGACCCGGGCGACGCGCACCCCTGCTGGGTCTCAAAGGGACAACTTGTTCCAGTGAGATGGGTGCAGGCAGCGCACCCAACGGGTTGGCAAGGGCTGCCACGCGGCCCTCAGTTCGTATATCTTCGACCAATTCCGCCGCTGTTTCGCTTTCGGCAATTTGATAGCCCGCACTTGTGCCGCTGTGGCCGCCGAAACGCCCTGACGGGCAGAAGGCGCGCATGCCGCCTTCCATATAGACCACTTCATCCTCGTCAAAGAACAGTGCGCTGACATCGAATGATGATGCCGGGACGTCCGACTTGATGCGGAACAAACCGCTCAACTTTCGTGCTGCCACAACAGTCAGATCTGCGGTGCCATGCTCCAATGCTATACCCTGTTCAGGCATGATCCAAATCGTACCTGGGCTGTCGACGGCACTTGGGGGTACGCGGACTGGCAAATACTCGATCCGACTTTCTTCAGTAGGAACCGAAATCGTATCGACAGAAATGCGCCTTACTGCCTTAAAGCCGTTCTCGACTGTCCGGATCAGATCACCAGGCTGAATGTCTTCAATCGGCGTCCAGCCGTCGACAGTTGCAACCCTGGTCCCGTGGATCAAGCCGCCACGGCGCGCGTTCAGTTCTACTCTGGTTTCGAATTGTGTCCGGCCTTCCGGAACATCTGAAATACCCATGTCACTCACTACTTCAAACACGTGCCTCCCCCCTGCTGGCACCAAAAACAATAGATATTCATTAGCATCCAAACCGATCACGCGTCCAAATTTTGACACATTTGAGCCTGATTTGGGTCCCAAACCCCGTTGGATAACGCTAAAAACGGAACAACGATCTGTAATCGCCCGGTATTAAGTCCCGCAGGGAAACGATATTTCTGTCATCTAATCAAAAGAGTATCCGAATCTGTCTATATCTTCAGCGCAAGCCTCGGCGATGGCCTCCTGTGATGCGGCTGAATAATAGCTGCGGTAATCTTTCGCCCGCTCTGATCGATTCAGATGCGGCAGTGTGATCCGGAACCCCAGGTGGTCAAACAGAGGCTCTGCGTCCTGATCAAACGCTTCGAGTCTGATGAAATACTGGCACTGCTCGATACCATCGGCTCGCGTCACGTAGTGCCGCGCCGGATGCTGACGGAGCGATTGTTGCGTCGCAGGGTGGCAGACAAATCCTTCAAACGAATGGGCGCGGGCCAGCGCGATTGCGGGGTGATCAAAGCCTTGCACCTTGAGCCAGTGATAATAGCTGACAAGCCGATCCCAGGGATTTCGGACCAGGGTAAAGACTGTCATCCCCGACAACTCATCCGGTGAAAGAACACCTTCGATATCGGCGAGGGTTGAATGTTTCCAAAGGCGGCCACGCGCCGATAGCTGTTTGATCCGCCTATTGCGTTTCTTTGCCTTGGGCGTATCTCCCAGCAAAATATCATCCTTCATCGCGCGCTGTTCCAAAGCCAGCGACAAAGATGTCCCTCCAGTTTTGGGAATGTGGACGAAGATATAAGAGCGACCGCGCGAAATGATCACGATGCGGCCTCTGTAGCGGCGGGACGCGTGGATCGCCAGGCCAGCAGAACTCCGGCCGTTGCGATCAGGCATATGCCGAGGATCTGCAGAACACCGATATTCTGCCCAAAGACCCTCCAGGCGAACAAGGGTCCAAATATCATCACCGAATATTCAAACACCGCCACATAAGAGGTCTCACCGATCTGATAGGATTTGATCAGCATGAATACCGCAATCGTCGACCCTATTGCCTGAACTATAATCCAAGGAATTGCCGGTCCCATTTGCCAGACCCAGCCACGGGTGACGAAGCCCTCCGGCCCAGCGACCGGAACCCCCGGAAACAAGGATAACACGATCAGCCCTACCGCTCCGGCCACTCCCAAGGTTGTCACCATAGCCGCCAGCAATGCCGTCGTGCTTTCCTGCGCGCAGTGGCTTCGGGTGATGACTGAACTGAACGCGTAGAACAGCCCTCCGGCGACCGGCAACAGCGTTTTTGCATCAAACTCGCCGGGATTCGGCTGCAACACGCACAAAATCCCGGCAAACCCTACTGCAACGGCCAGAATACGCCATGGGCCTATCCGTTGCTTCATGGCGACGGTTGTAATCAACAGCACAAAGATCGGCGACGTGAACAAACCCGCCAACGCCTGCGCAATCGGCATCAGCGCAAGCGAGGCAAAATAGAACAACATGGCCAATGTGATGAGAACACTACGCAGGATCACGGGGCCAAGCCTAATCGGGCGCAAGCGGCCCAGCCCAAGCAGTGACAGGCCCATTATCAGCGGTAGCATGAGCAGTGCCCGGCTGAAATGGAACTGCCACAGACCGATCGTTTCGGCCACCAAGATGACCACATTATCAATCACGCCGATGATTGCCATAGCACTGACCATCAGCACCGAGGCCAAAACCGGTGAAGTCTGGGTGTCCGCCTGCATCATTTTCCCCGCGGCATGATGGAGAGCGGTAACAGAATATTCCGCTCGTCTAGGTATCCAGCACATTTCCTGAACATCGCGCAACAGGTTTGCGCCGGTTGAATTTAGCGTGTTAAGCTGGCTCCAATTAAGAACGAGCAGACATCACCCCGATGACGGCACTGAAACAGTTCCAGCGGATCGAAGCCACCGGTCTGTGGCGCCCCTCGCCCGATGTTCAGCGGCGCGAGGTTGTTGTGTCGATTGGCGAAGCGACGCTGACGATATCGGATTTCAACGACCGGGCACTGACGCATTGGTCGCTGGCCGCGTTAGAGCGCCAGAACCCCGGTGTTTTCCCTGCAATTTACCACCCGGATGGCGACCCGCAAGAGACGTTGGAACTGGCCCAATCCGAAACCACGATGATCGAAGCCATTGACCGTCTGCAGCGTGCCATCGACCGGTCACGCCCCCACCCCGGGCGTTTGCGGTGGTTCAGCGTGGCCGGGGTTGTGGCTGCTGTGGCCGCGCTCATGCTGTTGTGGTTACCGTCAGCATTACAAAACCATGTCGTATCCGTCGTTCCCGATATCAAACGTATCGACATCGGCGATACAATCCTGAGGCGCATCGAAAGAGTGTCAGGCCGCGCCTGCGTGTCCGAGGGCACTCAGGAAGCACTGGATCATCTGGCGGCAAGAACGGGCGTGCGCTCAATCGTTATCCTACCAGCCGGAGTACAGACCAGCCTGACCCTGCCGGGTGGAATTGTCCTGTTGAACCGATCTCTGGTCGAAGATCACGAGGACCCCTCGGTCGTGGCCGGGTACATCCTTGCGGAACGTGCACGTGTGCAGGCACAGGACCCACTGGATGATCTGCTGGACCGGACCGGCATCAGATCTGCGTTCCGCCTGCTGACAACCGGTGAGCTGACACCTCAGATTGTCGACAGTTATACCGAAGAAGTTCTATCAGAACCCCGTCCGGCTGTACCAGACGAGAACCTGCTGGAAATTTTTGCCGAGGCAGCTTTGCCCTCAGTCCCCTTTGCTTATGCGACGGACGTCACAGGTGAAACCGTGCTGGGCCTGATCGAGGCTGACCCGATGGCGGGTCAGCCCCTGCAGCAGATTCTGCCAGATCGCGAATGGGTCCGGCTGCAGAATATATGCGGCGGATAAGCCCGCTTATTTGGTCCCGAACATCCGGTCACCCGCATCGCCCAGACCCGGCATGATATAGCCTTTTGAGTTCAGCTCACGGTCCAGTGCGGCGGTGACGATGTGAACATCCGGGTGCGCCTCTTTCATGCGGGCAACGCCTTCGGGAGCGGCCAGCAGGCACAGGAACCGGATATCCGTCGCGCCAGCCTCTTTCAGCAAATCAATCGCGGCGGCCGAACTGTTGCCGGTTGCCAGCATCGGGTCGACAGCAATGACCAAACGGTCCTTCAGCCCCTCGGGCGCTTTGAAGTAATATTGGACGGGCTTCAAAGTCTCTTCATCGCGGTACAGGCCAACAAAGCCAACACGGGCCGAGGGGATCAGTTCCAAAACGCCGTCCAGCATTCCGTTACCGGCGCGCAGGATAGAGACCAACGCCAGTTTCTTACCGGCCAGGATGGGGGCGTCCATCTCTTCCATCGGGGTTTCAATGTGCCGGGTGGTCAATGGCATTTCGCGCGTGATCTCATAGGCCAGAAGCAAGGTGATCTCACGCAGCAACTGACGGAATTCGGCGGTCGAAGTGCCCTTGTCCCGCATGAGCGTCAATTTGTGCTGCACCAACGGGTGGTCGACGACGGTCAGGTGTTCGCTCATGATATCTCCAGTCTTTTCTTGACCCGCGCACGGGTCGCTTCATCGCAAAAAGCCGCATTCAGGGCGGTTTCATTCAGGGCGGCAAAATCCTCGGCCTCCCAACCGAAAGCTTTGGCCAACATCTCATATTCACGCCGCATTGTGGTATGGAAAAACGGCGGATCGTCGGTGGACACGGTGACCTTGACACCTGCCTCGCGCAACTTGGAAATCGGGTGGCTGGCAAAGTCAGGAAACAGGCCCAGAACCACGTTCGAGCCTGGGCAAACCTCGAGCGTCACACCACGATCAACGATCTCATGCACAAGGTCGGGTTCTTCGATCGCACGCACGCCATGGCCGATGCGTTCAACTCCCAGATCACGGATCGCATCGCGGACACTATCCGGCCCACCGAACTCTCCGGCATGGGTGGTCAGGCATAGTCCGGCCTCGCGCGCGCAGTCAAACGCCCACTTATAGTCGCCCTGAACCCCCATGGATTCATTGCCCCCCATACCGAACCCGGTAATCCAGTCGCCCGCAGTTTCAGCAGCACAATATGCACTGAGCTTGGCCTGTTGGGGTCCGAAATGCCGGACACAGGTCACCACGCCGCGCAGAGTGATATCGTACTTCCGCTCGGCTTCATCAGCGGCATCCTGAATGGCACTTAGATAGTCGCGCCAGGCCACCAAATCGCCACCGCCACAGAAATCGGGGCTCAGAAAGCTTTCCGAATACACCACCCCGTTCGCCGCGCTTTCTTCAAGAATAGCCAACGTCAGACGGCGGAAATCCTCGGGCGATTTCAGCACTTCACAGGCGGCCTCATATACGCTGAGGAAATGGGCGAAATCCCGGAAATCATATGACCCATCAGGTTTGAAAATCCCGCTCAGGTCGATGCGCTTTTCATGCGCCAGCTGACGGATGAAGGCAGGCGGCGCGGCACCTTCGTGATGCAAGTGCAGTTCGATCTTGGGTAGGTCAGCGACAGTCATAGAAAGCTCCGCCCCGGCCCTTGTGCCGGGATATTCAGGTGATGTGCGATACTGGCGGCAATGTCGGCGAATTTGACCTGACCGATCTGCCCCGCACCCTGCCCTGCAATCAGGACAGGTACTTGCTCACGCGTGTGGTCGGTGCCGATCCAGCTTGGGTCGTTGCCGTGATCAGCGGTCAACAACATCAGGTCATCGGGGCGCAACCGGGTCAGAATTGCACCTATCTCTTGGTCAAACCATTCCAGCGCGCGGGCATAGCCGCTGATGTCGCGCCGATGGCCATAGAGACTGTCGAACTCGACAAAATTGGCGAAGGTCAGGCTGCCCTCTTCGGCCTCATCGACCAAATCGGACAGATGACCCATCAAGTCAGCATCCGACCCTTTGCGCAGTGTGTCGATTCCCTGCATGGAAAAGATATCGCCGATCTTGCCCACTGCATGAACACGGCGGCCCGCATCCTGACACCAGTTCGTCAGCACCGGAGCGGGCGGCACGATGGCAAAATCCTTGCGGTTGGTCGTGCGGGTGAACCCTTGTTCGGGCGAGCCGACAAAGGGCCGTGCGATCACACGCCCCACTTTCATCTGGTGCAAACGTGGGGCCAGCGCGCGGCAGAGGTCAAGCAGACGGTCTAGGCCGAAACTTTCTTCATGCGCGGCGATCTGAAAGACACTGTCGGCCGAGGTATAGCAGATCGGCCAACCGGTTCGCATATGCTCGGCCCCCAATTCGGCGATGATCGTGGTGCCCGAGGCGTGGCAATCCCCCAAAATCCCTTCGGTTCCGGCGGCCTCGGCTGCGGCCTTGCTCAGATCAGCCGGAAATGATGGTGTTGTATTTGGAAAGTAATGCCAGTCCCACGGCACAGGCAGCCCTGCTAGCTCCCAATGCCCCGATGGCGTGTCCTTGCCCGGTGAATCCTCACAGGCGCAGCCCCACAGACCTGTCGGCTGGGCCAGCAAACCCGGCGTTTCCGCACCCGAGGCCAGCCGTGCCGCAGCACCCAACCCCAGCGCATCCAAATGCGGTAGATGCAAAGGCCCGGATCGCCCCTCTTCCGCCTGACCTTGTGCACAAGCCTGCGCGATATGGGCCAGAGTGTTTGCCCCAGTATCCGGCATGTCGCCATTAAAGAACTGATCAGCATCGGGCGCGCCGCCGATACCCACAGAATCCATCACCACAAGGAAGGCGCGGCTCATGGCGTGATCCTCTCGTGGACAAGGGATGGCACCACTGGTTTACCCGTTCCAAGCGTGATCGCCTTTTGAACAGCATCAGCCGCACGTCGCGCGGCATCCTCGCGGGCGGCATGGACGACAGCCAATGGAACGCCTTTTTCGACCCGGTCGCCCAGTCGCACCAGATCTGACAGCCCGACCGCAGGGTCGATCACATCGCTTTCAACCTGACGTCCGCCACCCAATTCGACAACCGCAAGGCCCAGCGCCTCTCCGTCTATCGTGGTTACATAGCCCGCAGCGGGAGCGGGCACTTCCAGGATCACGCTGGCTTCGGGCAAATAGCGCGACCAATCGTCGACAAAGTGAATGGGTGCCCCAACTGCGGCCATCATGCGGCCAAACCGTTCTGCGGCACGGCCATCGCGGATGACCTTGGCGATTTTGTCCCGGCCTTCTTCCGAAGTGGCAAACATACCGGCGTCAGCCAACAGAACCCCACCCAGTTCGGCAGAGATCACAGCCAACGGCGCGTCAGGCGCTTGGGTCAATACCTTCATGACCTCATCCACCTCAAGTGCATTGCCCAGCGCAGAGGCAAGCGGCTGGTTCATATCGGTTATGACTGCCGAGGTCCGACACCCTGCAGCGTTGGCGGTTTCCGTCAGCGCCTGTGCCAGATTGCGCGCGTCATCAAGGGTTTTCATAAAGGCCCCACTGCCAACCTTAACGTCCAGCACCAGTGCATCCGGGCTGGCTGCAAGCTTTTTCGACAGGATCGACGCGGTGATCAGGTCGAGGCTTTCTACTGTCGCCGTGACATCCCGAATGGCGTAAAGCCGTTTGTCCGCTGGCGCGATTTGCCCGGTGGCGCCGACAATGGCTGCCCCCGTTTCGTTCAGCACCTGCACCAGCCGGTCCTGGCTGATCTGGGTGGTCACACCGGGGATGGATTCAAGTTTGTCCAACGTGCCGCCCGTATGTCCCAGTCCCCGGCCAGAAATCATTGGCACATAGGCTCCAAGCTCGGCCAGTGCGGGGGCCAGTACCAGGCTGACGCTGTCGCCCACACCCCCGGTCGAGTGTTTATCGATTACCGGTCCTTCCACATCCCAGTTCAGGACATCGCCGCTGTCGCGCATCGCAATGGTCAGATCGGCACGGCCCTGCGCACCCAACCCACCCATGCAAACCGCCATCGCAAAGGCCCCTGCCTGCGCGTCACTGACCCCACCATCGGCAAGCCCCTGGGCAAACCAGTGCAGTTCCTCGGCGGAGGGTATATCCTTGCGGCGCAACTTTGCGATGATCGAGCGGGCGTCCATGGGGTCAGACATCCTCCATATGCGAGGCGTCAAATGCGCCTGGCAGCAGATCCCCGATAGTGGTTTTCAACTCCGCCCCGTCCAAGCTGGCCAATACCACCTTGACGTCACGCTTGCCGAACTCGGCCAGTTTCTGGCGGCACCCCCCGCACGGCGGTACTGGCTGAGGAGACGACGCGACCACGTAAACCTCGGTCAGTTCCTGCTCGCCAGCAGCAACCATGGCGGCAATGGCTCCGGCCTCGGCGCAAGTGCCTTCTGGATAGGCCACGTTTTCCACATTGCAACCGGAGTAGATCTGCCCCGACAGGGACCGGATCGCCGCGCCGACCTTGAAATTGGAATAAGGCGCATAGGCGTTTTCCCGCACGGACAAGGCTGCGTCTTTCAAGCTCATGGCGATTCCCTATTTTTTGATCATCTGGTCAGAAAGTCATACCCTAAATGAAAGCCCCCGGGGAATTGAAGCCCCGAGCGCAGAATTCCTGAGCCAAAATGCTTAATCCAGAACCGTATTGAACACGCCAGGCAGCGTGACCTCAAGCAGTTCAACATCATCGGTCGGATCAGACAGGCGTGTGCGCATACCCGGCGGGATGACAAAGGCATCGCCCTGTTCCAGCCGATAGGGGTCACGCCCCTCGCCTTCGAGCGTCAACTCACCGTTCATAACGAAGGTGAAATGAATATCGATATCATGTGTAGCCCAGGCGGTGTCACCCTGCCCCCGACGCACCACCTGAACGCCTGCGACACCCATCGTGTTCTGAGCAATCGTGGTGTCGCGACAGATATAGCCCGGCAAACGGAACGGCCCCCATTCTGCTCCCTCGGCCCGGTTGTAGACAAAGCGCTGGCCCTGCCATTCGCGATCCGGGCGGTATTGCGGGGTCGGCAACTGCATTTCGTGGTCGATTTCGGTGACATGTTCGGCAGGAACACCAATTTCGATCACCTGCACATTGTCCGATGCCTCCAACACACGATGGCGGATTTCGGGCGGCTGGATAAAGCAATCGCCGGCGGTCAGGCGCATCTTATCGCCCTGATCCTCGTAAACCACATCGACCCAGCCATGGATGCAGAAAATCAACTGAAACCCGACCTTGTGGAAATGCACCATGTCCGGAACCGGACCGCCATCAGGAATGCGGATATGGCTGGCAATGATCGACCCGCCCAAGCGATCGGGTACCAGATCGCGATAATGCATTCCGGCGCGCCCGATGACCCACGGGGCCTGATCCTTGAGTCTGCGCACGACAAAGGAATGCACGGTATCCGGCATCACCATCGGCGGGTTCAGTTCATCAATTTCAACACGCGTCCCGTTCGGCGCGACCAAACTGCGCTGGCCAGCCGCAAACTCATCCGGATTTTCGGTCAGAATGCGCAACATTCCGGGCGCCTCGGGTGCATCCTGTTCGATCCGTAATCGCAATCCATGCCCCGAGAACACGGCGACCCGAGGGTCATCAGCCGGATAGATCATATCCATCCGCATCCCCAGTACCTTGGTAAAAAACGGGATGTCGTCACGTAATTCCTGCGTCGGCAGACGAATCTCAGCTTTGGTCTGATTGCTGGTCATTCAAGTTCTCTTCGGTCGTGGCTTTGGGCCATCCGATCAGAACAGAAGCCAAAATGCCAATCGAAAAGAACATCTCAAGCGTTTCTTCCAACACAAACAAACGCATGATCATCTGGTCCGACAGGTCGTCTTTCAGTGCGCCACTGACTTCTTCCAACCCCTGTGCAACCACCGCACACATACCGGCCAGAAAGAACACCATTAGAAACGGGACCCGATGCTTGAACGCACGCCACCCGTTTGGCACCCCGTGCCAGAGCAAGCCGCCCAGAACCAAAACAGCCAGGATGACGCGAACCGCGTTCATATCAAGCAGCGTGTCCAGCCCATTCAGAATCCCATATGGCAAGCTATCTACGGCATAGATATCCGCAGCAAGTTCGCGCTCTGCCAGCAGCAAACAGACGAGACCGATATAAAGACGGGAAATCCCGCGATACCGGAAAAGCGCAATGCCCCCGGCCAGAACAAGTGCCGCGGCCGAAATGGATTCGAACGGGCCGCCCTCATGGTTGAGGGACATCGCCTGCACCGGCCAGATACAGAGGACCACCAAGATCAGCAACGCAACTCCAATCGCTGCACGAAACAGCGGCTGGTCCAGCCCAAAGGACCGCTTGGTATCGGTTGTGACGGGTATCGACTGAGATTGTTTTTCCGGGGTCATCTTGGGCCTTCGATCTCCTGTGGAAGCGGTGCCGAATATGAAGATGCGCGACCGTAACCATATTAGAACATAATTCAACCTACGGCCGTGTTTGGCAAAAATCCATTTATGAAGTGACGTCACGTAGCCAAGGCGCCAGAAATAGTTTAACCCTTCAACCAAATTCGGAACGGAGATGAATTGCCTATGTCTGACACTCCCAACCTGCGACAGGCCGCGCTTGATTATCACGCTCACCCAAAGCCTGGAAAGCTCGAAATCAGGGCTACGAAACCCATGGCCAACGGTCGGGATCTGGCGCGCGCCTACTCGCCTGGCGTCGCCGAGGCCAGCCTGGAAATCAAGGCCGACCCATCCAACGCCGAGCTTTACACCGCGCGGGGCAATCTTGTTGGCGTGGTCTCGAACGGAACAGCAGTGCTGGGCCTGGGCAATATAGGCGCTCTGGCTTCTAAGCCGGTGATGGAAGGCAAAGCGGTTCTGTTCAAGAAATTCGCAGGGATCGACTGTTTCGACATCGAGGTTGACGAATCCGACCCCGAAAAGCTGGCCGATATCGTTTGCGCGCTGGAACCCACGTTCGGGGCAATCAACCTTGAAGACATCAAGGCACCCGATTGTTTTATTGTCGAAAAACTGTGCCGCGAGCGGATGAACATCCCCGTTTTTCACGATGACCAGCACGGCACCGCAATCGTCGTGGGCGCCGCTGCCAAGAACGCGCTGTACGTTGCCGGGAAAAAGTTCGAGGATATCAAAATCGTCTCGACCGGCGGAGGCGCGGCTGGGATCGCCTGCCTGAACATGCTGGTGAAGCTGGGTGTGAAACGTGAAAACATCTGGCTGTGTGACATTCACGGGCTTGTCTATGAAGGGCGAGCCGAGGACATGAACCCGCACAAGAGCCAATTCGCGCAAAAGACTGATCTGCGCACGCTGGATGACGTGATCGGGGATGCCGATCTGTTTCTGGGGCTTAGCGGACCGAATGTCCTGAAACCCGAAATGGTCGCGAAAATGGCCAACAGACCAATCATCTTCGCGCTGGCTAACCCGACGCCCGAGATTCTGCCGGACGCAGCTCGCGAAGTGGCCCCCGATGCGATCATCGCAACCGGTCGCAGTGATTTTCCCAATCAGGTGAACAACGTTCTGTGCTTTCCTTTCATCTTCCGGGGCGCCCTGGATGTTGGTGCGACCGAAATTAACGACGCTATGCAGATCGCCTGCGTAGACGGAATCGCTGATATGGCCCGGGCAACGACCAGTGCAGAAGCCGCCGCCGCCTATAAGGGCGAGCAACTGACATTCGGACCTGACTATTTGATCCCAAAACCTTTTGACCCGCGCCTCGTCGCTGTTGTGTCCTCGTCAGTGGCCCGGGCGGCTATGGACAGTGGCGTTGCCAGGCGTCCGATTCCAGATATGGAGGCCTATAAAGAGCGCCTGAACCAGACGGTTTTCAAATCCGCCCTGATCATGCGCCCGGTTTTCGAGGCCGCAGCAGCTGCGTCGCGCCGAATAGTATTTGCCGAGGGCGAGGACGAACGTGTGCTGCGCGCCGCTCAGGCCATTCTGGAAGAAACCACGGAAACACCGATCCTGATCGGACGTCCCGAAGTCATCGAAGCGCGATGCGAGCGCCTGGGCCTGACCGTGCGTCCCGGCGAGGATTTTCAGATCGTGAACCCGGAACATGACAATCGCTACTATGATTACTGGACCTCATATCACCAGATCATGCAGCGCCGCGGTGTCACCCCTGATCTGGCCAAGGCCATCATGCGCACCAACAGCACAGCCATTGGGGCGATCATGGTTCAGCGTGGCGAGGCCGACAGCCTGATCTGCGGAACCTTTGGCGAATACCGCTGGCACCTAAGCTATGTCGAACAGGTGTTGGCCAATGGCGACCTGCGCGCACATGGCGCTTTGTCTCTGATGGTTCTTGAGGACGGCCCCTTGTTCATTGCCGATACACATGTGCGGCAATTACCAACGCCTGCAGAGCTTGCCGAAACCACCCTGGGCGCGGCCCGTCATGTCCGGCGTTTCGGGTTGGAGCCAAAAATCGCGTTCTGTTCGCAATCTCAATTCGGCAATCAGGCCGAAGGCTCGGGCAAGCGCCTGCGGGCCGCTTTGGAGATTCTGGACTCGGAGCCGCGCGATTTCACATATGAGGGTGAGATGAATCTGGACGTAGCGCTTGACCCTGAACTGCGGTCGCGCATCTTCCCGCATTCACGTCTAGAAGGTGTCGCCAACGTCCTGATATTTGCCCACGCAGATGCCGCTAGCGGTGTGCGCAACATCCTGAAGATGAAGGCCAACGCGCTGGAAGTTGGCCCGATCCTGATGGGTATGGGCAACAAGGCACATATCGTGACCCCCTCGATCACCGCACGCGGGTTACTGAACATGGCGGCGATCGCAGGAACGCCTGTCGCTCATTACGGGTAAAGGGTCACGGATCCCCTCCGGGCACCGAAACAGGTGCCCGGACTGATTCCTTCATATTTGCACCAATACATTTGCAGTTTTGCAAAACTGTGAATTCGGCGCGCAAAATCCATAAATTGCCGACAGGTTTGCAAAAATTTGCAGGGAAATTCTTATACATCTGCAAATATTTTGCGATAAAGTGACGCCCCGTCACTTCGACCGCTTGTCTGCCCCCTATACCCCGCCCTAGACACGGTGCAGGGATTTTTCGGAGGAGACCAAAGTGGCATATCAGGACGTTTACCAGAGCTGGAAATCCGATCCAGAGGCATTCTGGATGGAAGCTGCAAAAGGAATTGATTGGGTTCGGCCACCCAGCAAGGCTTTGTTTGACGACAATGCTCCTCTTTATGAATGGTTCTGTGATGCCAGGGTCAACACCTGCTGGAATGCAGTTGATCGCCATGTCGAGAATGGTCGCGGTGAACAGACGGCCATCATCTATGACAGCCCAATCACCCACACCAAGCGCGAGATCTCATATGTCGAACTGCGCAATCGGGTCGCTACTTTGGCCGGGGCATTGCGGGCAAAAGGTGTCGAAAAGGGCGACAGGGTTATCATCTATATGCCGATGATCCCCGAAGCGCTTGAGGCGATGTTGGCCTGTGCCCGGCTGGGTGCGGTGCACTCGGTTGTGTTTGGTGGCTTTGCAAGCAACGAATTGGCGGTCCGTATTGATGACGCCAAACCAAAAGCAA
This sequence comes from Ruegeria sp. YTSA219, assembly GCF_059609985.1. NCBI lineage: Bacteria > Pseudomonadati > Pseudomonadota > Alphaproteobacteria > Rhodobacterales > Roseobacteraceae > Ruegeria > Ruegeria sp. YTSA219. The sequence goes on from NZ_JBXWMT010000002.1 coordinate 493,226, forward strand.
TCATCGCCGCTTCTTGCGGGATGGAGCCGGGCCGTGTGGTGCATTATAAACCGCTGCTTGACGGTGCCATCGAACTTGCCAGCCACAAGCCCGATTTCTGCGTGATATTCCAGCGCGAACAAGAGGTTGCGCATTTGATCGAGGGGCGTGATTTCAACTGGCACGGGTTCCAGTACGGTGTTGAGCCTGCGGAATGTGTTCCTGTCGATGGCAATGATCCAGCTTATATCCTGTATACATCGGGCACGACCGGAGCGCCCAAAGGGGTCGTACGGCCGACGGCCGGCCATCTGGTCGCCCTGAACTGGACGATGAAGAACATCTATAACGTGGATCCCGGCGACGTGTTCTGGGCGGCTTCTGATGTCGGCTGGGTCGTTGGCCACTCATATATCTGCTACGCGCCGCTGATCCACGGCAACACCACGATAGTGTTCGAGGGCAAGCCGGTTGGAACCCCAGACGCGGGCACCTTCTGGCGGGTGATATCCGAGCATAATGTTCGCAGTTTCTTCACTGCTCCCACCGCAATCCGCGCGGTCAAACGTGAAGATCCCAAGGGGGAATTGATCCCTGAATACGACCTCTCCTGCCTGCGAGCCCTGTTTCTGGCCGGAGAGCGGGCGGATCCCGACACGATCGAATGGGCCAAAGACGCGCTGAACGTTCCGGTCATCGACCATTGGTGGCAAACCGAAACCGGTTGGACCATCGCGGGCAATCCGCTGGGGATTGAAGAGCTGCCAACCAAGCTGGGCTCACCTGCCAAGCCGATGCCCGGCTACGACGTGCAGATTCTGGACGAAGGCGGCCACCCGATGAAACCCGGAGAGCTGGGTGCGATTGCGGTGAAACTACCCCTGCCCCCGGGCACCCTGCCGACGCTGTGGAACGCCGAAGACCGGTTCAAAAGCTCGTACCTGAACCACTTCCCCGGATACTATGAAACCGGCGATGCGGGCATGGTCGATAAGGACGGCTACCTTTATATCATGGCGCGCACCGATGACGTGATCAACGTCGCCGGCCATCGTCTGTCCACCGGCGGCATGGAAGAGGTTCTGGCCGCACACCCTGACGTTGCCGAATGCGCCGTGATCGGCGTGTCGGACCAGCTGAAGGGCCAGATGCCGGTTGGTTTCCTGTGTCTGAATGCGGGCTGTGACCGCGACCATGGTGACATCGTTCAGGATGTCGTCAAGTTGGTTCGCGAAAAGATCGGACCGGTCGCTGCCTTCAAGCTGGCCGTGGTTGTCGACCGGCTGCCCAAGACGCGGTCGGGCAAGATATTGCGCGGAACCATGGTCTCGATTGCGGATGGCAAGGACTACAAGATGCCCGCCACCATCGACGATCCGGCGATTCTGGACGAGATCACCGAGGCCCTCAAATCCATCGGCTACGCCCAGTAGAAAATCGGCGCGCCTGCCGCCTCTTGCAACCTGACACCGGGCCTCTACTGTCTGACCAAGACAGTGAGGCCCCATGACAGAAACCGACATCTGGCGTCTGAACGCCACCGATCTGACCGCGTTGACGCGCAACAGGGAAATCAGCGCGGAAGAGGCCGTCAAAGCCTCCATCGACCGGATGCAACAGGTCAATCCTGCGCTGAATGCGGTTGTTGAAGATCTGAGTTCACAAGCGCTGGACCGTGCGCGAAATCTGGACAAGGCGGTCGGTGACGGAGAGCAGCCCGGCCCCCTGCATGGTGTGCCGGTCACCATCAAGATCAACGTCGATCAAAAAGGACATGCGACCTCGAATGGGGTCGTTGCCCTGAAAGACGTGATCGCCCCGGATGATGCGCCGGTTGTTTCCAACCTGCAAAAGGCGGGCGCCATCGTCATCGGTCGCACCAACACGCCCGAATTTTCATTCCGTGCTGACACAGACAACGAACTGCATGGCCGCACGCATAACCCCTGGGGACGTCATATCTCGCCCGGGGGATCTTCTGGTGGCGCGGGCGCAGCTGTGATGGCTGGGATCGGTGCGCTGGCCCATGGCAACGATATAGGGGGCAGTCTGCGATTTCCTGCCGCCGCCAATGGGGCGGTTACCGTCAAACCGGGTCTGGGTCGTGTTCCGGCGTGGAATCCCAGCCAATCGGCAGAACGGGGCATATTGGCACAATCGATGTCGGTGCAGGGTCTGATCACGCGCTCCGCAGCGGACCTGCACCTGTCCATGCCCAGCTTGATCGCGCCCGATCCGCGCGATCCGTTTCACGTGCCGATGCCGTGGCGGGGTGAGGACCAAACCGGCCCGATCAAGGTCGCCTTCACCAAGCAGACCTTTGGATACGATTTGCATCCCGAAGTCGACAAGGCTCTGGATACGGCACGCGATGCATTGATCGAAGCAGGCTATGTAGTGGAAGAGGTCGCACCACCCGATATCTTTGAAGCTGGTCGTGGCGGGTACCGCGCCCTGATGGGCGAAGTTTTGACCTTGTTGAAAGCCGATATCGAGGCTGCGGGATCAAAAACAATCCGCGACATATTCGAGGTCTACTTTCAGGAATTCCCACCCCTAGTTGGCACAGACCTTATCGAAATGCTGGCCAAACGCAGCCACTATGCGCGCGAGTGGTCTCTGTTCATGCAAAACTATCCTCTGGTCCTGTCACCATTCCTGCCACAGCCGTTCTTCAAACCGGACCGAGACACCGAGGGCGCCGAGGGCGTGCATGAAGTTCTGGGCTGTGCGGTCTATTCCTATGCGATGAACTTCATCGGCCTGCCCGCGGCATGTGTTCCGGCGCGGCTGGCCGAGCTGCCGCATGGGCCGCAGCCGATCAACATCCAGATCGCAGCCCGCAGATGGCGCGAGGATATGGCCGTAGACGCCGCCGCGGCGATCGAAGACCGGGTGGGGCAAATGTGCCTGCCATTGTGGAAGAAAATGGGGACGTCCTTCTAAATAGACGTTGTCCAATAAATTGACCCCGGGGTTTTGTACCCGGGGTCCGCTTTCTAAAATATGCCTAGAAATCCGATAACGAGCGTAGCACCACCTACCCTCGCCCGCACATAAACTGCACGTTCATTTCGAAACCGCCGTTGATGGCCACTCACTTCCACCATGGCGTGTTCTCCAGGCAAGTTCACAGTACCTTAATGTTAATCGGATTCGTGTGAACTGGTTCACACAAGCGCGATTAATTCATACCTGACCTTCCATTTAGGTGAACTGCTCCGAAATCAAACGCTCTTCCAGGCCGTGGCCTGGGTCGAACAGGATACGGTGCCGGATCGCCGGTTCAGATCGAATTTCGACCCAATCAATATCCGGAAATGAATTTGAATCCGCATCCGCCATGACCGGCCGCTTGTCCGCATCCAACACATCGAACCGCACCTGGGCGATTTTGGGCAGCAGCGCGCCCCGCCAGCGTCGCGGACGAAAGGCTGCAATCGCTGTCAGGGCTAGAACATCCGATCCAATCGGCAGGATTGGCCCATGCGCGGAATAGTTATAAGCCGTCGATCCTGCTGGCGTTGACAGCAAAGCACCATCGCAAACCAATTCATCCATGCGCACGCGACCGTCCACACTGATCCTCAGCCGCGCCGCCTGAGGGCCTGCCCTTAGCAAAGAGACCTCATTGATGGCTAGCGCCTCATGAATCTTGCCGGACTGATCCATCGCGCGCATTGCCAGCGGGTTGATGACCTCTTCTTCAGCGGCGGAAAGACGGTCCATCAGATCTTCTTCGTGGAACTCGTTCATCAGGAACCCGATTGTTCCACGATTCATGCCATATACGGGCGTATCGAGGTGCTGCATGTTGTGCAAAGTGTGCAGCATAAAGCCGTCCCCACCCAGCGCGACAATTACACCTGCATCACGCGGCGCCGCATTGCCATAGCGCCTGACCAGTTTGTCGCGTGCGGTTTGAGCCACCTTGGCGTCGCTGGCAAGAAAAGCGATTCTTTGAATCATCTATTGTGGTTTCCAGTGCTGCACATTTGGTTCCGAAACAATCATACCTTTCCCCTATAGACCAGACTTGACGCCACCGTTGGCCAAATCGTCGCTTTAAGCCTTTTGCCGATGCCCCGTTTCCGATAGGAAATCCGCAAGAAATCCCAGCATTGTGGAGCCCCCATGAACGCCAATCTACGTGATACCGGTTTTTTCACCCAGTCTCTCTCAGCGCGCGACCCAGAGCTGTTCGGCTCGATCACGTCCGAGCTGGGCCGTCAGCG